>JAJQAA010000015.1 GCA_021204045.1 Clostridiales bacterium
ATTTAAAGTCAAAATCTCAGTCCGTCTTTTCCCCACCCCGTGAATAGTAACTTTTTACCACATTTTTTTCATACAAAATCCCCTGCAAATATTGAAAATTAAAAATAAATGCGCTAAGATAGTAGAAAACGATTATCAGATGGCGGCAGGAAGGCCTTTTTGCTGTCCAAAAGAGGAGAATGAACATGGAATATAAGATTGTGACGATTCCCGGCGACGGGATTGGTCCGGAGATCGTCCGGGAAGCGTGCAGGGTTCTGGACCAGGTCGGCGAAAGCTACGGCCATACTTTTTCCTACACGAAGATACTGATGGGCGGCTGTTCCATCGACGAGTACGGAGTGCCGCTGACGGATGAGGCACTGGCGACAGCGAAACAGGCGGATGCCGTGCTGCTGGGAGCGGTCGGTGGAAATGTGGGAAATTCCAGATGGTATGATGTGGCTCCGAATTTAAGACCGGAGGCGGGGCTTCTGGCGATCCGCAAGGGCCTCAACTTGTTTGCCAATATGCGCCCGGCTTATCTTTACCGGGAGCTGGCGGACGCCTGTCCGCTCAAGAAGGAGATCATCGGGGACGGTTTTAACATGGTGATCATGCGTGAACTGACCGGTGGCCTTTATTTCGGCGAGCGGCATACCGAAGAGGTAAACGGCGTTCTCCAGGCCACGGATACCCTCGTATACAATGAAAATGAGATTCGACGTATTGCAATCAAGGCGTTTGACATCGCGATGAAGCGCAGGAAACATGTGATCAGTGTTGACAAGGCGAATGTCCTTGATTCGTCCCGCCTGTGGCGCAAAGTGGTTGAGGAGGTCGCGAAGGACTATCCGGAAGTGAAGCTTGAGCACATGCTGGTGGACAACTGCGCGATGCAGCTGGTGATGAATCCGGGGCAGTTCGACGTCGTACTGACGGAGAATATGTTCGGCGATATTCTTTCCGATGAGGCGAGCATGATCACCGGCTCGATCGGCATGTTGTCCTCGGCCAGTTTCAATGAGACCAAATTCGGTCTCTATGAGCCGAGCCATGGTTCCGCGCCGGATATCGCGGGCAAGGATATTGCCAACCCGATTGCCACGATTCTTTCCGCGGCGATGATGCTGCGCTATTCCTTTGACCTTGATAAGGAAGCGGCTGCGATTGAGACTGCGGTACAGGAAGTGCTCACCGAGGGCTGGCGCACGTCGGATATCATGGCTGACGGATGCAAACAGGTCGGCACCACCGAGATGGGCGGACTGATCGCGGCGAAGGTCGCGGCGAACGCGATAAATTAGGGGGTTATGCCCGTCTTTTGCGGGCATTTGGATAATAGATAGGAGGATATAGGATATCATGAGAAGTGACAACGCAAAATCAGGTATGCAGCAGGCGCCGGCGAGATCACTGATGAATGCGCTTGGGCTGACCGCGGAGGAGATGGCCCGCCCGCTCGTAGGAATTGTCAATTCCTACAATGAAATCGTTCCCGGCCACATGCATCTGGATAAGATTGTAGCGGCCGTGAAGCAGGGAGTAGCGATGGCCGGCGGCACGCCGATCGAGTTCCCGGCGATCGCGGTCTGTGACGGCATCGCGATGGGACATGTAGGTATGAAGTATTCGCTGGTGACCCGTGATCTGATCGCCGATTCGACCGAGTGCATGGCGCTGGCGCATCAGTTTGACGCGCTGGTGATGATCCCGAACTGCGATAAGAATGTGCCCGGCCTTCTGATGGCGGCGGCTCGTCTGAATATCCCGACGGTCTTCGTCAGCGGCGGCCCGATGCTGGCCGGTCATGTCAAGGGCCAGAAGCGCAGCCTGTCGAGCATTTTCGAGGCGGTCGGCTCCTACGAAGCCGGTCTGATGACGGAGGACGACGTCACCGAATTTGAGAATAAGGTCTGCCCGACCTGCGGCTCCTGCTCCGGTATGTATACAGCCAACAGTATGAACTGTCTGACCGAGGTTCTCGGTATGGGGCTGCGTGGCAACGGTACGATCCCGGCGGTTTACTCCGAGCGCATCCGCCTCGCGAAGCATGCGGGCATGGCGGTCATGGATATGCTGCGGAAAAACATCTGTCCGCGCGATATTATGATGGAAGCGGCTTTCCGCAACGCGCTGACGATGGATATGGCTCTGGGCTGCAGCACCAACAGCATGCTGCATCTGCCAGCGATCGCGCATGAAGCCGGCGTGGAACTCAATGTCGACATTGCCAATGAGATCAGCGCGAAGACTCCGAACCTTTGCCACCTTGCCCCAGCGGGTCCGACCTACATGGAGGATCTGAATGAGGCCGGCGGTATCTACGCGGTCATGAAGGAGATCAGCAAGCTCGGTCTTCTGGATCTGAGCTGTATGACCTGCACCGGCAAAACCTTGGGTGAGAATATCGCGGACGCAGTCAATAAGGACACAAGCGTGATCCGCACGGTAGACAATCCTTATTCAAAGACCGGTGGTATTGCGGTGCTGCGCGGTAACCTCGCTCCGGATTCCTGCGTTGTGAAGCGCTCCGCGGTGGTGCCGGAGATGCTCAAGCATGAGGGACCGGCGCGTGTGTTCGACAGCGAAGAAGATGCAATCGCGGCGATCAAAGGCGGCAAGATCGTAGCGGGCGATGTTGTTGTGATCCGTTATGAGGGACCGAAGGGCGGTCCGGGCATGCGTGAGATGCTCAACCCGACGTCAGCGATTGTCGGTATGGGGCTCGGCTCTTCCGTGGCACTGATCACGGACGGACGTTTTTCTGGCGCTTCTCGCGGCGCTTCGATCGGACATGTCAGCCCCGAGGCAGCGCTGGGCGGCCCGATTGGCCTGGTGCAGGAGGGCGATATCATTGAGATCGATATCGACGCGAACATGATCAATATGCGGGTGTCCGATGAGGAGCTTGCGCGCCGCCGTGAGAACTGGACTCCCAAACAGAAGGAAGTCACCGGTTACTTAAAGCGTTATATGCAGCTGGTTACCAGCGCGGACAAGGGCGCCGTTTTAAAAGGAAACTAATCAGAAACGAAACAATTAAGAACAGAGATATTATAGAAGTCTAAGGAGTTGGATATACATGCCAGATACGACAGCAGCGCAGACCCCGGATATGCCAGAGACCAGAGAATTAAACGGCTCGGAGATTCTGGTGGAGTGCCTCAAGGAACAGGGGGTTACCACGGTCTTTGGGTATCCGGGCGGCACAATCCTGAATGTCTATGACGCACTTTATAAGCACCGGGATGAGATTACCCATGTGCTGACCTCGCATGAGCAGGGCGCTTCACACGCAGCTGACGGCTACGCGCGCGCGACCGGTCGTGTAGGGGTCTGCCTGGCGACCTCCGGACCGGGCGCAACCAATCTTGTCACCGGTATCGCTACAGCGATGATGGATTCGGTTCCGGTTGTGGCGATCACCTGCAATGTGGGCGTGAGTCTGCTTGGCCGAGACAGCTTCCAGGAGGTTGACATTGCCGGTATTACGACGCCAATCACGAAATACAGTTTTATTGTTAAAGATATCACGAAGCTTGCTCCGGTGGTTCGCCGCGCGTTCCGCATTGCACAGAGCGGCCGTCCGGGTCCGGTGCTGATTGATATTACCAAGGACGTGACCGCGGCTACCTGCACGTACACACCCGAGATTCCGGAGCCGGTGGAGCGGAAGACGGATACGATCCGTGAGGAGGATCTGGAGCGCGCGCTCGAGCTGATCCGCAAGGCCAGCAAGCCGTTTATCTTTGTGGGCGGCGGCGCGGTTTCGGCCAACGCCTCCGAGGAGCTGCGCACGCTGGCGCACCGCATCCAGGCTCCGGTGGCGGATTCCCTGATGGGAAAGGGCGCGTTCGATGCTACAGACGAGCTTTACACGGGTATGGTCGGTATGCACGGCACGAAGACGTCGAATTTCGGCATTACTGAGTGCGATCTGCTGATCGCGCTGGGGACGCGTTTCAGTGACCGTGTAACCGGAAATACTGCGAAATTTGCGCGGAACGCGAAGATTCTGCAGATTGATGTCGACGCGGCGGAGGTCAATAAAAACATTCATACGGACGCCAGTATTATCGGAGATCTCAAGGTGGTACTTCGCCGTCTGAACGCGCGGCTGGATCCGATCAACCATGACGAGTGGGTGGCGCATATCGGACGTCTTAAAGAGATGTATCCGCTGCGCTATGATAAAAGGCTGCTTACCGGCCCATATGTGATCGAGACGATCTACGATCTGACGAAGGACATCGACGCGATTATTACGACCGAAGTTGGTCAGAACCAGATGTGGGCGGCGCAGTATTATAAGTACAAAAAGCCGCGCACGCTGCTGACCTCAGGCGGCCTGGGCACAATGGGCTACGGTCTGGGAGCCGCGATGGGCGCGAAGCTGGGCTGCCGTGACATGGGTCGCCCGGATACGCCGGTATTCAATATTGCCGGCGACGGCTGCCTGCGCATGAATATGAACGAGCTCGCGACAGCGGCACGTTACAATATCCCGATCATCGAGGTTGTGCTCAACAACCATGTGCTGGGCATGGTGCGGCAGTGGCAGACCCTGTTTTACGGCAAACGTTACTCACATACGGTGCTGGATGACGCGGTCGATTTTGTTAAGATGGCGGAGGCCATGGGGGCCAAAGGCTATCGTGTGAGCGGCAGAGAAGAGCTGCGGCCGGTGCTTGAGGAAGCGATGGCGCTTGGCGGCCCGGTTGTGATCGACTGTCAGATTGACTGCGATGATAAGGTATATCCGATGGTTTCGCCGGGCGCGCCGATTGAGGCGGCGTTTGACGATACGGATCTGAAGCTGGAAACAAAGTAGGGAGGATAAGGAGGAAAATCCATGGCAAGAGTTTATAATTTTTCGGCCGGTCCGGCGGTACTTCCGGAGGAGGTGCTGCGGGAAGCGGCGGAGGAGATGCTTGATTATAAGGGCAGCGGCATGTCTGTGATGGAGATGAGCCACCGCTCGAAAGTGTTCGAGACGATCATTGAGGACGCGGAGCAGGATATCCGCGATCTGATGGGAATTCCGGACAATTATCGTGTGCTGTTTTTGCAGGGCGGCGCGAGTCTGCAGTTCTCGATGATTCCGCAGAATCTGATGAAGAACGGCGTGGCGGACTACATTATTACCGGTCAGTGGGCAAAAAAAGCCTTCAAGGAAGCGCAGAAATATGGCAAAGCGGTAGCCGTGGCTTCCAGTGAAGACAAGACATTCAGCTATATCCCGGATTGCTCCGATCTGCCGATTGATGACGATGCGGATTATGTTTATATCTGCGAGAACAACACGATTTACGGCACCAAGTACAAGAAGCTGCCAAACACAAAGGGCAAGACACTGGTGGCGGACATTTCCTCCTGCTTTTTGTCGGAGCCAATTGACGTGACAAAATACGGCCTGATTTACGGCGGTGTGCAGAAAAATGTCGGCCCGGCCGGCGTCGTGATCGTCATTATCCGCGAGGATCTGATCACGGAGGACGTGCTGCCCGGCACGCCTACCATGTGCCAGTATAAGATCCACGCGGACGCGAAATCGCTCTACAATACTCCGCCCGCGTATGGGATTTATATCTGCGGTAAGGTCTTCAAGTGGTTGAAAGCCAAAGGCGGTCTTGAGGCGATGAAGGAGTATAATGAGAAAAAAGCGAAGATCCTCTATGATTTCCTTGACCAGAGCAAGCTGTTCAAGGGGACGGTGGTGAAAGAGGATCGTTCGCTCATGAACGTGCCGTTTGTGACCGGAGATAAGGAACTGGACGCGGAGTTTGTGAAAGAAGCGACCGCGGCCGGGTTTGTAAACTTAAAAGGACATCGTACGGTCGGCGGTATGCGCGCCAGCATTTACAACGCGATGCCGATCGAGGGCGTGGAGAAGCTAGTGAAATTTATGGAACAGTTTGAGGAGGCACATCAGTGATGAAAAAAATTTACTGCTTTAACGCGATATCCCCGCAGGGTACCGACCTGCTGACGGAGGATTACGCTTTGACGGAAGAACTGGATGATGCGGACGGAATTCTGGTACGCAGCGCAGCGCTGCATGAGGTTGAGTTTCCTGCGTCCCTGCAGGCGATCGCCCGCGCCGGAGCCGGCGTTAACAATATTCCGCTTGATGCCTGTGCAGAGAAAGGTATTGTAGTATTCAATACGCCTGGCGCAAATGCCAACGCGGTAAAAGAACTCGTGCTCGCGGGATTGTTTCTGGCTTCCCGAGATGTGATTGGCGGCGTCGCCTGGTGTGAGGCGGATAGAGAGGATCCCGCGATCGCCAAGTCGACGGAGAAAAATAAAAAGGCATTTGCCGGCTGTGAGATCAAAGGAAAACGGCTCGGCGTGATCGGTCTGGGCGCGATTGGAGCCGAGGTGGCCAACGCCGCTGCTGCTCTGGGCATGGAAGTATATGGCTATGATCCGTTTATTTCCGTCAACGCTGCCTGGCAGCTTTCCCGCGATGTGCGCCATGTGACCAGCCTGGACACGATATATCAGGACTGTGATTATATTACCGTGCATGTTCCGGCCACGGACGACACGAAGGGGATGATCAACCGTGCGGCACTTGAGCAGATGAAGGAAGGCGTTGTGGTGCTCAACTTTGCGCGGGATGTTCTGGTCAACGATGATGATATGGCTGAGGCGCTCGCCTCCGGCAAGGTGAAGAAGTATGTCACAGACTTCCCGAATCCCAAATCCGCGCATATGGAGCATACGATCGTGATCCCGCATCTGGGCGCGTCCACCGAGGAATCCGAGGAAAACTGTGCGCGCATGGCCGTGGAAGAGATCATGGATTACCTGGACAACGGCAACATTCGCAACTCGGTAAACTATCCGCGCTGCGATATGGGTTTGTGCAAGGCAGCGGGTCGCGTCGCGGTGATGCACCACAACGTGCCGAATATGATCGGGCAGATCACGGGGATGCTGGCGTCGAAGGGAATCAATATTTCGGATATGACCAACAAGAGCCGTGACAAATACGCGTACACGCTGATGGATCTGGAAGAGCATATCGATCAGGAGACTGTGGAGCGGCTGTCCGCGATTAAGGGTGTGTTACGCGTCAGGATAGTGCGGTAGATATCATTACTGGTTATTCAGAACTGCAAATGATTCAAAAATAGATGATTCAGGACGACAGATGACTGATCAATGCGCGGTTTCGGGCGACGGTGCCGGAAGCTGACGCAAACAAAGGAGAGATACGTATGGCCAATATCAGACCATTTCGCTGTATCCGCCCCAATAAGGAAGCGGCGCCGGTTGTGGCGGCGCTTCCTTATGACGTTTACAGCCGACAGGAAGCGAAGGCTGTGGTAGCGAAAAATCCGCAGTCGTTTCTGGCGATCGACCGCGCCGAAACCCAGTTTGACGACAGCGTGGACCTGCACGATCTGCGCGTCTATGAGAAGGCCCGCACGATGCTGAACGACTGGATTGCGCAGGGCGTTTTGCTGGAAGATGAGGACGAGGTTTACTATATTTACGCGCTGACGATGGACGGACGGACACAGACCGGCGTCGTCGCCTGTGCAGCCGTAGATGATTATTTAAACGGCGTGATCAAAAAGCATGAGAACACGCGCGAGGATAAGGAGCAGGACCGCATCTGTCATGTTGATGTGACAAACGCGCATACCGGCCCGATCTTTCTTGCTTACCGTGCGGACCGCTCGCTCAGTAAGCGGATCGCGCAGATTACTGCGCAGGAAGCGCTGTACGATTTTACCGCAGAAGACGGCATTCGCCACCAGGTGTGGAAGGTAGCGGACGCCGCCGATAACGCATTTATCCGTGAACATTTTGCGGCTATGGACGCAGTCTATATCGCGGATGGCCATCACCGCGCCGCTTCCGCTGTGAAGGTGGGTCTGCGCCGCCGCGCGGCGAACCCGGGGTATACGGGCGAGGAGCCATTCAATTATTTCCTTTCAGTGTTGTTTGCCGACGAAGAGCTTATGATTATGCCTTATAATCGTGTGGTACAGGATTTAAACGGCCTTAATAAAAAGGATTTTCTTGCGGAAGTGGAAAAGCGTTTCATCGTGGCGAAGGCGGAAGCGCCAGTGCAGCCGGAGAACTCGCGCCACATCGGCATGTACCTGGATCATGGCTGGTATGAGCTGGCGGCGCGGCCGGAGATTATTAATGATGATCCGGTGCGGGGCCTGGACGTGTCGCTTTTGCAGGATTATCTTCTGGCTCCGGTGCTGGGAATCGCCGATCCGCGCACGGACGCGCGCATCCAGTTTATCGGCGGTATTCGCGGTCTGGCGGAGCTGGAGCGTCTGGTAGACGGCGGTCAGGCTGTGGCCTTCTCGATGTACCCGACCTCGATCGCGGAGCTGTTCGCGGTGGCGGACGCGGGGCTGCTGATGCCGCCCAAGTCCACCTGGTTCGAGCCGAAGCTGCGCAGCGGATTATTTATACATAAATTGGTATGATGCAGGATTGCAGGAGTGCGAAGCACGGACACCCGCAGGGCGCTCTTTGAGGCAATCCGTAGCATCATACATTTCAAACATTACCTCAGCAATTCCCGGATATCAAGCATTCCCCAGCTCTGCTGGTTGCGTGGCAACCCTAAGTCGACGGCACGCTCGTGCAGGAATAGCTTGACGTCGCGGTTGTTCATTTCGGGATATTTTTCCAGGAGCAGGGCGATCGCACCCGCGGCGAGCGGAGTCGCCATGGAAGTGCCGCTTTTGACGGTGTATTCGCCGGAGGAGGCGGCACAGCTGTGGATTGCCGCGCCCGGGGCGACGATGTCCGGTTTGCAGACGCAGGAGCTGGTCGGACCGCGGCCGGAATAATTGACCATGCGGTTGCCCATGACCGTGACTGCCTGGTCGTCGTCGAAGCAGCCAATCGTGATAACTTTGCGGCTGATGCCGGGTGTGGTGACGGTACCGGGTTTCGGGCCGGTATTTCCTGCGGCGACTACGACAATGAGTCCGTCGTCCCAGGCATCGTTGACACCACGCACGAGGGCGGAATTTTCGCTCATACAGCGGGGAGAAAGGGAACCGACGGAAATATTGACGACACGGATATTCCATTCCCGGCAATGATCACGGATAAAACGCAGACCGGCAAGGACATCGGAGGCGTAACCGTTTCCGCGTGCGTCCAGTACCTTGACCGGCACGAGATGGCAGCCGGGCGCGACGCCGCGATATTTGCCGCTGCAGGCCTGGCCGTCGCCGCCGATGATGCCGCATACGTGCGTGCCGTGGCCGTTGTCGTCGTAGGGAAACGGACGGCGGTGCAGCATGTCATAAAAACCGATGATCCGGGATTTCAGGTCCTCATGGGGAAAGCAGCCGGTATCAAGGACGGCGACGCCGATACCGCGGCCGCTGAAAAGTCCGCAGTTATCCCCATGGATACGGGTAATTGCCTGATTCACAAGAGATGTCCATTTCTTAAATTGTGTTTACTATAGCTTATCAGAAATTGTGTCCGCAGGTTCCGGCGGATAATTCTTGTTTTTGTTTTATCAAAGATATTATGGAGATACGATTTTCGGGAAGCTTATAATTGCCAAAACGCAGATTTTCAGGTAAACTATAATCAGTTGCAGCACGGAAATGACAGAGAGGGATGGAGCTACGTGTATTCCAAAACGAACCGGAACCGTCCGCTGACGGCGGATGAAATTTATGATCGGATACTGGACAGGATTATCAAGCTGGAGCTTGAGCCGGGACAGCTGATCAGTGAAAATCAGATGGCTAAGGATTACGGGGTGTCCCGTTCTGTAATCCGTACGGCATTCACGAGATTGCGCCAGATTAGATTTATCGAAATATATCCGCAGAGAGGAACTTATGTCAGTCTGATTGATCTGGATCATATTTCCGATCTTCTCATTTTAAGGACGGCGGTGGAAAAAGAGGTTATTTACGAGATATTCAAATTTCTGGGGCCGGAGACCAGAGCCGATCTTGTCTCCCGTTTGGAAAAAAACATGAAAGAGCAGGGAAAATGCCGTAATGAGGCAGATTATCTGGGCTGTTTTCCGGAGCTGGATTCCGAGTTCCATAAGATTATGGTTGATGTCGTGGGGCGCGGTACGGTGATGCGCATGCTGGATGACAGCATGCTGCATGTGACGCGCTGGAAATGCTTTGATGTGGCATTTGACAACCGTATTCCGGAGATGATACGCCAGCACCAGGCAATTCTGGATGCGATTAAGGCAGGAAATCCTTATGAGGCGCAGGAGCGCCTGGCGGATCATCTGGAGACGGTTACATCGATTGCGGACCGGGCAATCGATAAATATCCTTCTTATTTTCGATCATATGAACAAAAATCACCCAGGCTGATGGTGCTGGGCGGCGGGAAATGACGGACTGGATGCGGCAGCCATTCAAGCCATGGAAATATAATCACTTATCGTGGAAAAACCGGGAAAATTGTGTAATAGTTACAATTTGTTTTTGTCAAGGATATGGAAATACGAAAAAAACACAAGATTCCTATTTACATTTATCAGGAAAACTGATAGAATGCCATTGTAAGACAGAGGTCGTGATGCGGTTTTGGATTTCAGGCAGGAACGGATGCTTTTATTTTTAGTACATTAACTTGTATACTAGAAAACCAACCAAGAACGTGAAAGGGTATATTGAAAATTTGTTGGGGTAGACCAGCCAATGGATCGTGGACACAGGAGGCACGGTTTACCAGAATAAATATTTTGTGTATTCCAGTTTGTCAAAAAAATAACAAAATATCAATAAAATATACAGACAATAATCAGGACGTTATTGGCCCTGATTGGTACATATATTAAGGAAAAAGGAGTTTTATCATGTATACATTAGGCATTGATATTGGTTCGACTACTTCAAAAGCAGTGATTTTAAAGGATGGAGAAGAAATGCTGGCTTCCTCGATCGTGATTGCGACGGTGGGCACGGACGGCGTGACGCAGGTGATTCGCAACGTGCTGGATGAGAGCGGTATCAAAGAGGAAGAGATTGGCTGTACAGTAGCCACCGGTTACGGCAGACAAACCTACGAGGGGGCGGATTACCAGGTCAGCGAGCTTTCCTGTCACGCACTGGGCATTCACCATGTTTTCCCGGGCGCCCGTACCGTCATTGATATCGGCGGTCAGGACGCCAAAGTGCTTTCGCTGAATGAACAGGGGCGCATGGTGAATTTCGTGATGAATGACAAGTGCGCTGCAGGGACAGGGCGTTTCCTGGATGTGATGGCAAATATTCTGAAGCTGGATATCTCCGAGCTTGAGACTGAGGCGGCCAAAGCGGAGAAGGTTGCGAGTATTTCCAGCACCTGTACGGTTTTCGCGGAATCCGAGGTGATTTCACAGCTCGCGTCCGGTACGGCGATCCCGGATCTGGTTGCAGGTATCTGCCAGTCGGTTGCGGTCCGGGTAGCTTCCCTGGCAAAGCGGGTGGGTATCCGCGCGGATGTCTGCATGAGCGGCGGCGTTGCGAAAAACGGCGGCGTGCGCGAGGCGATGGCGAGAGAGCTGGGGGTGGAGATTCTCCACGATGAGAACGCGCAGCTCATGGGCGCGCTGGGCGCGGCATTGTACGGCTGGGACAAGGTAAAGAGCGTCGGCTGAGCGGAAGCTTCGAACTCCTGACCAAGGTACGACACTGTCGCGATATTTCGCCACACATAAAAGTCGATAAAAACTCCTGGATTCATCGGAGGATTTATAAAACCGGAGTTTTCAAAGCCGGTTTCACAGACTTCGGGGACGCCGAGAATATTCACAATCAAAGGAGGTAGTTTAACATGGGTGAAGAAGTCAAGAAAAAAAGCAGACCTGCGCCGGATCCCAATTCCGCCAAGTACAAATTGGGTCAGATCGCTGCGAAAGCTTACACGGACGCGATTGAGGCAAAGGCTCGCGGCGAGATGGTGGGCTGGTGCGCCAGTAACTTTCCGGTAGAGATTCCGGAGACGCTGGGTCTGACAGTTTGCTATCCTGAGAACCAGGCAGCCGGTATCGCAGCCAGAGGCGGCGGCGAGCGCATGTGTAATGAGGCTGAGGGCGAGGGCTATTCCAACGATATCTGCGCATATGCCCGTATTTCCCTGGCCTACATGAAGCTGAAATCAGCTCCTGAGCAGGATATGCCGCAGCCGGATTTTGTGCTCTGCTGCAACAACATCTGCAACTGCATGATCAAATGGTATGAGAACATCTCCAAAGAGCTGAATATCCCGATGTATATCATTGATATCCCGTTCAACCCGGATTATGAGGTATCTGAGGACGAGGTAGAGTATATCCGCGAGCAGTTCTGGGATGTCATCCATCAGCTTGAGGACTACACCGGCAAGAAGTGGAGCGATGAGCGTTTCAAGGAAGTCATGCAGTATTCCGGACGCGCGAGCCGTCTCTGGGTGGAAGCTACCTCCCAGGCAAAATATGTTCCCTCTCCGTTCAACGGTTTCGACCTGCTCAACCACATGGCCGTTATGGTTACCGCCAGAGGCAAGAAGGAAGCTGGCGACGCGATGGAGACGCTGCTTAAGGAGTACAAGGAGAATCACGAGAAGGGCGAGTCCACGTTCCGTGCGGAAGAGAAATACCGCATCATGTTCGAGGGTATTGCCTGCTGGCCGTGGCTGCGCGTCACCTCGACGGGTCTTAAGAGCCGCGGGATCAACATGGTCACGACCATTTACGCCGACGCGTTCGGTTTCATTTATGATGATTTCGACGGAATGTGCCGCGCTTACGCGAACGTGCCCAACAGCATGAACCTGGAGCATTCCAGAGACAAGAGAGTCAAGCTGTGTAAGGCCAACCATGTAGAGGGTCTTCTTGTACATACCAACCGCTCCTGCAAGCTCTGGTCCGGATTTATGCCGGAGATGAGCCGCCAGATCGGCGAGGCCTGCGGTATTCCGGTCGTTTCCTTCGACGGAGACCAGGCGGATCCCAGAAACTTCTCTGAGGCGCAGTATGACACGCGTGTACAGGGACTGATGGAGCTCATGGAAGGAAATAAAGGAGGGAAATAAAGATGGCAGTGAATGAATTATTGGCTCAGCTTCACGAGATCGCGACGTCTCCGAAAAAGCAGCTTGACAAATATCTTGCCGAGGGCAAGCCGGTTGTGCTGGTTGCTCCCGTATACACACCGAATGAAATCATCCATTCCATGGGTATCGTTCCCATGGGCGCCTGGGGCGCGGATATGGAGCTTAACGAAGCCAAGAAATATTTCCCGGCTTTCATCAGCTCGATCGTGCAGTCCATCCTGGAGCTGGGTATGAAAGGCGAATATGAGGGCGTTTCCGCTCTGATTGTTCCGTCTCTGTGTGATTCCCTGATGTGCCTGGGACAGAACTGGAAATATGCGGTGAAGGGGATTCCCTACATCCCGATGAGTTATCCGCAGAACCGCAAGCCGGCTTATGGCATTAAATTTACGAGAGCGATGTATCGCAGAGTGATCAACGACCTGACCGTCGCGACCGGAAAGCATTATTCCGATTACGCGCTGAAGGATTCCATCAAGATTTACAATGAGCACAATGCGGTGATGCGTGAGTTCGCGGAGATCGCTTCGACGGCGGACATTTCCGCGGCGGCAAGAAACGACGTCTTCAAGAGCGCCTGGTTTATGCTTCCCGAGGAGCATACGGCGATTGTGAAGCAGCTCAATGAAGAGCTGAAGGCCGGCCCGAAGGCGGAAGGCAAGGTAAGAGTGCTTGTCAGCGGCGTGCTGGCGGATTCCCCGAGCCTGCTGAAGATCTTCGATGACAATGATATCAAGGTTGTGTTTGACGATGTTGCGCACGAGTCCCGCCAGTACCGCACAGACGCTCCGGAAGAGGGCGATCCGCTGCAGGCAATGGCGATCAAGTTTGCAAATATGGACAACTGCTCCTTCCTGTATGACAAGGATAAGAAGCGCGTGGACTATATCGTCGAGCAGGCCAAGGCACATGACGCGCGCGGTGTGATTGTGCTGATGACGAAGTTCTGCGATACCGAAGAGTTTGACTATGTACCGATCAAGCGCGCCTGCGACGCTGCTGGGCTGCTGAATCTGAACATCGAGGTTGACCGCCAGATGGTGAACTACGAGCAGGCCGGCACGATGATCCAGGCCTTTAAGGAAATGGTCTAAAAGCGGCAACGCCGGTTATGAATTGAAGATAGTGCTGTAAAAAGGTCAGGCAATGGATGCCAACGGCCCATTGCCTGATCAGTAAATTTCCCCAAAAATTATGTAATGTGATAATGAGGAGGAAGGTTATGTTTATTGAATTTCCAGAGACACATGTGACGGTGCAGGGTATGGAGTTGGTACCGGTTCCCAACATGGTCCGGATACGCCAGAGCTACGATTCCTCCAAAATTGAGGATATCAAAGGACATCTGCAAAATGAGCTGGCCAAAGTGGCGGACAAAGAGAGCTACCGCGGCAAGCGGATTTGTATTACGGTGGGAAGCCGCGGTATCCCGGATCTGGATCTGATGATCCGCACGATCTGTGACACTCTGAAATCCTGGGGTGCGCAGCCGTTCATTGCTCCGTGTATGGGCAGCCATGGCGGCGGTACGGCAGAGGGGCAGAAGGAGATGCTGGCGGGCTACCATATCACCGAGGAGACGATGGATGTTCCGATCCTCGCATCCATGGAAGTGGTGCAGTATGGGGAGCTGAATGGCATTCCGCTGTACTGTGATCGCTATGCTTTTGAGTCGGACGGGATTGTAATCTTTAACAAGGTCAAACCACACACGGATTTTCGCGGCCCGCATGAAAGCGGCCTGGCGAAGATGATTGCCATCGGCATGGCAAACCACAAGGGAGCAAGCATGTTTCACCGTTTCGGCTTTCATCGTTTCGCGGAGCTGATTCCGCCGGTTGCCGAGCAGTTCCTTGAAAAAGGACCGTTTGCGTTTGGCGTTGGGGTGGTGCAGAACGCTTACGACGATATTTGCAATATTGAAATTTGCGACAGAGAACATTTTATGGAGACCGACGCCCGGTTGCTGGAGATCGCAAAAAAGCGGATGGCCAAGTTCCTGTTTGATGATATCGACCTGTTGATCATTGATGAGATCGGCAAAAACATCAGCGGCAACGGCCATGACCCGAATGTGACGGGACGCAATATCACGCATACATTTGGCGACACTCTGCATTTGAAAAAGCTGTTTGTGCGGGGTCTTACCCCGGAATCACACCACAATGGCTGCGGCTTAAGCTGTGTGGATGTGACTACACGGCGCTGCCTCAATGATGTGGACTGGAAAGCGACCTGGACAAATTCCCTGACAACCGGATTGATGGATTCGTGCGCGATCCCGGTGTATACCAATACCGATAAGGAAGCAGTGCTTCTGGCGATTCGTTGTTGCCACAACCTGGATTACAGCAAGGCGCGGGTGGTTCATATCAAAAACACGCTGTGTCTGGATGAGATCGAGGTTTCCGAGACGCTCTACGAGGACATCAGGGACATGCCGGGGATCAGCTATGTGAGCGGGCCGGTACCGATGTATTTTAATGAAGAAGGCATGATGGACTGATCATTAAATGTAAATAACTGTGAGAAAGTGCTCTGGCGAGGAGGGCTTTCTCGCGGGAATATAAAAAAGGAGACGATGAATATGAGCAAACCACTGGAAGGCGTCAGAGTTGTCGAGCTTGCAACCTTTATCGCCGCGGCAACCGCGGGAAGGTTCCTCGCTGACCTTGGCGCAGATGTCATCAAAATTGAGGCCCCGAAGGGTGATCCGTTGAGATATACGGCTCCCGGTGAAGGACGGCCGCTGGATATGTATGAGAATACGACCTGGGATCTGGAAAACGCCAACAAGCGCTGCATTTCTCTGAACACAAAGAGCCCGGAGGGCAAAGAAGCGTTCTTCAAGCTGCTGGATACGGCGGACGTGATGATCACCAACTGGAGAGTGCAGGCCCTGCAGAGACAGGGGCTGGATTATGAGTCTCTGAAAGAAAGATATCCGAAGCTGGTCTATGCGATCTGCACGGGCTACGGCGAGTATGGTCCGGACAAGGATCTGCCGGGATTTGACTTTACAGCATTCTTCGCGAGAGGCGGCTATTTTGATTCCCTGCGTCAGAAAGGCACCGTCCCGTTCAACGCGGTTCCCGGTCTGGGCGATCACAACGTGGGCATGAACCTGGCGGCCGGTATCCTGGCGGCTCTCTATCAGGCAAAGACAAAGGGCGTTGGCGAGAAGGTCGAGACCTCTCTGTTTGAGAGCGCGGTCTTCAACATGGGTATGATGATCCAGGCATCCAACTACGAGGGACCGGCGCAGCATTATCCGATCAATGTGAGAGAAAATGTAAACCCGATCAACGCCGCGTGGAAGACGAAGGATGACCGTTTTATCCAGCTTTGTACGCCGGATTATAACACCTATTACAAGAAAATTATGACGGCGATCGGCAGAGAGGATCTGACGGAAAGCGATCGGTATTTCCCGATTCTGAGCTGCCAGGCAAACAATGCTACCACTGAGGTTTACGATATGGTGATGGCAGCCTTCCAGGAGAAGACCGTGGAGGAGTGGAGACCGATTCTGACCGAGCTGGATATTCCGTTCTCCCTGTGCCAGAGCTGGTCGGAGATCCGCAATGACAAACAGGCTGAGGCAAATGACTGCTTCTATGATATGACCTACTCCAACGGAAATACCAGAAGGCTGGTACGTCTTCCTGTTAAGTTCCGCGAGATGGGTGTTCCGGAATATAAGGCCGGTCCGCTTATCGGCGAGCAGGGTCCGGAAATCCTGAAAGAACTGGGTTATGACGACGCAAAGATCCAGCAGATGCAGGAGAGCGGCGCGATGTTTGTCTGGAAAGACGAGCGCAAATAAGTTTCTGTAATTGTTTGAACAAAAAGGCGGCGCGGTACATCAGCAGCGCTGCCAGATGACAATTTTATATGGGGCTGTCGGCGAAGGGAAATCTTCGCCCTCAGCCCCATTGAAGGGTAATCTCGGAGAGAATATGGAGCTGATAAAAAAGACCATCGGCCAGTGCTTGCGTGAGCAGGCCGAGACAAACGGAGAGCGCACCGCGATGGAGATGGGCGCCTGGAGCTGTACCTACCGCCAACTGGATGAAGTATCGGACCTGTTCGCGGGACAGATGGAAGGGCTGGGAATTTCCAGGGGTATCCATGTGGGAATTTGGAGCCTGAACAGTCCGAATTGGGTATTTACGTTCCTGGCTCTGGTGAAGGTAGGGGCGGTTCCGATCCTGATTAATACCAGTCTCCGAAAGGAAGAAGTAAAGGGAATACTGAACTATTCTCAGGTGGAAATTCTGTTTTATGGGGCCGGTAACAAGGATCTAATTTATGAAGATATCGTAGCGGAGATCCGTGGGGACACCCCGTCGGTACGTCGCTTTTTACATATTGATGAGCTGGAGGCAGGCACCTGGATGAGCGAGCGCCGCTTTTCAGCGAGGGATCGTTCCCCGGAGACGCTTGCGCGTGTGCGAAGGGTGAAGGAGCAGGTGTCTGTAGAAGATGCGGCCTGCATGATCTTCACTTCCGGAACGACCTCTTATCCGAAGGGCGTGCTGCTCAGCCACTATAATCTTGTGAACAACAGCCGCGCGATGGTGGAGGCCATGCATTGGACGCCTGAGGACAAGATGTGCATTACAGTGCCGCTGTTCCATTGCTTTGGTATCACAGCGGGAATTATCGCTTGTATTATGGGCGGTATGTCCATGCTGCTGATTCCGTATTTTCGTACGGCGAAAGTGTGGGAGGCGCTGGAAAACGGTCAATGCACCATCTTAAATGGGGTTCCGAGCATGTTCCTGGCGCTGATCCGCAAGGAAAAGTACGCTTCCAGGCGGGCAGACAGCCTGAAATCAGGGCTGATTGCCGGTTCAGCGGTGACGCGTGAGGAGTTTCTGGAGATCTGTGCGCGTTTCCCGGGGATGCATTTGCAGCCGGCTTACGGACAGACGGAAGCCTCTCCCTGTATCGCGATTGCGGACTGGGATGATTCCAACGAGAGGAAGGCCGGGTATGTGGGTCATATCCTGGAGCATGTGCAGCTTCGAATTGGCGATGCGCCGGAGGACGAGCATGGTGAAGCCGGAAGCTCCTGTGCGGATGGACATCATGATTCCGGAGAAACGGGTGAGATCGAAGTAAAGGGCTACAACCTGATGCTGGGATATTATAACCTGCCCGCGGCTACTGAACAGGCTTTTACGGCAGATGGCTGACTGCGCACAGGGGACATCGGCTATCTGGACGAGGAACAGGGACTGCATGTCACCGGACGCTGCAAGGAGATGATCATCCGCGCGGGAGAGAATATTTCCCCCGTGGAGATCGAACAGCTGATCCGCGAACTGGACTGGGTGCGCGAGGTAAAGGTGGTAGGCGTGCCTGCTCCCGTGGTTCAGGAGGAGATCGCTGCCTGCATCGTCCCGATGCCGGGGCGCTCGGTAGATAAGGAAGGCCTGCGCCGCCATCTTGCCCATCGGCTTGCCGCTTACAAAATGCCGGTTTATATTTTCGCATTTGATGAATTTCCGCTCAACGGCTGTGGGAAGATCCATCTGAAAGAGTTGAAGGAGATCGTCTGTCAGCGGGCGCAGAAGGAAGGGAAAGCATTATGACCACAGATCAGATCGAAGAAGTGTTGCCGGGGATCTACCGGATCCCGGTTCCGCTGGTGGGGAACCCGCTGAAGGAGCTGAACAGCTATTGTATCCGGGGAAAGGGAAACAAAAATCTGCTGATTGATACCGGGTTTCACATGAAGGAATGCAAGCAGGCGCTGGATGAGGGCTTAAGGCTTTTAGGCGTCCGGATGGAGGAGACTGATATCCTTCTGACACATTTTCACGCGGATCATTCGGGCAATGCCCCCGATATGATCTGTAAAGATAATCAGATTTACATCAGCCGTATTGATAAGGGTTATCTGGAAGGAACCAGGGTAGGCGGTTCGCTTCACGAGCTGCGTGCCATGCGGTTGCGGGAAAATGGAGTGGATGAAGATCTGATCCGGGCAATGTTTGCCTGTACGCCTTCCCGCGCACTGGCTGGAGATCTGAGTTATAAGGATTATGTTCCTCTGGATGAGGGGGATGAACTGACAGCAGGGGATTACCGATTGCGTGCAATCTACGTGCCGGGTCACACGCCAGGGCAGATGTGTTTTGAAATTGTGGGGACAGGGGCGATGATCCTTGGAGATCATGTTCTTTTTGATATTACCCCGAATATTACAGACTGGTCGGGCGTGGCGGATGCGCTGGGGGATTATCTGGAAAGCCTTGACAAGATTGATCGCTACGATGTGACGATTCCGCTGCCGGGTCACCGCAAACCCGGAGATTTTCACGAGCGGATTGCAGCGCTCAAGGAGCACCATGCACGAAGGCTTGAAGAGTGCAGGAATGTCATCGGGAAACTGGGAAAGGCGCGGTTGTATGACATTACCGGCGGCATGACCTGGAAGATCCGCGCTGCCAGCTGGGATGACTTTCCAGCGGCACAGCGGTGGTTTGCGCTGGGAGAGTGTCTGTCTCATATAGATTATCTGAAACGAAGAGGAAGAATAACGGAACATAGGGATGAGGAGGGCTACTGGTATGAAGCTTAATCGATGGTGTTATGTGGTGGTGGGAGTGGTCACGCTCCTGCTGGCCGGACTGGTGTATGCGTGGAGTGTATTGTCACTTCCGCTGGGGGCGTATTTTACAGAGTGGAGCAAGGCGCAGCTCTCGCTGACCTACACGATCTGCATGATGGCCTTCTGCATTGGCTGCATGGCGGGCGGTATGGTCGCCGGAAAGATCAATGTGAAGCTGAACGCCTGGTTTTCGGCAGCGCTATTTTTCGTCGGATTTTTTGTGGCCAGCCGCGCTCAGTCTCCGGCCATGCTTTATGTGGGTTACGGTGTCTGCTGCGGTTTCGCGTCCGGATTTGTGTACAATGCGGTTCTCAGTACGGTGGGTGCGTGGTTCCCGGATAAGCATGGACTGATTTCCGGCGTACTGCTGATGGGCTTTGGCCTGAGCTCCTTTATTGTAGGCAAAGTGTACCAGGCAGTGACGCCCTCAGGCGAAGGTGTGGAAGCATGGCGGAATTCGTTTTTCGTGTTTGGCATCATTCTGCTGGTGGTAATTGCTGTCTGTGGATTTTTCCTCGTGAAACCTACAAAGGAGGATCTGGAGGCGCAGGGGATTGTCGCGGCCGGAAAAAAGAAATCCAACGCGAACGGCCTGGATATTGATACGAAGCAGATGGTAGTACGTCCGAGTTTCTGGCTGTACTTCCTCTGGGCAATCTGCATGACCGGGGCAGGTATGGCGTTGATCAGCCAGGCGAGCGGCATCGCGAAGGAAGTCGGGCCGGAGGTGGCTGCCGGTACGATCACCACGGTCGTGGGACTGATTTCCATTTTTAACGGCATTGGGCGTGTGTTCTTTGGCAATCTGTTCGATAAAAAAGGGCGCAGTGTCACGATGTACGCGGTGAGCGTGGGCTTTGGCCTGTCTTCCGTGATTCTGGTGGCTGCTTTGAGTACGAAGGTATTTCCACTGATTATTCTCGGCTTTGTGTGCTGCGGCTTTTTCTACGGTGGACTGAACCCGACTCATTCCGCGTTTGTCAATTCGGCTTACGGCGCAACTCATTACCCGATGAATTTTTCACTTGTAAACCTGAACTTGCTGATTGCTTCGTTTGGCGGTACAATCGGAGGTATGCTTTTTGATGCCAGTGGTTCCTATATGACGACCGTGTTTTTTATGATTGGATGTGCTGTGATCAGCGTGGTATTTACGGCGCTGATCCGAAAAATATAAATGGTTTGTTCTGAGATTGCTAATATGCAGAAATTATTAACAATCTCAGAATGCCGGAATTTGTGAAATCTGCAAAAAAGGATTTGCAGTTTGAGAGTGGATTTGTTATAATTCTTCAGTAAAGTATCATATTCAGGACAGACAAAAAGGACAGCCTT
>JAJQAA010000066.1 GCA_021204045.1 Clostridiales bacterium
GTATTTACAAAGGGCTCCACCTCTTTTCCAATCTCAAAGTGTCGAAAACGGGTTATACTCTATTATCCATAAAAAGGAAAGCACTTTTTATGATCCGGGATGATGCTGAAATGATCCCAGAGTTCCCTGATTTCATTCCGGGTTCTTCAGGAAATGCAGAAATTCCCCGATGGTCTTCTCATATCCCATCTCCGAGGGCCGGTAAAACGTCCGGCCCTCCATCCCGTCCGGCAGATATTGCTGCCGCACATAGTGATTCGGGAAATCGTGCGCGTACTGATAACCGATCCCTCGCCCCAGCTCTTCGTGTCCCCTGTAATGGGCATCCTGCAGATGCGGAGGCACCGGCATGTTCTGTTGATTTTTCACAGCGTCCATCGCTTCATCTATGGCGACAACCGCCGCATTGCTCTTCGGCGCGCAGGCCACATAGGCCGCCGCCTGCGCGAGAATGATCCGCGACTCCGGCATACCGACGCGCTCCACTGCCTGTGCCGCGCTGACAGCTACCGTCAACGCCATCGGATCGGCGTTCCCGACATCCTCCGCCGCGCAGATCATAATACGCCGCGCAATAAATTTGACATCTTCCCCGGCATAAAGCATCCGCGCCAGGTAGTACACTGCCGCGTCCGGATCCGTACCGCGCATGCTCTTGATAAACGCCGAGATGGTATCGTAGTGATTGTCCCCATCCTTATCATAACGCACCGCACGCTTCTGGATGCACTCCTGCGCTACCTCAAGCGTAATATGGATACTCCCGTCCACCGGATCACGGTCTGTTGTCAGCGCGCCCAGCTCGATCGCATTGAGCGCGGCCCGGGCATCACCTCCCGCGACATCAGCAAGGAAATCCGCCGCGTCCTCATCCAGTATCACATGAAAGCTCCCCAGGCCCCTCTCTGTGTCGCTGACCGCGCGGCGCAGTAGTTCCTTAATATCCGCGTTCTCCAACGCCTTCAGTTCAAAAATACGTGAGCGGGAAAGCAATGCGCCGTTCACCTCAAAATAAGGATTTTCCGTCGTTGCGCCGATCAGAATCAATGTCCCGTCCTCGACATACGGTAGGAGATAATCCTGCTGGCTCTTATTGAAACGATGGATCTCATCCACAAACAGGATCGTCTTTTTTCCGTACATCCCCAGCGCGTCCTTCGCCTGCTTTACAACCTCTTCCATATCCTTTTTCCCTGCGGTTGTAGCATTAATCTGATGGAACTGCGCGCTTGTCGTATTGGCGATGACTTTGGCCAGCGTCGTCTTTCCCGTGCCGGGAGGGCCGTAAAAAATCACTGAGCCAAGCTTGTCCGCCCGGATCGCCCGATAGAGCAGCTTGTCCTTCCCGATAATGTGTTTTTGCCCCACCACCTCATCCAGAGTACGCGGGCGCATGCGTGACGCAAGCGGCGATTCTTTTTCCTGGGTCGTGGTTCTCATATAATCAAATAAATCCATAACATCCTCATTTCCCATTCTGGATTCAGTATAGATTTTTTGCCGAGGACTGTCAACCATCTTTGCCGACAGTCCCATCTTTGCCGTCCGTCGACCTGTTCCGTCAAACCAGCGTTCAGTCAACCAGTAGTTCTTCCGCAGTCACGAAGCGATATCCCTGCGCTCCAAGCTCGTCAACCAGACGCAGGGCAGCCTCAACGGATGTCGGGAAAATATCGTGCATAAGGATAATATCGCCGTCGCGAACGGATTTCTCTACTCTGCGCACAATCGCGTCTGCATTCTGCAATTTCCAGTCCAGCGAATCCAGGGTCCAGAAAACCGGGGTCATATCAAGCAGACATTCCAGATTTTCATTCCATTCGCCGTAAGGCGGCCGCAGATACCGCGGACGTGTGCCGGTAATTTCCTCAATCCGCTCACTGGTTCTGCTGACCGCCTCACAGGCTTCCGTCTCCGATACCTTAGTCATACGAATATGCTGAAAACAATGGTTACCGATCAGATGTCCGTCCTCCTGCATGGTTCGTACCACTTCCTCATTTCCTTCCACGCTTTGTCCCATGAGAAAAAATGTTGCCTTCACACCACGCTCCCGCAGACCGTCGAGCAGTTGCATCGTACATTCCGGATGCGGCCCGTCATCGAAGGTCAATGCTGCCGTTTTCTGTTCATCCGCCTGATTCGCTGTCATTTCTGCGGCTGATGTGGAGTCTTCCGGCTCTGACTCCGATTCCGATTTCCCGCCCGGTTCCGGCAATTGCGGTGTCGTCACAGCGATATTGGCCTCAACTTCTCCCTCAGCGAATCGGCCGATCAGACTGGTGGCGACTCCGGCCGCAATACCATCCAACGCAAGCACTGTCAGCAGAAGCACCGTCTTTTTCCTCAAATTCCAGCCACCCATATTTTTCCAAACGCCCGCCGCCTTTCGCATTATTATATGCCGCAATGCCGCAGGAAATGATGCATTGCCCGGAAAACCGGCGGGGCTAAAACGTCTGCGATTGCAGGAACTTTTTAGCCTCGCCGTATATCGCTATGATTACACGTAAATTCCCAGGATTCCGATCAGCCCTGTGATCACCACAAGGCTGCACACGATGGACATACTGTTAATACAGCTTGCCATCCCCTCATCTCCGCCACACATACCGGTATAGGCCGGCGCAACCGCACTCGACGGCGCAAAGCACAACAGTACCAGTGCCTGGCGGACCGCCAGTTCCAGCGGAAGGGAAACATAAACCACTACAGCCAAAACTGCCGCAAACACATAGCGGAAGGTTAACACCTTACCAACCTTCCGGATATATTCCGGCTTTAATTCCAGGCGAAAAAGGAGTCCCAGCATCAGCATCGCGACAAAGGAATTAGCCTTCGCCACCGGTTCAATCAGCGTCAGTACCGCGTCCGGCAGTCTTAATCCCGCAAGCGAAATCAGAAACATCCCCACATTCGCAAGCAGAGGAGCGCTCTTTATCAGACGTTTCCCGAAAGAAATCATATCGAAACCATGATGTTCCTCTGAGACATACTCGGCGGCAAACGCATAAGTAACGCCCGAGCACATCACGCTGTTTCCCAGATCCATCATACAGGCCGTTACCGTACCGATCGCCGGAAGAAAGCTCTGCACAAAAGGAAGACAGAACGCCCCGATATTATAACCGGGCATGCAGAGGATGTTCAATGCCTGTTCGCGTTTCGGCAGCCTTCCCGACACGACAGCCGCCACTGCGATCATCAGGATATTGGCAATAATTCCAAACACCGCCACCAGCAGCATTGCCGCACTCATGTCCTCAACCGCCGCGAAATTTGTAATAATCGCACAGGGAAGCGTAATGTTAATCAGGATCTTTTTGATTCCGGCTCCGGTGTCTTTTCCGACAATACCAAAGTGATTCAGGCATATCCCCACTACAATAATCAGCGCGAACGAACCTGCCCGCAACAAAATCTGTGACATAAAACGTATCTCCCTCTGAGCGCCCGGCATATTTGAAAAACGGGAGTTTATTCAACTCCCGCCTTCATCCTTTTTATTTTGTCATCCGATCTGTCGGCACAATTATTTGGCAAGAACCGCATCATAAGCGGCGGACATGCCTTCCTTCTCAATCAGATCATACCACTTCTGTACCTCAGGCAGCAGATCGGAAATATCCTCGCCCCAGTACTCGGACTTTTTCAGGATATCCGCCACAGAAGCGGTCTTCATGAATTTCATGATTTCCTCGCCATCGTTTGCCTCATCGGTGCGGTAGAACGCAATCAACGCCGCCAGGGAAAACGTAAGTCCCTGCGGATAGCTACCCTTCTGCTCCTTGTACTCCAGGATTGTCGGAAGAACTCTCGCTTTGAATTTGGAGACGGAATTCAGCGCGATCGACAGCAGCATATGCTTGATGAACGGATTGGAAAAGCGCTCCAGCACCGCCGCGCCGAATTTGCGGTTATCCTCCGTATCGCCAATCGTCGGGATGATCTCCTCGAAAATGCACTTCTTCAGCAGCGCGGAAACCTTCTCATCCTTCAGGCACTCGCCGACCGTCTCCAGACCGTACAGGCGCGCCCCCAGAACCATGGATGTATGAGCGCCATTCAGGATGCGGACCTTTCTCTTCTTGTACGGGTCGACATTGTCCGTCCAGACCACATTATATCCGGCCTTCTGCAGCGGAAGCTCATCCTCGTGCTGTCCCTGAATCACCCACAGATGGAAGATCTCGGCGGTATCCATCATATTATCCTGCTCACCGATGCGTTCACACAGGGCGGCGTGCTCATCGCGCGGGAAACCGGTCACGATGCGGTCAACCAGCGTCGAGCAGAAATCATTCTCCTTCGACAGCCATGCCTTAAAGTCCTCACCCAATCCCCACTGATCCGCATACTGCTTGCAGCACTTCTCAAGCTCTTCGCCGTTGTGGTCAATCAGCTCACACGACAGGACAATGAAGCCCGGAAGGCCAAGCTGATATCTCTTGTAAAGCAGCTGGGTCAGCTTGCCCGGGAAGCTCTTCGCCGGAGCGTCCTCAAGCCTGTTGTCCGGTTCATATACAATACCGGCCTCCGTCGTGTTGGAAACGATAAAGCGGAAATCCGGATTTTCTGCCAGCGCCATATAAGCGGCATTGTCCGTATAGGGATTGACGCAGCGGGAAACAACATTGATGTGCGTATGCTCGTCCACAACCTCCCCATTGTCAATGCCGCGCAGAAACAGGTTGTACTCACAGTTCTGCTTCTCAAGCATCTCGCACATACCCTTTTCGATCGGCTGCACAATCACGACCGAACCGTCAAACAGCCCCTTATCATTCAGCTTCTGGAAGAAATAATCCACGAAGCCGCGCAGGAAACCGCCTTCGCCAAACTGAATCACTTTCTCTTTCTTGCTCATTGTCCGTAACCTCCAATTATGAACATTTTGTAAGCGCTTACAATTTTATCGACATCTCAGCGCCCTTTGTTATGTCCACACTATACACCATTTATGTGTTGAATGCAATAGGTTTCCGGATATTTTTTGTAAGCGTTTACATGCAGGCGTTCCTATTCGTCCATAAGGAAAAGACAGCTTCCGCTCCCATCATGATAAACAGGAATCGAAAACTGTCTTTTTTCGTGCCGCAGGCCGGGATCGAACCGGCACGGGAGATTAGTCCCGCAGGATTTTAAGTCCTGTGCGTCTGCCAATTCCGCCACTGCGGCAGGACGCAGAAAATCTGAAATTCTCACATCGAAAATATTACCATACGGCGGCGGAAAAATCAAGCCCTCCGCCGCTCAAAATCTATCTTCAAAAATCCATCGTTATCATTCACGGCCGCTATCCTTCTCACATATCGTCCCCGGTCGCCAGCAGCACGCCTGATCGTGCCGGCATATATAACGTCAAAACACCGTCTTTCGCGTGGTGCGTCTCCCTGCCGACGTTATAGCCGGAAGCGTATGTCAGTATCAGCTGACAAATCGGCTCATCGTCCGCAATGCCAAGCTCCCAGACCGGGATTTCCATCCATGTGGCTTCCGGACGGTTGTTGATCACAATCACACTTTTTTCATCCCCGCTCATGCGGCCATATGCCAGCTGATGCTTCCCCGCGTAAAGTTCCTTGAGCGAACCGCGGCGCAGCGATTTGCGGCTCCGGTGATGCCTGATCAGATAACGATGGTATTCGATCAGCTCAAAATCCGGATGATCCCACGGGTAGGTACGACGGCTGTCCGGATCCGTCCACCCACACACACCCGCTTCATCCCCATAATACAGAGTCGGCGCGCCCGGCCAGGTCATCAGCATCAGCACTGCCTCCCGCATCACCGCGACATTGACATGTTCAGAGGCCTTTTCCGCTCCCAGCGTGCCGATACGGCCGACCGTCTGATTGGTACGCGTCAGGAAGCGGCTGTGATCATGATTGGAAAGCTGATTCATCGCCGTCATCAGCGACTGCGTCTGCATCTGGTTCTGACAGATCCGCATCGAACGGAAAAACGCCTCCCCGTCGCCGTAAAGCGTTTCATCGTACTTATCGCTGTGCTTTTCCATACCGGTCAAAAACCAGGTAATCGGCTCCATGAACGCGTCATAATTCATGATGGTATCCCACTCGTCGCCGTTTAACCAGCTCCCGGATTCGCCATAATGTTCTGCCAAAATAAGCACTTCCGGATTGACCTGCTTAACCGCGGCCCGAAATGCCCGCCAAAACGTATGATTGTACTCAATGCTGTGGCCGAGATCAGCCGCCACATCCAGGCGCCAGCCGTCCACATTGTAGGGCGGCGACACCCATTTTCTGGCAATGCGCAGAATATAATCATAGAGCTTTGGAGAGTCTTCATAATTCAGCTTCGGCAGCGTGTGGTTTCCCCACCAGCTTTCATAACTGTCGTTGTCTGGCCATCCATCCTCCTTCTCAAATTTGAAAAAGGTGTGGTACGGACTGTCCTTAGAAATATACGCTCCCGGCGCGCTGCCGCCGCGACGCGCGTAAAAATGCTCATGATCCAGCCATTTATTGAACGAACCACAATGGTTAAAAACACCGTCCATAATCACGCGCATCCCCCGCCTGTGGACTTCCTCCATAAAACGGGCAAAAAAGCGGTCACTGGCCTCAAGGTTTTCCGGATCGGCGACGCGCGTGATATAACGCTCCGCCTGCTCGTTGGAAACCGCCCCCTCCGGTACAAATCCGCCGCCGTCCCGGACGATCACACCATAATGCGGATCAATATGGTCATAATCCTGCGTATCATATTTGTGATTTGAGGGCGATACAAACAATGGGTTGAAATAAATAACCTCCACGCCAAGATCCTGCAGATAATCCAGTTTATCCCAGACGCCTTGTAAATCGCCGCCGTAAAAACAGCCGACGTCCAGATTGGACGGTGTTTTATCCCAGTTTGTCACCTGCAAAACCGGCTGTCCGATATAAACATATTCGCGGGAATTCACATCGTTGGAAGGATCTCCATTGCAAAAACGGTCAACGAAGATCTGATACATCACCGCGCCCTTTGCCCATTCCGGCGTATGAAAACCCGGCGTAATGCGAAACGCACCCTCCCGTCGGCATTCCCCGGCAAGGCCAAGTCGATTATAATAATAATCACGGCCGTCACGCTCAACACGGAAATGATAGCGCATCGGCATATCGGAGATTCTCCGCTCACATTGATAATAATCAAACAAACTGTCGCTCTCTCCGCGCGTCATCCCAATCTCCAGGAAGCCGTCCGGCGCGCCACCGGAAATTTCCTCTATCAAAAACACTCTGTCCGCGTCGTCCTTTGCCGTGCGGAAACGGAACGTCACAGCATCGCCCGCGTCCGGCTCCTCCGGAATGCGGTAATCTGCTGTCTCGTCCGCAAACAGAGCCCGCTCATTTAAATTTGTACATCTGTCTGCCATGTCGGATAATCCCCTTCTAGCTCGAACGTATCTGTTCCGGATCCTGTCCCAAACAGCCGTGCTCAAGCTATATCTTAACCGATAACCCAGTGAAATACAACTCCCTTTGTGACAAAAGTTCCCTCAGAACAGTGAAAGAGCCGACGGGGTAGTCGGCTCTTTCAGGAGAAGGTATTTCGTTTCTTATGGGGTGTAGCAAAAACTATATAATGTATTGGGGGGTTACGCATATTATAATAGCACAGGTTCCAAAATAAGTGTGCACAAATATAAAGTTTTTTTTGTTAAAATTTTATTCAAATTAACGCGAGCCTTCGTGCTTCTCTCTCAATCTTATGACAATTTCGTCAATCACGCGCCGAACAGCGCCTCAAACTCCTGCTGATCGATTTTTTCCTTCTCAATCAGCAGCTCGCAGCAGCCATCCAGCACCGGGCGATGCTCCAGAATAATCGCTTTGGCTTTTGCGTAGCACTCATCAATGATACGCTTGACCTCTTCGTCGATGATCGCGGCCACCTCCTCGCCATAGCTGCGGGTGTGCGCCAGATCACGGCCGATAAAAACCTCGTCCTCATCCGTATCGTAATCAATCATGCCAACCCGGTCGGACATCCCGTAGCGGGTCACCATCGAACGGGCCATCTTGGTCGCCTGCTTGATATCCTGAGAAGCCCCGGTCGTCACGTCGCCGAAAATTATCTCCTCCGCGATACGTCCGCCAAGCGAAACCATGATACTCTGCAGCATTTTCCCTTTCATGTTGAACATCTCGTCTTCCCCTGGCAGCGGCATCGTATAACCGGCTGCTCCCAGCCCCGTGGGGATGATCGATATCGTGTGCACCGGTCCGACGTCCGGCAGCACATGGAATAATATCGCATGCCCGGCCTCATGATAAGCCGTGATGCGTTTTTCCTTCTCTGAGATGATGCGGCTCTTTTTCTCCGCACCGATCCCAACCTTGACAAACGCACGGTCAATATCCGCCTGGCAGATAAAGCTGTGGCCGGTTCCGGCGGCCAGAATCGCGGCCTCATTCATCAGATTTTCCAGATCCGCCCCCGTAAAACCGGCGGTCGTGCGGGCCACACGTCCCAGATCGACGTCCTCGGACAACGGCTTCTGCCGCGAATGTACCTTCAGAATTTCTTCCCGTCCTTTGACATCCGGACGCCCCACCGCGACTTTGCGGTCAAAACGGCCCGGACGAAGGATCGCCGGATCCAGGATATCGACACGGTTCGTCGCCGCCATCACAATGATACCCTCGTTGACGCCGAAACCATCCATCTCCACAAGAAGCTGATTCAACGTCTGCTCCCGCTCGTCATGACCACCGCCCATGCCCGTGCCTCTCCGCCGGGCCACCGCGTCGATCTCATCGATAAAGACGATACAGGGCGCATTTTTCTTCGCATCTTCAAACAGATCGCGGACACGCGACGCGCCCACGCCCACGTACATTTCCACAAAATCCGAACCGGAAATGCTGAAAAACGGCACACCCGCCTCCCCGGCAACCGCCTTGGCAAGCAGCGTCTTGCCGGTTCCGGGAGGGCCTACCAGAATAACGCCCTTGGGGATACGCGCGCCGACCGCGGTGTATTTCTGCGGATCGCGCAGGAAATCCACCATCTCTTTCAGCTCTTCCTTCTCCTCCTGAAGTCCGGCGACATTGCGGAAGGTCACGTTACTGTTCTGTACCATGCGGGCACGGCTCTTGCCGAAATTCATCATCCGGGCATTCGCACCGCCGCCTGCGCCCCCGGCGCGCATATTCATCAGGAATATCACCAGCATTACCATACCTACAGAAAGCACGACCGGCAGAATCATATTAAGCCAGTAATTGCTCTGCGGTACATTATTTAAAACATAATCTATACCGCGCTCATCCAATGCCTGCTGCGCCGTCTCCACATCGGAAACATACGCGATGTAAGTCTGGTCACCGATCACCAGCCGCACTTCACCGGTCGGCACCTGCTCATTCTGATTGATCTCCACCGTCTGGATCGTCGCGCTGTCCAGCGCATTCTCAAATTGCTGTCTGGACATCGTCTCCACGGACGAGGCCGGCATAAACCAGAGAGCGGCGATCAGCACCAGCATCAGTATCAGGAATCCGCTGTTGCGGAAAGACGATTGTTTCACTTCCGTTTGCCTCCTTACTGTTCTACCACTCCGATGTACGGCAGATTGCGGTATTTCTGTGCGTAATCCAGACCGTAGCCGACAACAAATTCATCCGGGATCGTAAAGCAGGTATAATCGACTTTCACCTGTTTTTTCACACGGCGCTCCGGTTTGTCCAGGAGTGTACAGAGCCGGATGCTCTCCGGTCCCCGGTGCCGGAGTACCTCAATCAGATAAGACAGGGTCCGGCCGGAATCAATGATATCTTCGACAATCAATACATGCTTGCCCGCCAGCGGTTCATCAAGATCCTTTACAATGCGGACAACGCCGCTGGACTTCGTGTCGTCTCCATAGCTGGAAACCGACATAAAATCCATGCTGACCGGGATCGTGAGCCGTTTGGAAAGCTCGCAGGTGAAAAACACGCCTCCCTTGAGCACACAGATCAGATGTATCTCTTTTCCCGCGTAATCCCGGTTTATCTGGTCAGCCACCTCACTGATGCGTCGGTTGACTGCCTCCTCTGACAATAGTTCCCTGATTCGTTCCGCCATCACTGCCTCCTCCGGCTATTTTCGCTTCGAGTATCCACCGCGTTTTTTCCGTAATCTTATAATATTCGCTGATCCGGTATCCGACCACCCACAATATGTGTTCTCCCTCCGCAAGCAGCAGGATCCGATCCCTCTGCTCCCTGGGAATCTTTTCATCGATCAGATATCGGCGCAGCTGCTTATGCTTTCCGTCCGGAAGCGTCAGATAATCGCCGTTCCCGCGGCGTCGCACGCACAGCGTATCTTTTATTTTATCATAATCAAACCATTTCGTATACTGGTTTTTTGGAATTTTTGCCCCCGCCTGCAGGGGAAACAACCGCAATTGCAGGCCATATACGCACGTCTCGGCATACTCTGGCGTCAGCCGTGGGATGTCCCGCGAAATCCTTTCCGAAGGAATATTTCCCTGTCGTCTCCGCTCCAACCGCAGTGTTTCGTAACCGCGCAGCGCGCGCAAATTTCCCGGCAGATCCATCTCGCTCCCGACCGGCTTCCCCGCAAACTCCTGCAAATACTCATAATGGCGCGCTGTAATATCCTTCTGTCCAGGCGCGATATCCCGGATCATACGGCGCAGCAGGTACGTGCGGATAATCGGCGGATGCGCTGCAAACAGATCAAGACGGACCTCTGCCCGGCCGTCTTCCGGCTGATATCCGGACTCCGCAAGCAAGGCATCCGCCTGCGCTGCCAGATATGCGTCCGTCTGCGCGAAAATTTTTCCGGCATGGACAATATTTTCCACAGCATGGCTGTTGATCTGCTCTGTGAGCAGCGGCAGCACATGATGACGAATCCGGTTCCGGGTATAATTATCACTGTGATTACTGGAATCTTCACACCAGATCTGTCCCTGTCCCCGCAGCCAGCACTCGATCTGCTCCCGTCCCACGCACAGTAACGGGCGGATACGCCGGCCCTCGCGCGGCCGCATCCCGGACAGGCCCCTGAGACCGCTGCCGCGAAGCAGATGATGCAGGATCGTCTCCGCGTTGTCGTCGCCATGATGCGCCAGGGCAATCCGCACCGGCTCCCCGCTCTCATCCCGTTCCCAGGCTTCGGCCGCTGTATCCAGCGCCTGATAACGCAGGATCCGTCCCGCTTCCTCCGTGGAAAAGCCCCGTTCCGCTGCAAAGGCAGCCACGTCAAAATGTACCGCCTCAAAATGTATCCCCCACTGTCCGCAAAGCTCCCGGACAAACCCTTCGTCCCGATCCGCCTCCTCGCCGCGCAGGCCATGGTGCACATGCAGAACACGCAGTGAAAAACGCAATCCCCGGACCTCCCATTCTTCCTGAAGCCGCCGCAGCACGAGCAGCAGACAGACAGAATCCGCTCCGCCGGATACCGCAGCCAGCACGCGGCTGTCCGGTACAACCAGTTCATTTTCCCGGATATATTCGTTCACCTTATCCAGCATACGTAATCCCTCACCACGACAGCATTTTCGCTGTTTTGCGTACATTCCTGCATTGAAAAAACAAATCGCTGCGATTTTTCCTAATCCTTCCGTTTCCAGATCCCGGCCACCACCACAGTCATATCGTCGCGGGTCATTTCCCCGGCTGCAAAATCCAGAATCCGCTCCGCCATCTCCTGCGGGCTTTGCGGCCCCAGATATTCCAGATATTCGCGCAGGTTCTTTTCTTTGTCTTCCCCGGGACAGGCTTCCAGAATCCCATCCGTGATCATGACAATCCGCTCATCATCCCAAAGCTTGCGCGAAAGCAGCGCCGGTTCGACATCCTCCAGCACTCCGGCCGGCACTTCCGGCGCCACCAGTGTCTCCACGCCGCCCTCGCCAACAATGAACGTTCCCATCGCGCCAAGCTTCATCGCTTCAAGCACACCGGTGTGCAGGTCAACGCATGCGACATCCAGCGTCGCCGGACGCTGCTGTTTGCTGGTCAAAAGCAGGATGGTATTGATCATCTTAAACGACGACCGCGCCGAAAAACCGGTTTCCAGCAGTTGCTGCGCCAATTCCACAACTCGACGGCTCTCGGTTGCAGCCTGTTTTCCGCTCCCCATGCCATCCGATAGGCTCAAAATCACCTCGCCCGGCACGTCGTCTGAATACATATAATTATCGCCGGAAATCGTTTCCCCGTTTTTCGCCTTCCATGCCACCCCGGCCATCATCTGGTAGCTTTCTTTCTCCAGGAAACGAATCGCGGACGGCCTGCGCGTGATCAGCGTCCGTGTATCGCGCGGCGCGTACCAGCGTTTACCGCCCATAGCTCGTCCAAGCATCTGCGCTGCCTCACGCGTCGTCACACATCGTCCGTTCGTTGTGTGCATTGTCAGCCAGGCTTCCCGGTAGCGGCCACGATACTCCATCAGCAAAAGGTTGTCCACCGCAATATGATGCATCTGAAACACCCGTCTTACCGCCCTGCCGCACAGCGCTGTGATGTCCGAAGCAGATTCTAATTGCTGAGCGAATTCCTCAAGGATCCGCGCCAGCTCACGAAACTGCACCATTACGGCATCCCGGCTCTCGAGGAAACGGTTTTTCCATTCCAGGTTCATCGCCGCCCGGCCAAGATTCCGATTCAGCTGCGCCAGATACTCCTCCCTCCGTCCGCAGGTTTCCAGAAAAAAACGGGGCATGTCCGCAAATTCCACCTGCCCCTTCTGTTCAAATGCCCGCAACAGATAGTAAGGATAATAGCTCTCCTCTTTCTCGCTGTCCCGATAAAGGTTGCAGCGGCTGCAGCTACCGCAGACCGTCGCCGCCGATACCTGCATCGCCGCCAGCGCATCTTCCCTGGCCAGACCATGATCGATCTCATCTTCACAGTTTTTTGCCAGCAGACCAAGCGACTGCGCCATATCGTCCAGTCGTCTGGCTGTATATACGTTCACATCTGTCATATTTCGACGCGGATTCCGTCCCCACACAAAAATGTCCCTCCTGCCATATTCGTGGTTTTTCAGGACGGCATCCGGATTTTTCCTGCAATTATTATGTACAAAAACCTGCCTTCAAGTCAGCTTGACGCAGGTTTTTCATGATATCGCACCGTCCTGAACAGTTATCCACATTATATGCGGCCGGAAGGGTTCCTATGCCTGACGATTTGACCCCGGAAACTATTTTGGCGATGGTTTTAAAAGAATCTCGTCCGGATTGACCAGGCCCAGCTTCTGTTTGGCGACTTCCTCAATATATTGTTTCGTCTGAACATAAACACGGTATTCTTCAAGCTCATTGGCCCGGTTAATCTCATAGTCCAATTGCTTCTGCAGCGCTTCCTCCCGGACCTGGTATTCCATGTCCTTTTTCTTCATGGAAGCGCTTTTTACGTTGACCACCACACCCAGACAGAAGACGACCAGTGTAATGCCAATGATTGCCATGCGGTTGCCCCAGCGGTCGCGGCTCCTTCGCCGTTCCCGTCTGCGCGGGCGTTTGTCCTCGTTCATCCACTCACCAGCTTTAATCGATCCAAAACGGCTCTATGTCGTTTTATGGCTCTGTTTCTTTTTTATTTTAAAGCATTCACCGGTCTTTTTCAATACCTTTCGTGAAATTGTCCTGCCCGCGCGGCAGCAGGCGCACCGCAACAACAGCACCACCCCAATCACGTACAATCGCAGGGAACCATCGTTTTCCCGATAAAGCAGATAAAACACCGCGAATCCGGCAAACAGCCAGTAAACCATATCCTCCACGCCCACTGCCAGCCAATGATGAGGCAGCAGGCCCCGAAAAAGACACAGAACACCGTAGATCGCAGACAGTACGGCCCCGAGGCCAACGCTCAGAACCAGCAGCCGCGCTTCCGTCAAGATATCCAGACTCATTTTTCCGGCCTTCTAGCGGAACAGCCGTGCAAACAGCGATTGCCCGGTCTTCCGATATGCCTCGTTTGAAGAATAGAGCAGACTGTCAACCTGACCCGTCAGATCCGCTTCTCCTTTCTCTACCGTCAGTCGGCCAACACGCAGATCTCTTCCCTTTACCGTCAACATCCCCAGATCCGTATCCATCACAACCTGATTCTCATCAAACGACACTACCTCCTGCACTCCCGTCAGCTTTACCGCCTGACGGTCCTGAATCAGACAGCTGTGCGGCCTGCCTGTGGTTTTTTCCTCCATGCAAAAAGACCTCCCACATAGGAACACCTGGTTCAGTATATGTGGAGGTCTTTCCTTCTATGAATGGATTTTTTACGCAACCACCGCGCGCAACCGTCTGCATTACAGATATCGATACAGCTCTTTGGCATCATCCTTGCGGACAGTCTCCTGGACATCCAGGACTTCTACCTTTACCGTGCTGGTGCCAAACTGAATCTCTATAATATTCCCGACTTTAACATTTACCGACGCTTTCGCAGGCCTGTCGTTAACCAACACACGACCCGCGTCGCAGGCCTCGTTCGCCACCGTGCGCCGCTTAATCAGACGGGATACCTTCAGATATTTATCCAGTCTCATAAATTACGCGTTGACAGCATCCTTTAAAGCCTTGCCCGCTTTGAACTTCGGAGACTTGCTCGCCGCGATCTTCAGGGTCTCGCCGGTCTGCGGATTTCTTCCCTCTCTCTCGGCTCTCTCGGAAACCTCGAAGGTACCGAAACCAACCAGCTGAACCCGGCCGCCATTCTTCAGCTCATCTGCTACTACATCAACAAAAGCCTTTACTGCTGCTTCCGCATCTTTTCTGGTCACGCCCGCCTTTTCGGCAACTGCTGCAATTAATTCCGTTCTGTTCATTTTTATTTCCTCCTAAAATGCTTTTCGTACCCATCCGGTAACGATTTTTAATAAACCGCTTGTACTCATCTATTTATATCTGTTTCCCCTTGATTTGTCAAGGTTTTTTGGCCTTTTTTCCCGATCAGTACAACGATCGCGCGCGCCAGGACCAGGTATGTCCTCTTGTCGGTACAAAGCGGCTCCTCTCCCGCCGCAAAAAATCTATTGTGTCCGACGTCCGTCGTATCGAAAGCAACATGCCAGTCCAGCCCCTCCGGAAGACGCGGCAGCGCAAATTCGTACGCCTCCCAATGCATATTATACATGACAAAGAAATAATCGTCAGCCATACCGTCGGTTTTGCGCACATATTCCCCGCAGTAAAGCACCCCTAACTGACGACGGAAGCTCTCAAACTCCGGCACCCAGGGTTTTATCCCGTGATAAGACATATCCGGACAGCCGCACGAACGGTAATCCATCAGGCGCGGCTCCTCCTGCATATGAAAGACCGGATGCGCGTGCCGGAACGCGATCACCTGACGCGCAAACTGATAAATATCACGATTCGCGTCCAGTCCGCGCCAGTTCAGCCAGGAAATCTCATTGTCCTGGCAATAGGCGTTATTATTGCCGTTCTGAGAATTGCCAAACTCATCCCCCGCCAGGAGCATCGGTGTGCCCTGGCTCAAAAACAGCAGCAGCATCGCATTGCGCAGCTGCTGGCGGCGCTGCTGAACCAGCTTCTTTTTTCGTGCCGGTCCCTCCATGCCGCAATTCCAGGTATAATTATAGTCGGTTCCGTCGTGATTTCCCTCTCCGTTGGCCTCGTTGTGCTTCTGTTCATACGAAACCATATCCATCATCGTAAATCCATTGGTACCGGCAATATAATTGATCACGCCTGCCCCGGCGGGATTGCGGCGAATCCTCCAGGCAAGCGCACGCATCTGATCCTCGTCGCCTTTCAGAACGCGGCGCATGTCAATCAGGAAATCCTCATTACAGACAGCCAGATGCTTCGGCTGCCCGGTCTCCTTCTCTCTCTCGTCCCATGAAGCCGCCCACAGCTTGGTATCCGCCAGATACGGATCCGCAGCCAAAAGCTCTCCCGGCACCCGGCCGGTAAGATGAAATCCGTCAATATGGTACTCGCGCACCCAGAAACGCAAAGCGTCCAGCACCGCCGTCGGAGACTCTTTTCCATCAAAATACATCTCCAGAACCAGTTCCATCCCCGCTTTATGTAACGCCCGAACCAGCGTCTTCATCTCCGTAACCGGATCGCGGTGCGTTCCCGCGTACGCCGCTTTCGGCGCGTAAAAAAGCGCCGGGGCATATCCCCAGTAATTCAGTTTTCCGGTCGGTTCCGGTGTCCCGTAAGGATTGCCGTCCGCCGTCTCCGGCACCATCACCTCGTCAAACTCCGCCGCGGGGAGAAGCTCCAGCGTCGTGATCCCCAGCTCCTGCAGGTAAGGAATCTTCTCCACAATCCCGGCAAATGTCCCTTTTTCCTTCACCCGGGAAGAGGCATGCTTCGTAAAGCCACGCACATGGGCACGATAAACGATGCAATCCTCATAAGGCAGATGCAGCGGCCGGTCACCTTCCCAGTCAAACGGCCGGCTTACGACAGGCGAATGCTTCAGTACACCATGCTGATCCGGACGTCCCCATGACTCCCTGCCGATAAAACTGCGGCCACAGGGATCGGGAAACCGGATTCCGTCCGCCTCAAATGCATAATCATATTTTTCCAGGCCACTGCCCCGTACCGTCATCTCCCAGACATTTCCGGTGCGGCTCTCCGGCGGAAAGGGAATCCGAAACGGGTTAGCGCTTTCCGCAATCCCCCGCTCCCGATGCCGGAACAACAGCAGCGCACAAGTCTGCGCCTTCACCGCGACCGCGGCGTGAATTCCATCAGCCACAACCGTAACCCCGCACGGATAAACTCCCGTCCCACTGCAATCAATTTTGTAACGCCCCATCCCCTCGCCTGCCTTTCTCCATGATGTAATCGCTCCGATGACGCCTGCGTCAGATGCTCATCTCATCCGAGCAGCTGAAGCTCCACCGGACAGTGATCGGATCCCTCCACTTCCGTATGGATCACGGCGTCCCCAAGCCGCGATTCCAGCCCCCTGGATACACAAAAATAATCGATCCGCCATCCGGCATTCCGTTCGCGCGCACGGAAACGGTACGACCACCAGGAATAGATTCCCTCCTGATCCGGATAAAAATAGCGGAACGTATCAATAAAACCGGCGTCGAGCAGCTGCGAAAACTTTCCCCGCTCTTCATCGGTAAAACCCGCGTTTCTCCGGTTCGCTTTCGGATTCTTTAAATCAATCTCCTTGTGCGCAACATTAAAATCACCGCAGATAATCACCGGCTTATTCTTCTCCAGATTCTTCAGATACGCCAGCCAGGCGTCCTCCCACTCCATACGGTAAGGCAGCCGCAGCAGTCCGTCCTTGGAGTTGGGCGTATAGCAGACTGCCACATAATAATCCGGATACTCGGCTGTGATCACGCGTCCCTCATGATCATGTTCTTCAATGCCGATCCCGTAGGTTACGGAAAGCGGCTTCTGTTTTGTAAACAGCGCTGTCCCCGAATATCCCTTCTTCTCGGCATAATTCCAGTACTGTTCGTAGCCCGGCAGTTCCAGATCAAGCTGCCCCGCCTGCATCTTTGTCTCCTGAAGACAGAAAACATCCGCGTCCGCCTTCTGGAAAAAATCAAGAAATCCCTTGCCGACACAGGCGCGCAGACCATTTACATTCCAGGATATCAGTTTAATCATAAAGTCTCTCCCTGTAAACTCCGTCCGCAATCAGGCGACGGATCGCCGCGACGACCGTCTCCTTATCCTCGCGATAGGTCACGCCAAACCATTTATCCTTCGTTTCCAGCACCTTCACGCTGGCTCTACCGCTCTTAACCAGCTGATCGACGATGGTTGGCAGAAGATACTCACTTTTGATATCGTCCTCTTTCCGGCTGGAAAGGAAACGCGGGAAACCGGCCTCCAGCTCGTCAAGGAAGCGCAGCGGCAGTCCCCACATATTCATCGAGACATGCTGCCCCGCCTGCACGGACACCGGATTTCCATCCACGTCGCAGGCAATAATCCCTCCGTTCTTTTTCTCGATTCCGTAGGTCTCCGTGACTTCACGCAGTGTACCGTCAGCGTTGAGCGTGCAGACCCCCCGCGTCACTGAACCGTTATCCGATAATGTATTTGCCAGAATAAAACCGCCCATACACATATCATGGACATCGGAATTCACATCCATCTGGTTGACCATATAATCGTGAAGTTTAAAAAAGCCCTCCCTGCCATAATAGTCATCGGCATTGATCACCAGAAACGGTTCCTTAACAATACCCTTGACCGAGAGCACGGCCTGACCGGTCCCCCAGGGTTTTTTGCGGCCTTCCGGAACCGTGAATCCGACCGGAAGCGCATCAAGCTCCTGATAAGCATACGCAACATCCGCCACCCGTTCGATGCGGCTGCCGATAATTTCACGAAAATCCTTATCCAGATCATGGCGAATAATAAATACGATCCTGTTAAAACCGGCCTCCAGCGCGTCATGGATCGAATAGTCCATGATAATTTCTCCGCCCGGTCCCACAGGCTCCAGTTGCTTAATGCCGCCGCCAAAGCGGCTACCGATCCCCGCGGCCATAATCACCAACGCCGTATCTCTCATAATAGATATCCTGCCTTTTTCTATTAATATAACATGATATCAGGCGACGTTCTATCACCTGATATCACAGCCTTACTCAAGCATCCCCGGATTCGGGAAATACCGGAACAGCACTTTGGCGATCAGCTTGCTCCGATGTACATAATGATTGTGCCAGCGGCGCGCGTCGCTGGAATAATTGCGATTGTCGCCCATCATAAAATAGCTGTCCTCCGGCACCTCAAAATGCATCGCTTCCTCCGGAATCATCGGTTCCCGGATATAGGGTTCATCGAGCGGCGTGTCGGAACCGTCAATATAAACCTTCCCGTCAACAATATCCACCGTCTCACCCGGCAGGCCGATAACCCGCTTCACATAATAAATCTTCTCATTGTCCGGAAAACGGAAAATCGCAATATCGCCGCGCTCCGGGGCAGAGAATCGGTAGGAAAGCCGCGAACCAATCACACGGTCGCCTGCCATAATCGTGGTTTCCATGGAACCGCTCGGCACCTTGCTGTTGGCGATAATGAATGTATTCAGCACAAAAGCAATCGCCACCGCCGCCACGATAATCTTTACCCATTCCAGAAGTTCTTTTTTCCAGTCAGTCGGCGCTTCCTTCTCCGGACCCTCCGGTTCTGTTCTCTTTTCTTCTTCGCTCATGCAATAATCCGGTCCTTTACTTTTGGCGGTATCTGTCCAGCAACCGGTTAATCCGCTTCGTCGGATTCAGAAGGTCGCTCAGAGACGCGTCATGATTGAGATTGTCAATAATCAGGGCGATATATTTACTCATATCTACATCAATATAATACGGGCGCGCCAGCAGCTGCGGCGGCTGGTAAACCAGATTGGTCGTCAGAATGCGGTCAATCAGGCCGTTTCGATAATACTCATCAAATTTGGCCAGGCCATTTGTAAACAGACCGAAGGTCGCGCAGACAAAGACCTTGCGTGCCTTACGCCGTTTCAGTTCCTTCGCCACATCGAGCATACTCTCTCCGGAAGAAATCATATCGTCGATGATCAGCACATCCTTGCCCTCAACACTGGATCCCAGAAATTCGTGCGCGACAATCGGATTGCGTCCATTGACAATCCGGGTATAATCACGGCGTTTATAAAACATGCCCATGTCCAGGCCCAGCACATTGGCAAAATAGACGGCACGTGACATACCGCCCTCATCCGGACTGATCACCATCATGTGATCACTGTCAATCTGAAGGCTCGTTTCCGTCTTGAGTAAATATTTGATAAACTGATAGATCGGCTGCACGGTCTCAAACCCTTTGAGCGGAATTGCGTTCTGTACCCGCGGGTCATGAGCGTCAAACGTAATGATATTCTCCACTCCCATCCGCGTAAGCTCCTGCAATGCCAGGGCGCAGTCCAGCGATTCACGGCCGGAACGCTTGTGCTGGCGGCTCTCATAGAGGAACGGCATGATCACATTGATACGGCGCGCCTTCCCGGCCGCGGCGGCAATCACGCGCTTCAGATCCTGAAAATGATCATCCGGAGACATGTGGTTGCTCATCCCGCAAAGGGAGTAAGTCAGGCTGTAGTTACAGACATCCACCATCAGATACAGGTCGTCGCCGCGGACCGATTCCTCCAGCATCCCTTTCGCCTCACCAGAACCAAAACGCGGAGTCCTCGCTTCGACAATGTAGGAATCCCTCTGATAACCCGCGAACGCGATCGTTGTCTTGTGTTCACTCTCACGCTCCTTGCGCCACTCCACCAGCCATTTGTCTACCTTATCTCCCAGCTCGGTGCAGCTCTTTAACGGGATCAGTCCCAGCGGTCCCACCGGTATCGTCTCAATTGTCTTTTCCTCGTATATCATGGTTGTCCTCCATCGTGTGTCGTATCGCCGTCACGCGTAGTTGTCTGCCGCATGCGCGTCGTTCCGGCTTTCATGGTAACATTATGCCCGCTCCAAGTCAAGCGCAACTATCCTAAAATAAGCGTATGTAATTATTCTGAAATACGCGTATGGTCCGGGTGGAAACCGCGTCTTTTCAATCGGATATCTCCTCCATAGAGAGGGATCGCTGTGTAATTACTCATGATCCGTGAGGCCGTGCGATCCGAATAGGTGTCGCGCAGCATCCCCGGAGAAAGATTCGTCGAAATAACCGTCCCTTTCTGCCTGAGGATGCGTTCGTTGACGCAATAGAACAACTGTGACGATACAAAGGTGTTGTTGACCTCTGTCCCCAGATCGTCGATAATCAGCAGATCACAGTCAAGAATATGGCGGTAGGATTCCTCCGATTCTTCAGAGACTTCCCGGCTGAATTTGTAGCGCGAGAGCAGTTCAAACAAATCCTGGGATGAAAGGTAAATCACGGAAAAATAGCGGTCGATCACTTCTCTGGCAATGCAATTGGCCAAAAAGGTCTTGCCCACACCTGTACCTCCGGTAAACAGCAGATTCCGCCCATGCTCCGGAAAACCGGACGCAAATTCACGGCATTGACGCACCACCCGCCGCATGTACTCGCGCTGAGTCATCCCCAGACCCTGCAACTGCTGTTTGTCATCATAACAATCTTCGGAGAGTGTCGAAAAATTTTCTCTCTCCAGCACTTCGCGGATGTTCGACTGATCATAAAGGATACGGATGCGCGCCTGTTCAAAGCAATGGCAGCGCCTTCCCTCCGTAAAACCGGTATCCCGGCAATCCGGGCAGCGGTAACGCAGCTCCATAAAATCCGCCGGATAACCAGCCTCGCGCAGCAGCGTCTCCTTTTCCGTCCGCAACGTGTCGAGTTCCTCACGCAAAGCTTCTCCCGCCCGCGGATCTCCCTCGAGCGCCCGGCGCGCAAACGCCGCGCCTTTACTGGCGGTAAGCGCATCAAGCGCACGAAGACGCGGGACGCGGGCGTAGGCCTCGGCCAACCGGGCGTCACGGTCATGGCGATTTGCGATCTGCTGCCGCTCATATTCCCTCATCACTTCATTGTACTGAGAATTGGTCAGCGCCATAAAGCCACCTTTCTTCAGCCCTCGTTAATCCAGGACTTGACCTGATCCAGAACCATCGAATCATAATCGGTATCCCGCTGCTCAAAATTATGGAACTGATTTGCCGTTTTTTTCACCGCGGCGCGACCGTCCTGACGGCCCGCGGCGCGTTTACGGTATTTTTCGTCGAGCGCGGCCACATCCCGGGGCGTCTTCACACCGGCTTTCTTCCATTCAGCAAGAATCTTGTCCGCGTAGCGGAAACTGGGCGAGTGGGTTGCCTGCAGCGCCCGGTTACAGGCCTCAAGCACCAGCTCCCGGGAAAAACCGTAGGTACCAAACCAGCGTTCAATCATCTCCTTCTCGGCACTGCCGGGACGGCGGTCGCCAAGACCAAAGGCTTTCATCACCGCGAAGGAATCCTTACTGTAACCGCTCGAACAGGCTTTTGCCTCCTCAACCGTCCGCACGCCCCGCTCATGCCAGCTCTGCGCAACCGTCTCAATATAACGGATACTGCTGTGTCCACATTGAACGCAGTATTCAACCAGATACTCCAGAAGCTCCGACGGCATACGCAGCCCATCATAAAGATAAGCGAACACTTCGCATTCCCGATGGGTAAATATTTTGTTCATATATTTCTGCGCAATATACAAAAGCTGAGAAAAATCCTCATCCTCACTCAATGCCGCCGCGCGTTCCGGGCTATAAGAAGTCCGGGACGTCTCCGGACGGGCAGCCGTACCATCCGTTTGCGGATTAACAGTACCCGCCTCATCCTTCAATGCGCCCGCACGCTCCCAGTAAAGCAGCGCCCGCCTGACATCGGATTCCGTATGCCCCAGAGCCTCAGCGATCGTATCAAGCTCAAGCTTTTCCTGCTGATGGCGCAGTACATACAGATACACTTTCACGTACTCTCCACTGGCTCCCGCCATCAATCGGTCGATAAAATCATTGGCAATCAGAGTCGCTTCAACCGGAACACTGTTTTTTATCTCCATTTTTACCACCCTTCCCTGCTCCCGTTTATTGTAACACATTCAATTTCAAAAAGAAAGAACCGGGTTTATCCACAGACTCGATTGTGGATACTGTGGATAACGTGGATAAAAGGTCAACATAACATTTCGTTCTTTGTCATTTTATGTCAAAAATAACCTCATTTCCAGGCAAACCAGGATTCTCAAGGTTTTTGTTATGTAAATAAAAAAATCCACATGGTTCCTTTACATAAAAAGTGGAAAACCATGTGGATTTTGTGGATAACTATTGGCCTAAAAGGCGTTCCCCAACCTTTACAATATCTCCGGCCCCCATAGTTATCAACAAATCACCGGGGACACAATTTTTTAAAAGAAAATTTTCAATTTCATCAAACGTTGGGAAATACCATACTTCCGTGCCCGCGGCCCGGATCCGCTCAGCGATATCCCGCGAACTGATGCCAAGCGTGTCGGTCTCCCTGGCCGCGTAAATATCCGCCAGCACCACCGCATCCGCTTTTGCTAATTCCCCGGCGAACTCGTCAAGGAAATTTTTCGTGCGCGTGTAGGTATGCGGCTGAAATACACACCACAGCTTGCGATGCGGATAATTCCGCGCCGCCTTCAGAGTCGCCGCGATTTCATGCGGATGATGCGCATAGTCATCGATGATCGTCACGCCTCCGACCTCGCCTTTTTTCTCAAAACGCCGCTCCGTACCCGTGAAACCTTCCAGACCGGTACGGATCGCCTCCGCGGATATTCCCATCGCCTCGGCAGCCGCAATCGCAGCTAACGCGTTGAAAACATTGTGCTCTCCGGGAACATTAAGCCGTATCCGGCCATCTGGCTTTCCGCTCTTCAGAAGCGTAAACTCGGGGCACGCCAGGCGGTCATATACAATCTCTGCCGCGCTGTAATCGCTCTCCGCACTGCGGCCGAAGGTCAATACGCGGCAGGAGAGACCCTCACAAATCTCCTCACGGTTCGGGATCTCCTCATTTATAATCAGGAGTCCGTCCTCCGGCAGCCGCTCGGCAAACAGGCGGAACGAATGACGAATATCCGCCAGATCCCGGAAAAAGTCAAGATGATCTTCTTCAATATTTAAAATAATCTCCAGCGTCGGAAAGAACGAAAGGAAACTGTTTGTATATTCGCAGGCCTCCGCGACAAACAGATCCGCACAGCCGACACGAATATTGCCGCCGATTGAATGCAGGATTCCGCCGACGGAAACCGTCGGATCCGCGCCGGCTGCCAGAAGAATTTCCGTCACCATCGAAGTCGTCGTCGTCTTCCCGTGCGTACCGGCGACCACCAGCGCATTACGATAGTTTTTCATCATCTGCCCCAACAGCTCCGCACGGCTGAGCATCGGAAGACCGCGATCAACCGCGGCGGCATATTCGGGATTATCCGGATGGATCGCCGCCGTATACACGACAACCTGCGTCTCTTCCGGGATGTTTTCCGCCCTCTGCCCGTAAAACACAAGCGCTCCATGCTCCGTAAGCCTCCGGGTCAGATCACCCTCATGGGCATCCGAACCGCTCACCGTAAAACCCTCCCGCAGCAGAATCTCCGCCAGACCGCTCATGCTGATACCGCCAATGCCGATAAAATGGATCGGGCACGGCCTTGAAAAATCTAACTGATACATAACAATCTCCATTCTATATTTCGACGCCCGGTTATGCTACAACGTCGCCATATTAAACGGATTCCCTCCGGAAAATCAGGCCGCGGTAACACTCCAGCGTCACAAGAAGCAGGTTCCCCAGCACTCCGATCGCCAGGATCTCACCGATTCCCACCGTCAGCATCATAAACGGGATCAGATCCTCAGAACCATATGCGTAATGCAGCACCCATGGAATAATCACGGTGTTGGACAAAATCGGGGGCACGCGCACCAACCAGCGGTTCCCACGCAATCCATAGGAACCGAGCGCCCCGATCAGCGTCGCGATGCTGCCAAACACAATATCCAACGGCGCGGAGCCGCAAAGGAAATTGGCCAGGAAACAGCCCACAAACACACCTGGCACTCCCGCCGGTATGAAATACGGCAGGATACACAACGCCTCCGAAATCCGGAACTGCACAGGGCCAAACGAAATCGGCGCGAACACCATCGTCAGCACCACATACACCGCCGCAATCGCCGCCGCATGGGCAATCAGGTACACTATCTTCTTGTTTGCTTTCATATTCAGTTTTCTCCTTTAGTTTTGTTTTAGGTGAGGAAGGTCTCGAACTCACCGTTTATATGTGTCGGAAAGCCTTTAAATATAGGGCTTTTCGGCCTTTGCCAGTATACCATATACTATTCAGGAAATCAAGAAAAGGCCAACTTTTGGCCAACTTTTTCACTGTCGCTGTCATAGTCACAATATTAAACGTTGAAAAATAAAAAAGGATGTGACCTCACAGATAATTCTGGTTATGAAGTCACATCTCTTGATTTTTTATAATACACTTTTAATCGCCGCCAGCAGCTCCTCAAACGTCTCGCAGGCCGGGATATCCGGGTTGGCCTCCCGGATCGAGGCCGGGCTGCGGAACAGAAATCCCGCGCGGCTCGCCTTGATCATGCCGAGGTCGTTATAACTGTCCCCGCTGGCAATCGTCTCAAATCCGACCGACTGCAGCGCTTTCACCGTGTTATACTTGGAATTTTCCACGCGCATCCGGTAACCGAGAACCTCTCCGTCCGGTGCAACCTCGAGTGTATTGCAGAAGATCGTCGGCCAGCCCAGCTTTTTCATCAGCGGCCCGGCAAACTGCGTAAAGGTATCGCTGATAATGATCACCTGCGTCAGCTCGCGCAGCTCGTCAAGAAACTCCTTCGCGCCCGGCAGCGGATCAATTCCGGCAATCACCTCCTGAATCTCTTTCAAGCCAAGGTCGTGTTCTTTCAGGATGCCAAGGCGCCACTTCATCAGCTTATCGTAATCCGGTTCGTCACGGGTCGTCCGCTTCAGCTCCGGGATGCCGCTCGCCTGTGAAAAGGCGATCCAGATCTCCGGTACCAGCACGCCTTCCAGATCCAGACATACAATGTTCATCATGAAATTCTCCTCCTTTTGGTCTATCATTTTCCTGTATATCAAACAAACAACCGTTATCCGTTTCCCAGTTCCTCACACGCCGCCATCATCGCCGGAATCAGCTGCTTCTTGCGCGACACGACGCCTGGCAGCTGGACTACGCCCTCCTTCTGGTCAATCCGATCTCTGGGCACCTCGATACGGAATGCAGTACGGATCAGGTGCGGCGCACCCGCGCCGACACAGAGAAGCTCCGTCGATTCTGTGAGAATATTGGTCAGCATGAAAAACAGCATATCGATCTTGCGTTCTTTTTGGATTTTTTTCAGATAAGGCAGCAGCCTTATCCGCAGCTGATCCAGCTCGTCCGCGTTCAGCGAACTGATCTGGCCAATGCCAAAGGAAATCTTCCCCGCAGAAAAACGCTTAAAGTCCTGATAAAAGATTTCCTCGTCGGAACGTTCCTTCAGATTGCTCCCCGCCGCGAACATATCCGCCGCGAACTTTTCAATATCAATCTGTGCCTCCCCGGCCAGCGCCAGCGCCGCCAGCTCGTCCATCCGCGTACAGGTCGGCGAGCGGAACAGAAGTGTATCCGAAATAATCGCGCTGCACAGAAGCCCCGCCGTCTGCCGGCTCATCGGCGCGCCGGTCTCATTGTACATCTGGTAAATGATCGTCACCGTGCTCCCCACCGGCTGGCTCCGGAAAAATACCGGCGAGATCGTCTCTATCGCGCCTAGCTTGTGATGGTCGATAATTTCAAGAATCTCCGCATTTTCAATACCCGTAACCGCCTGGTTCTTCTCATTATGATCCACAAGCACGATCTGCTTGCCCCTCGCGCCCAGCAGATTCCGGCGTGAAATCATACCTTTGTATTTGCCCTCTTTGTCAAGAATCGGGAAATCCCAGTAACGCTTGCTGGCCATGACCTCGCGGATATCGTCGATAAAATCGGTATCCTCAAACGTCGTCAGATTTTCCGTCTTCATAAAAAAGCTGATCGGCATACTCTGGTTAATCAGCCGAGCCGCCGTGTAGGTATCGTACGGCGTCGTGATCACCGTGCAGCCGTGTTCCTGCGCCAGCTTACGGATTGTCATCGATACCGCCGCGCCCTCACAGACAATAATGCAGTCCGCTTCCATCTCGATCGCGCATAACTGCGATTCGTAGCGGTTGCCGAGAATAACCAGGTCGTGCGGATTGATGTAGCTCTCCATCAGATCCGGGTTCGCCGCCGCAATCAGCACCTTGCCCTGATCAAAATAATTGTTCTCATCGCCGATAACCAGCATGCCCTCCAGCGTCTCAATGATGTTGCTGTACTGTGTTTTCGCTTTCGAGAGAATGCTGCTGTCATAGACATTCATATAAGACTTGGTGATATCGCCGACCGTAATCAATCCCTCAAGGACGTTGCCGTCGCTGACAGCCGGCAATGTAACCACATTGGCCGCCTGCATCAGGTTCCAGGCTTTTTTCAGAGAAATATTGCGATCCACGCCCTGTGTCTCGCGAATCTCAATATCGCGCACCTGCGTTTTGACATTGTCAATCAGCTTCGGTTCCTCCTGACCGAAAAACTTAAGGACAAACTGCGTCTCTTCATTGACACGCCCGGTACGCCCCGGTATGTACTCTTTTCCGGTAACCTCGGATTTCAGGCGCGCATAGCAGATCGCCGAGCAGATCGAATCCGTATCCGGATTTTTGTGGCCGATAACCAGAATCTGGTGCCTTCGTTCTTCCGACAATGGTATCCTCCTTTGCAATGAGATTTCCCATCAGGTACGCTTCCACATATCACTTCACAGCGATTTCGCCACTCTGGCGACATGTTCCGCTGTAAATCCGTAATGCTCAAACAGCTGTTTCGCCGGACCGCTCATACCAAAATCGTCCACGGTCACATAAGCGCCGTCCAGCCCGACATATTTCCCCCAGCCAAAACTGCTCAATGCTTCAATCGCCACACGGCGGCGCACCGTCTTTGGCAGCACCGATTCGCGATATTCTTCCGGCTGCTCATCAAAAAGCTCCATCGAGGGCATCGAAACCACGCGCACCTTCCTGCCTTCCTCTGCAAGAATCTCTTTCGCGCCGACCGCCACAGATACCTCGGAACCGGAAGCAATCAGGATAATCTCCGGCGTCCCTTCACAGTCACTCAGCACATAGCCGCCCTTTAGGGCGTCCCGGCTCGTCCCTTTCAGCAACGGCAGGTTCTGCCGGGACAAAATCAGAGCAGTTGGCTCTTCCTCCGATGTAATTGCCTCATACCAGGCAGCTGCCGTCTCCACCGCATCGCAGGGACGAATCACGCGGATCCCCGGCATCGCGCGCAGCATTGCCAGCTGCTCCACCGGCTCATGCGTCGGTCCATCCTCACCCACACCAATGCTGTCATGGGTAAACACATAAATAAGCGGTACACGCATTATCGCCGACAACCGCGCCATTGGCTTCAGATAATCGCTGAACACAAAAAATGTCGCTACGTAGGACCGGATCCCACCGTGCAATATCAGGCCATTGCCGATTGCCGCCATCGCCATCTCCCGCACGCCGAAATGCAGATTGCGCCCTGACGGATTCTCGATGGAAAAATCACCCTCATCATTCATCTTTGTCTTGTTTGACGGCGCAAGATCCGCAGAACCACCCAGCAGGTTCGACTGCAGATCTTTCAGTTTATTAATCACACGACCGGAAATAGCACGGGTCGCCTCTGCCTTTTCTCCGGGTTTCCAAAAGCTCTCATCCTCCAGCAGCGCCTTCGCGATTGCCCCTGTACCGGCATGATACTGCTCCCACAGCGTTTCCATCTCCGGATACTCTTCGCAGTAAGCGGCAAACATCACCTTCCACACAGCCTCCGTCTCCGCAAGCTGCGCCGCCGTCTCGTCAAAATGACGATACACTTCATCCGGAACATAAAACGCTTCCTCGTAGGGCCAGTCCAGATTCTGCCGCATCGCGGCCACATTTTCCACTCCGAGCGGCTCTCCATGCGCACTGGCCTTGCCCTGTTTGGCCGGGCAGCCATAGCCGATCTGTGTGTGGATCGTGATAAAAGACGGCCGGGACGTATCCGCCTTGGCTTCCTCGATCGCGCGGCCAACCGCCTCCAGGTCATTGCCATCCTCAACACATAACGTCTGAAAACCAAAGGCCTCCATACGCTTTTCGACATTTTCCGTAAATGCGAGCTGCGTATCGCCTTCGATGGAAATATGGTTAGAGTCATAAAGCACAATCAGCTTACTCAGTCCCAACGTACCCGCCAGTGAAAACGCCTCCGAAGAAATGCCCTCCATCATACAGCCATCGCCACCGAGCACAAAGGTATAATGATCCACCACCGGATAACTTTCTTTGTTAAATACCGCAGCCAGATGCTTCTCCGCAATCGCCATGCCAACCGCCATGCCCATGCCGGCGCCCAGCGGTCCCATCGTCGCCTCGATCCCCGGAATCAACCGGTATTCCGGATGTCCGGACGTACGCGAGCCAAACTGACGAAAATTCATCAATTCTTCTTTGGATAAATTTCCGTAACCAAACAGATGCAACAGAGAATAAAGCAGCATCGATGCATGCCCGCCGGAAAGAATAAAACGATCCCGATTCGTCCATTCCGGATCCGCAGGATTATGATTCATATGCTTCGTCCACAGTTCATAAGCAACCGGTGCGCAGCCAAGCGGTGTACCGGGATGGCCGGAATTTGCCTTCTGGATGGCATCCGCAGACAAAATACGAATCGCGTTTACTGACATTTTCTCAATATTAGTCATTGGTAATCCCCTCCTGTAATATAAATCACACTTCTCGCAAGGTTATGCAGCGGTCCATTATTTGAGCCGTATTTCCCGCATCTGCTGCGAACCGGTCAGAATCAATGTGTTGGGAAAACGACCTCTGCGAATCCGGGATATCGGGAAATCAAACTCAGCATAAAGCTTTTCCCTGCCCGCCATATTGAATATCTTACATGAGTTTTCATTATACAGAAATATCAGATTTCCGTCAATATCAGCCTTATCATATTCATAATCAAATTCTTTCGTCATCACATGTGTTCCGTCTGCCCTGTAGACCTCAAGCCGGCTGGTATTTTCCCCGACATTTTCACGCAAGATCATCGCCGCGTAATCATCGGAGCAAAAGACGCTTTCGATCGTCGAATCCACCAGGTCAGCCTGAGCTACAATCTGCGGCGAAGCCAGGTTCTGCGAAGAAAAAAAGACCGCGCCGTTTCCGGTAAACACGCAGGAATAAGGCGACTTTAAATAAGTAACCTCCGGTGCCATCGTTCCCTGAAACGGATCGATAAAAATACCAACCTCTCGTGTCGGCACATTTTTTCCTACCTCGGAAAAATCATAGAACACAATCCGGGTTTTCATCTCGCCGTTCTCAATATAAACATAAGAACAAAGCAGCTGCGTTCCGTCCTGGGAAAGTGCCAGATCAAGCGGATAACCGTCACCTGCCATGTTCGTTTTGATTGTAATATCGAGTGAACTGCCATCCCGTCGGAAAAAGGTGATATAACTGGATGTCGTATCCTCAAGAACTGCCGCGACAACTCCGGTTCCGGATATCGCAATCCGGCTTACGGGTAAAATTGTCGCAGCCTGTCCTTGGCGGCCATCCAGATCACAGATATAAATACTGTTTCCCTGCTGGTCCGCGATTGCCGCAAAATCCCCGTTGACGGCAACGATCGGCGTCTTCATCTCATAGCTTTCCGTCCAAACCGTTTTCCCCTGATTGTCAATATAAGATACTCCGTCTTTTGTGTATTTTAATACGTTCGTTCCAAACGTCTCGTAACCCACAAGGCTTCCCTCATTGAGCGCAATCTCCCAGGATGTCTCAAACGATACATATCTATAGAAACGCTGATAAATCTGATAGGCAACCGCCCCAACAGCTACGATCAGCAGAAGAATAATCACAATCAGAAGACGGCGGCGACGCGCCCTGCTCTGAGCCTGGCGAACGATTTCCTCATTATCAGGCTTGTCCCCGTGCATGCCGGAACGTCCGGCCGCTTCCTGTGAAAACACAATCTGACGGCGAAGCTGACGTTTTTTGTTCTCCCTGCTCATGGAGCTCATATCACTCATATCTCTTTGCTTTTCTCCCGTGCATCATTTCCACCACAGTCATTGGTGCTCACATTGTACCATGACCACTAACCTCAGCCTTCGCCTACGGCTCAACTTCGCTAAGTGCTCACATTGTACCATATTTTCATGGAAGGGTCAAAATCTTTTGGCTTTCGGGCATTATTCCGACGGCAGATACAGCTTCTGTCCCGCACTGATCCGGTTTTCATCCGTCAGCTCGTTCCACAGACATATTTTTTGCAGATTTGCCAGACCCTGATACTGCTCCATGCAGATGCCGTACAGCGTTTCTCCCTCCTGAACCACATAAACCACGGCATCCGCCGGGATCTGTACCGGTTCTGCTTCCGGCTCTGTCTCCACAGCTTCAGAATCCGCCCGCATTCCGATTTCTTCTCCTGATCTTCCGGTCACACCTGCCTGCGCCGCTGCAGCCGACACCTCATTTGCCGCCATACTTTCTGATATATTTTCTGTCTCCGCTTCGATCACAAGCTCTGCCCTCGTCGGATAGACCTCACCGGGAAGTTCTTCCACTTCCAGCTCCTCCTCTACGGCTTCCGCCGTTTCAAATGACGGCCAGCCAAACCGATTTTCTGCCGGAATCGCGGAGGCAATCACGGACTCCATCTGCCTCATTTTCTGATAATTGTTGAACATTGTCACTCCGCAAGCCAGCACCAGAACTCCCAAAGCTGCACAGGCTGTCTTCAATGTCCGCACGGTCGAATGTTGTCGCAGCGCTTCCTCCTGCCGCGCGTCCAGCTTCTGCCGGAAATCCTGGATCACCGTATCCCGCATACCGCTCTCCACCCGGCGGGCATCACGACGCGAAACCATATAATCCTGCATCATCTGGTTCCGTTCATAATAAACACAGTAACCTCGCAACCGGTAAAAGCTTTCCTCTGCCGCCACGTACACCTCTTCATCGCCGTCCAGCCCACAGCCCAGATACATTAACTGATATTTTTCCGAAAAGTATTCTCCATGCTGTTTCCAATAATTCAGCGGGCTCATCGGCCGATCCGCCATTCCACAGATAAACCATCCGAGAATACTGCGTTTTGGAAACTGCTGTTCCATCTCCTGATAAGCCGCCTTCCAAATCCCCTCGGTAAACACAACCTGTTCATCCGTCCCGGCCGCTTCCTCCATCTCCAGCGCGCCGTCTACAAACAGACACGGTTCCCCCTCATGACTGCGCGACTCCCCCAGCAAAAGGCCAACACGAAGCCGCTTGATTCCGGATGGACGCAGCCGATGTAAATATGTATTCACATAATCTTCCATGTACAATTTTACAATCGGATCCCGCTCTCCGACCTGCCGGATGTTTTTGGGCAGTTTCGGATAGGGATTGTACAATTCTCCCATAAATTCACCCCACTACAGATTTTTCTTTCATCTGAAAAATTGTAGCATATTCCATCAGAAGATTTTGTCAAACGAAAGCCGCCTGCTCCAAAAACTGTTCGACAAGAAACACGCTTTCACAGATATATTCCGCCATCTTCATCACAATGGACAAACGTACACTCTGAAGCATGAGCGGATCTGTGCTGCCACAGCTACCGACAATACCGGTAATAAAAATATCGCCGACTGACTGCAGATTTTTGCAGACGCCAAGCCCCGGCCGCAGCGCCCCTCTGCCCAGGGTCACACATCCCACATGATCCAGACTGCCAACAGAGGCATCCACCGCAATGACAACATGGTTGGGATAACGAAGCCGAATCAAATTCACCGACTGTTCCAGATTCATAGCATGTACCGGACGTTCCAATGTACCGATAACTCTCACGTGACGCATTCTCAGCTCCCGCAGCTTATACCCGATCAACGGGCCAAGGCTGTCACCGGTAGAACGATCTGTACCAATGCACAAAAGCAGCACGCCTTTTTTCCTTTCTTTTTTCTGAATTTCATCGATCATCTCATGCAGCATTCGCGCACAAACTTTCGTCTCTCCTGCCCGATCCGAATCAAAGTAATAAATCTCATGCCAGCCCATACGATCCCATCCGCCTGTACACTTTATTAATCCTATTACAGGAATCCGCTTCGCAGAACCCGCCGTGGATTGCAATACTAGTATAAACAGACCGATTCTATTTTATACTTGACGCGGCGGTCCAAATCCGCCATAATCGGACTAAACGTATTTTCCGGGAAAGGGGAGACAAAAATGTTTCGAATGTGGGGGAAGCTATGGAAAAACAACCATCTCATCCAGGATACCGTTGCCTGTATCTACACGTATGACCGTTCACGCACTGCGATGGTTCTGCAGGCACTCGAAGATATCTGCTATGAATTTGACCTCGGCAAACCAATCTGGCTCGATGCGAATATCTCCGATTTCAGACGTGTGTCAAAAACCCGCTTTACCCAGGACTGCTTCATTGAACAGATTCCCTTTGATTATCTTGAAATCCAGGTGATAGAAGAATGAACCGAAAAATTTCAGGACGACGTTCCCGCCGTCCTGAATAATCAATTATTTGTTTTTTTGCAGTCCATGATCGCCCCGAAAAGCCCTTTCTTCAGGCCAGGTACTGCCTCACGATGTCTCCAATAACTGCCATCTGTTCCGGGCTGAGTTCCTTCAGCCAATTTTCACTGCCTTCACGTTCTTTCTCCCGGCCTGCCGCTATCTGTTCCAGGCTACGTCGCAAATAGTCTGCGTCTCGTTCTGGCTGACGCTTCTTTGTCTCCCGTTCTGTTCCTGTCTCTGTAGTGACCGCACTTTCGCGCCGTTCTCCGCGCAAAAACGCTTTCTTTCCGTCACCACGCACCCGCGCCCGGACGCCATCCGTCGTCTCACCCCGCGGCACATCCTCCATCGTGCTGCGGGTCAGCCGTGGAAACAGGCTGTTTTCCATATAATCCTGCAAAGCCACCATCAACCGTTCTCTTTGTCCTCCTGTTCCCGCCGGATCAAACAGCATCGTCAGCATGGCCATCAGCACAGCTCCGCCGCCATACATGACAATGTAATATGTATCAAGACGAAGCCAATAAGAGAAAAAAGCCGCCGTCCCGCCGAGCAGCAGGCACAACCACGTCAGCCGCAAAGACAATGCGCCCCATCCTGCCAGTGTAAATCCTCGAAAGTGCAGCTCTCCGAGCTGATGCTCCAGCCACACGGCAGCATCCCGCATACCCTGATTCATCCGATAAGCATTTTCCGCTCTCTGCTTCAATTCCTTTAATCCTTTGTTTTTTGTTGCCGCAAGATTCGCACTTTCCTTAATCAGTCCTTTGTAGAGATTCCGGCTCACCAGTCTCGCCAGGATTCCCAGCAGACAGACAGCCACGAGCACATACAGCGCCCGTCCCGTTTCCAGTAATCGTAACATAAAAACAGCTCCCCTTTCTTTCCTGATTTTTCAGACAGCTATCATTATAGCCATCCGGTTTCCATTTGGGAAGTTCAGGGAGCCTAGAATCGTTCGTCAAAGTTCACCCCGATTCGATTCTCAACTTCATGAAGATGTAACAATCAACCTCGCAGTTTCACTCAGAGTGCTGCAATCAGCGCCCTTGTCAGATTCACACTGTGAAGGACCGCCAAGCGTTCAAATTCTGCGTAATCCATGCCCGCGCTGTCATCCGCCTTGTCTGAAATCGCACGCACAATCAGGAACGGAAGTCCATTCAGATACGCCGCCTGCGCGACTGCCGCTCCCTCCATCTCCGCGCAAAACCCTCCAAAATTTCTGATCAGCCAATCCTTTTTCTCTTTATCCGCTATAAACTGATCTCCGGTCAGTATCCGTCCCTCATAAACACGGATTTCCGGATTAACCGTCTCACAACAGCGCCGGGCCGTCTCGCGCAGCCTCCGATCTGCCTCAAAGGAAAACACATCCATCTGAGGGATCTGTCCCAGCGGATAAGAAAACCCGGTAGCATCCATATCATGCTGAACCGCATCGGCGGAAAGCACCAGATCCCCAATATTAATCTCTGACCGCAGCGAACCGGCAATTCCCGTATTAACAATCCCGTCAACACCATATCGATCCGCAAGAATCTGCACACAAATTCCGGCATTTACCTTGCCAATCCCCGAACGCACAACAACCGTCTCCCGGCCTTCAATCTCTCCCTTATAGAAACTCATTCCCGCCACGGTATCAACCCTGGGCTGCTTCATTTCTTTTTTTAACTGCTCTACCTCCTGCGCCATCGCGCCAATGATACCCAGCACCATCTTTCTTCGCCTCCATTCCTGATTTTCTCCATTTTAAACAATGCCGGGAACTCCTGTCAAGCGTGTCCTACTCAAAACGGTAACGGCAGCCGGCAATTCGCAGCTCATCCCCGCTGTGAAGCTTCGCCGTCTCATTGTTTTCCAGAAGCCGCCCCTGCAGCATTGTCCCGTTTGTCGAATTCAAATCCTCCACATAATAGTCTTCCTCCCTGCGGTCAATCCTCAGATGCAGGCGGCTGACCGTCTCATGCTTCAGACAATAATCCACCAGATTTTCCTGTTTCCCGATCACAAACGGGTAATAGGGAATCGGAATGTCTTCCTCGCCGTAATCCATAGCACGCAACAAACGCGGACCGGATACAGCAGCCAGATCCGTCAGCAGAACTGTTCCGCCATCTGCTTCCGCCTCCGGCGCAACTTCCTTCACCGCTAATCTCTTTTCGCTCCGGTTTCTCCTGTTTTCTCTGTCTTCTTCTCCCCTTTCACCGAAACATCCTCTCCCCTCGTTTTTCTCTTCCGCATATCCGTTTTCTGCATATCCATTTTCCGCGTCTTCCTCATCATAAAACATCATTTCCCAGGTCGGCTGTAACGGAAGATCTTCCTCCTTTTTTCGTTTCCGTTTCCTTCTCCACCATTCCGTCCACCGCTTCCTCAGAGATTGGCGTGGTTCCTGTGTCAACGGTTCCCGGCTGTCACCCTGCTTTTTCCGTTGTGCTGCTTCCCGGTTGATTTTCTGCCTTTCCGATACGCTCCTTTCGCTTTGTACCGGTTTTCTCCCATTCGTCTCTCTTTCAACCCGCTCAACGATTCTCTTATCCGTTCCCGGCGAGATCAGCTCCCGTGCCTCCGTCACTGTCTGCCGTGCCTCCACTACTGTCTTCCGCGCCTCCACGACTGCCTGCCGTTCTTCTCGCCGTTCTTCTCCAAGCAAACACCGCATGACATCCTCCAGCCCGTAATTTTCCTGCCTTGTCTCCTGGTACATGCCGTAAGCTATCGTTACGCTCTCCTGATCGCGATGATCCACACTACCAAGCAGATATTCCAGCAATTTCCCGAGCATTTCCGGGAAATCGCGTTCTAGGCCTGGTACAAAACAGAGCCAGATCCGAAAGCTGTCCGGTTCCACATAAATATACTCCGGTTCCAGAAGTACACACTGTTCTCTCAAAAGGAAACGATCCATATGCTCCAGCGCGCTGGCAATTCCGATCATCAGACTGCGCAGCTGCGGTGCACGAATACTCCGTCCCTCCAACAACCGGTTCAATGGCTGCTTTGAAGTGATCTCATAATAAAATCGCATACCGTCCTCGGTGCAACGCAAGGAAAAACGCAACAGCCCGCTGACAGAATTACTTTCCATCATCCGGCTCTCATAACCGTCCCACTCCATTTCTTCCGGATCGATAATCATATAATTTTGTTTTATTTCCCTGCGATAACTCACCTTCATTGCAATCCCTCCAGCATCCCCCATAACCGCAGTGAATTCTCCGGGCGAAACACCGGCGATGTGATCTGCAGGCTCCAGCGCTGCCCCTCACCCTGCCGGCTGATCTCATCCTCATCAATATTTTCCACCAGATGGCGTTCTTTCTCCACCTCCTCATGCAGAGCAAAACTTCCTTTTGTCTGCGCGTGGACATGAAACGCCTGGCCCAGCACAAGCATAATCGCAAATAATACTGCTGCCATCACACCCGCGGCTTCTACCGTATAGTTTCCCCGAACCTGCCTCTTCATCTCAGTATCTCCCACAAAACATTTCCAACGCCGCAGACTGCCACAAACGGCAGAAACGGAACCTCCAGCTTTCTCACATCCCGTTTTTTATATAAAAGGTTCCATACATACAGTACAGTTGAAAATAAACCGCACAGAAAAATCCCCATACCAAGAAGCAGCAGATTGTCACGGAACCCAAGCATCAGACCACTGATCAGAAAAAACAGACCGTCGCCATCGCCGATCGCCCCACCGCTGATCCGGCCGCAGACCAGCAATACCGCTCCCAACACGCTTCCTGCCGCCACACTGAACCAGGAAGTCTCTTCAAAAAGACATGCAACAAATGCCAGTACGGAAAATAATACATAAACCCACAAATCAATTTGTTTGCGCCGCAGATCCTGCGCCGCCGCCAATATCGCAAACGCCAAAAACATCTCCTTCATTTTGTTGTAATCCTTCTCCTTCCCCGCTTCATCCTCTATTTTCCACAATAAGAGCAGGCTCCCAAATACGCCACTTCCGATAATCTTGCCGTCCGTACATAAGCGACAATCGCGCGGCAGTTCCGGCTTGTATGGTAACGCTCCCCGCTTGGCATAACATAAACAGTTGTGGCTGACACGTCCCTGCACACCGCACACGCATGATATCGTTTCCCACTGCTGTTGCGCAGTTCCGTTATCTGATCAGCCGCTACCACTTTCAGATCATTGGCCAGATAATGGCAGGTCGGACTCAAATGATAGCGCGTACTGTTTTTTCCCAGATAGACAATCGTATCCTCACTTGCTCCGGCCTGGCCATCATTCCCATACGTCTTTCCAGGTAAACCAATCCAGGCCCGGCGCGTACAGCCTGCCGTTCGTATCAGCATCGGAAGCCCCAGTACAGGAAACGGCAACTGAATCCCGTAATCTGCCGTCAAAGCGATCGTCTCTCCATCCTCCAGGATCTGCGATCGCAGCAGATTCAATCCCCTGACCGCATCCGTATCCACATGTTCGTTCACCTGCAGCTGTGCGTAAACAACCGACGCGCCGCCACTTATGCGATTGACGATCTCTGTCCCGGAAGAGTCCATCTCAGAAGTGTTGACGGTCTCCCCCGTTTTCAAGGTCTCCGTTACATAGGCATACCGGCTCAGATCCTCACCCACTGCCTCCAGCGCCGCCTGTATTTTTCGCTCGGTGTCCATTACCTTCAGGGGCAGAATCAGACAGAAGGAGGCAAAGATCAGCAGCGTCAAACTCATTGCAGCTTCCAGCGTAAGCGAGGCGGACAGGCACGCCTTTTTGCCAGAACGGCGAGGAAAACTGACAGCAATCGTATTTGTTTGCCGCAGAAGGATTCGTACCTGGAGAGTGGCGTTTCTGATAAATGTTATTTTTTTCGCCCTGGAAAAAGGCATGCCTGTCCGCCTCCCTTCTTCTTCCTTTTCAATAAACCCGTTCCACAGAAGTCTCCATCGAATACTGGTGCCCGGGCTGACCAAGAAACATTCCCATAAATCCCAATGAAAAAAACACATGCTTCGCCTGTATCCGTTCCAGAAGTCCGATCTGATAAACACCGCGGCGCATCCGGAACCCCGGCTGACCCGCACAGATATTCCACTGGATAACGTCCATCATGCGATATTCCTGCCGTACAATCTCATCAGCAAACAACAGCACCTTCAGCCAGGAAAGATAATTCAGCCCCCGGTCACCGCCGCCCTCCGGCACCTTTCCGCTCCGACCGATTTCCAACAGCGCGTCCGTATCCAGCGTCCAATCCTCCGAAGTCTTAATCAGCGGCACCTTTTTTCCGGCAAGCAGGCCACGGACATCCGCCAGCGCCTCGCCAAGCGCCCACACGGAAAGTACCAGAAATGTTGTCAGCAATAATAATGGTGAAAAACCTGCAATTCCGGTAATGGCCATCGCCAATGTGCGTGCCTGCTCCCTCTTTTCATTATCAGCAAGCAGATGTATCAGATTCAATCCTTCCCGTACCGCCAAAAGCCGCGTGACCGCCGTTCCCAGATTGTCCGAATCCGCGCTGTCGCCGCCGATCAGATATTCCACCTCATAACAAAGACCAGTCGAACTGTCCACCGTTCCCGTCTCGCTACCTATGCTTTCGCTGTTTTTGCCTTCAATGTTTTTACCTTCGACGCTCTCTTCATAAGATCGAAAACAGTCAAAAAACTTCCCGCAATATTCATTAACCAGCAGATGATCAATCAGTGATATCGAACGGCCGCCGTCCGTATGAGCTTCTGTCTGGGATGGAAGCGTGGACATATCCATCGCCAGCCCCGATACGCTCATCCCATCCGGTACAACAAGATAGAGCAGGCCCGAATTATACAGGGATTCCACCTGATCCAGCAGCCCTTCGGTTTCTTTATCCTTAACACCATGCAAAAAACTCAGCGCACGGATTTCCACCTGCTGAAAATGGCGGATGACCGGTTTCCATAATTCGTCCAGATCCGGTCCGTCGCTCTCTTCCTCATCGTCATCATCCTCTTCCCATTCCTCAATAATCCGCTCCACCTCCTGCGCCTCTTCAATCACCTCCTGTACCAGCGCGATCTGTTCCTTAGCATGATCTGCCAGTGCCTCAACCTCCTGGCGCCGCTGTCCATCTTCGTCCACATAGGATTCGTATTCTTCAATTTCCTGTTCCAGTTGCCCTCGCACCACATCGCTGCAATCTCCCTTTTCCTCCTCATAAACCGCCCTGCTTGCCTCCAGCTTCTGCGCCAGCTTATCCGCCTGCTTCCGGTAATTTTCCACCAGACCGGGCATTCGTCCATACTCCGTTTTCAGTTTCTCTGCCACACGCCGAAATCCGCTCCCATCATAGTTTTGAAGATAAGAAAGTGCTTCCGATTTCAACTGTTGCTTCTTTCCCTGGCTCATGCTGATCGCTTCCAGAGCTTTCTCCAAATCCAGTGCTTCCTGCGCGTGTCCCCGGTAGCGTTCCGCCACTGTCTTCACCGACGCGGTCTCCTTCACGCCGTCCCAGAGCTGCTGCGCTGTTTCCACCCCAAAATCCAGATCCCACACGCCATATTTCATGTAATCCAGAATCTCCTGCTCAAGGTACGCTCCGTTTTCCTCCGTCGCCAACCTGCGCAGCTCTGTCTGCACGGAAGTCAGTTCCATCGGATACCAGTTGTCCGCATCAAAATAATTCTGAAGGAAAGCCGCATAATCCGCTTCCAGTTCATCCTCCGTCTCATATTCCGCAAACAACAATCGATACGAATCCCACAATTCCCGATGATATTGACTAAAAACCGAGTCGAGGGCGGAAGCGGAAGCTGTCTGCAGATACCACCTTGCTCCGGCGGTTCGCGCCGATTCCAGCAGCCCGCAGAGAAGCGCAAATATGCACATCATTACCATACTAATAAATACCGTAACCACTCCGCCCGCTCTTTGCATATCGGCTCTTCTCCGTCCTCTCTTCAGTAAACTTCCTGTGACTGCGTATTAATTTCCGTAAAAATATTGTTCAGTAATGTCTGTATCTGACTCTTAAAAATAATTACCAGGCCGATTAAAACCACCAGAATCAGCACAATCTCAATCACGCCAACTCCGTCTTCCTCTAACAAAAACCTTCTGATCTCCTTTCTCAACTTCATATCCTTCCTCCTTTCGTTCTATTCAGCCCATTGCCATCATCGCCGGCACCATCATCATTACCATCACAATTCCAAGCATCAGAAACAACGGCAGCAACAGGCGCGTCCCCGCCTCCTTGCCAAGTCTTCTCGCCAGATTTTTCCGCTGTTCAAACGCGTCTGTCATCTCCGTCTGGAACACTTCCCGCAGATTTTTGGTTCCGGTTCTCCGATTCTGTTCCAGCAGTGTGCTCAGTTTCCGATACGGCTGCAGTTTGCAGCGCTGCCCAAACTCGCGGTAGGCTTCCGTCTCCGGCATCCCATTTTGCAGTTGGTACAACGTTTTTTTCATTTCCTCATAAGCGGCACGCGCGGCCCTTTGTCCCCGCTCCCGTTCCGTCTCATAGTCATGTACCATTCGTTCCCAGGCATTGCGGATCGTCAGGCCCGCTCCTGTCAGTACGACCAGCTTGGAGAGCAGATCGGCGTAGTCCAGCAAAAGCTCCTGCTCCCGCTGTTTCCGGCGTTGCTGATCCGCATTGCGTTCCCGCAGCCAAAGCAGCACCGCAGACAGAATTCCCAGAAGTAAAATACTCTCATAACCGCCCTGATTCGCATTGCGGTAAGTTAACACGCGACCTGCGAAGCTCTGCGGCAGTGTAAACAGATCTTCCTCTCTCTGATCTTCCTCCGCTTTTCTCAGCTCGTCGCCAAACTCTTTCAGCAGCGTCTCCTCTTCGCTTCGTACCGGCGGCAAAAGACGCACCGGCATCTCATACGTTTGCCGCAGCACATTGTAGTTATCCGATATCTGAACGGATAGTCTGACTTCTCCTGGCTCATCTCCCTCATAATGAACGGTTCCGTCTGCGCCCAGCATTTCCGGATCAGAAGATGTCCAGCGCAACCGCACGCCCTTTTCGCTGATCCGCGACGGCAAAACCAGATCTTCCCGCACCTCCCACAGCGAAGGATTCGCTCCGCGGATTCGTTCCTCCATACTGTCCATCAGCTCCGCAAATACCGCTTCCGCCTCCTCCTGCGTGTATCTGCGTGCTTCCACTGTCACGGTCATCTCCACGTCCTCATCTCGAAGCCCTTCCACGACCACTTCATACTCCTGCTGCCCGCTGCCGTAACCTCCGCGCGCAATCTGTCCGTCGGCAGTCACCGCGCCCTGATCCCGTGCCGTCCATGTCAGTATGCCGTACAACAGCAGGCAGACCGCAATACTGGCTGCCGGTGCCAGCAGTTCTTTCGCGCTGCCCTTCCTCCACCTCCCAGGCATTCTCTTCCCTCCTCATATAAAACAAATCCTCTACAAAACCAAACTAAAATTACAAAATAAATTGTACGGATTAAAAAATTCAGACCTCGATATTCAGAAAATGCTTCGATAACAGATACGACGCCAGATATGTTGCCAGACAGCCGCTCATCAGAATACGCCCAACCATCGTCCGATACATCTGATCAAAAAAACCCGGCGAAGCGCTGTCCACATAAAAAACGATAAAAAACGGAATCAGGTTCATAATTTTCTGCTCAAATCTTCGTGAAGCCGTCAACGTGGCGATCTCCTCTTTCACCTGCATCTTGTCATGAATGATTTCCGCCGTATGCCGCATGATGCTTCCCAGATCCCCGCTGCTGCGCTTCGCAACTGCAAACACCTCCGCAAAGCTGTGCACATCCTCCATCCCGCAACGCTTTGCAAACTCATCCAGTGCCCACTCAACCGGCCGGTTCATGCGAATCTGCTGTACCATGTAGGAAAATTCCCTCACAATCAACCCGTCCTCTCCATACAGGGCAGAAAGCTCCTGCACGCCCGCAGCCAGCGCATTCTCAATCGAGTACCCCGCGCTCAACGAGGCTGCCAATATGGTCATCCCTTCCTTAAACTGCCGCGCGAGCTCTTGTCTGCGGTTTTCCAGACGCTTCTGCCGCTCCCAGACCGCTCCAAGTACAAGTCCCATCGGCAGCATGAGCGCAAACGCGACCAGACTTCGATAAAACGTATACGCCAGCAACGCACAGATCGCGGTTCCCTGAAGCATTCCAAATACCGCTTCCGGAACACTCAAACGATAACGATCATACCGGATAGCCTGCCGTCCGCAACTTGCTGACTGCGTGCAGTTCGCCGCACCGGACAAGCTGGCCGCATACCTTTTTTGATTTTGTGTCTCCGGCGGTTTCTTCGAACCGATAGAGCGGGTATAGCTGTATTTCTCCGTTCTCATATTCCCCCACCTCGACAATTTCCAGCACCTTCCGGCTCCCGTCACGAAGCCTTCCCAAATGCACCAGTATATCCAGCGCCGACGCGATCTGCCCACGCACCGCGGCCAACGGCAGATCCGCAGCCATCAGCGTCATTGTCTCCAGCCTTGAAAGCATGTCCTTCGGACTGTTCCCGTGTCCTGTCGAAAGGCTGCCGGAATGTCCGGTATTGAGTGCCTGCAGCATGTCCAGGCACTCCCGCCCTCGCACCTCGCCGACAATAATCCGGTCCGGTCTCATGCGCAGCGAAGCCCGGATCAGATCACTGATCTCAACCGCTCCCTCCCCCTCCGCGTTGGCGTTACGCGTTTCCAGACGCACCAGATTCGGAACCTGACGAATCTGCAGTTCTGCGGAATCCTCGATCGTGACAATCCGCTCGCTTGACGGAATAAACGCAGACATTGCGTTTAAAAAGGAAGTCTTCCCCGATCCAGTTCCTCCGCTGATAAACAGGTTGTAACCCGCCTTTACCAGCTTCTCGAGGAAATCCGCAGTCTCCTGATTTAATGAACCCACGGCGATCAGCTTTTCTACCGTGATCGGCTCCGGAAATTTCCGGATCGTCAACACCGGCCCGTCCAGCGCCACCGGCGGCAGCACCACATGAACGCGGGCTCCGTCCGCCAGACGCGCATCCGCGATCGGATGTGAGACATTCACCGTCCGGTTGATCCGGCTGACGATCTGCTGAATCATATCCTCAAGCTGTTCCACACTTTCAAAGCTGTGCTCCCAACGGCTGATATGTCCCTGGCTCTCGATAAAAATGTGATCCTTTCCGTTAACCATAATTTCGGTCACGCCCGGATCGTCCACCAGCTCCTGCAAAATATCCAGGCGCCGAAACGAATCATACAGACGGTTCCGCAGCTCCAGCCGATCCCTCAGAGGCAGATACTGTTCTCTCACCACCTCCTCGATCGCCTGATTGATGCAGTCCCTTAATTCCTCCTCATCAACCCGGCTGCCATTCTGCAGCTCCCTTCTCAGTCTCTGTTTCAGCTCTTCCAGCATTTCCCGATTCACAGACCGTCTCCTTTATCCATCCCCCGCAACAGCTGTCGTGTAAAATCCCCGACCTCGCTCCACAAAAGCTGTTCCACCCAGGCCTCATTCTGCCGGAACACCGCGGGCCGCGGCAGCTTCAGTATATGAACCCGTTCCCACAGTCGTCCATGTCCGGATCGTTCCAGTTCTTCCTGCCATTCCTCCATCTTTGCCGCCGAAACTGCGTCCTCCTTCACCGGCGTGTAAATCACATCGCAAAGTTCAAGGATATCCTGTTCCCCGCGCAGGAGATGACCAAGGTCACAGATAATGCTCTCATAAATGCCGTCCCCGGCAATCTCCGCTGTCAGCCTCGCCAGCTCCGCTCCGCGAATCTCCCCCAGATCTTCCGCGCAGGCCGTTGGCGCTATGTAATCCAGACCGCCCCAGTTGTAAACCATCCCCGCAATCCGCAGACGATTGTATCCTTCCGTCCGATAATAATAAATCAGGTCCGACAGCGACTGTGAATATCCCGTCCCCATCATCCTCGCAAACCCGGAATAATCCTCAAAATTCAGATACAGCGCCCGCCCCTCTTTCGCCAGAAGCTGCCCCAGTACCAGGGCAAATCCGGTTTTCCCGCAGCGCCCAATGGGAGAATAGACACCGAAAACCGCGCTCTTTTTCAACCCCGGAACTATACCAGGCAAAGGTTCCGCACACACCTGATAGCTGGTCATGACCTCGCGCAGCACTTCCTCAGAAGATTGATACTTATAAACGGTCGAATGCTCCCTTTCCGCTGTCGGAGCCTCCCCCAGCCGAACCGTCTGTCCAACCCGGATCCCGTTCAATTCTTCCTCTGCCACATTGTCACCAACCAGCAGAAGTTCTACCGATTGTTTCTCTGTAAATTCCTTCAGGCGCTCCAGACTGGAAAACGCGACTGCGGTAAACGGTGTCCGATCCTTCTGATTGGCAAATTCCGCCAGCCGGTCCGCATAAAACACATCGTTATCGTAAACCGCCATAATCTGCTTCAAAAAATACCCCCTCTCATCATTGCCATGGAATCCGCGAACAGATACAGATAGGTACCGAGCGCCAGACAGGCTGCCAGCGGAATCGTAGCATCCGACGGCAGCTGTGCCGGGTCACAGTACATTGTCAGGCCACCACCTGTCACCCATTCATGCACATACGATCGCAGACACTGAAATCGTTCTCCTGCACAACCCGGACGCCGCAACCGCAATAACGCCCAGGCCGCTCCGATTGCCATTCCGACCACAATCGCACCAAGACCACGCTCCAGGCCAAGATAACCGGCAATTACCGCCATGGTCTTGCCATCCCCGGCGCCCAGCAGCCGCAGATGAAACAGCAGATACACCGCAATCAGCACCGGCAGCGCCGCAGCGAACAAACGTCCTCGCAGACCAACGCCAAGCAATGCCGCAGCCACCAGCCCCCGGTTTTTCACCTTTCCGATACACAAATCTGTCCAGCCGGCACTCAACAAAAATACGCACAGGCATAAATTGGCCAGAATCTCTACAATACCTCACCTCTTTTCTGTTCCCGCGCTCACAGCACATGGATAATGCTTCATCATTTAACCTTGACATCATCGCAAATTTACTGGGACAAATATGTTCTTCACAAATGCTGAAAAACTGCCGAACGGCTGATATACCCAGAACCTGATTCCCAGAAGGGGAATCGATTGATTCTCATTATGCATGTTCCGGGTGGAAATGTCAATAGGATTTTTCGAATTTTTTCATGTATACAGTATTCTCGATTGACGTGTCACCGAATCAGTGATAAACTGACATTAGTTCAAATTTTTAAACCAAGCAGGAGGCTCTTATGGCGGACGGCAAGCATTTAGAACAACAATTTCATGACTGCATGCCCTTGTTTATCGCCCTCGGCGACGAAGTCCGCCTTGGTATTATTGAGACGCTCACTCATGCGGAGCGAGGCGGTGCCGATCAAGGACTCAACGTCAATGAGATCACGCAGCAGACCAGCCTCTCCCGCCCGGCTGTTTCCCACCATCTCAAGATACTCCGCGATTCCGGCCTCGTCGAGGTCCGGCGTTGCGGCACCTCCAATTTTTACCGGCTCACGCTCAAGGACAGCACGCGCCGCCTGATGGATCTCGGCCGCATGGTTGAAGAAGAATTTTAACGAGCTGGGATCCTTTCACAAAGTCCGCATAAATTTCCATTTCCGGAGAATACTAAGCACCAGGCCGCGCATTCTGCGGCAAATCTGACCAACCGGGAGTGAATACTATGAGACCAGGATTCTTGTTCTGCAAAAAACAACCGATCTGCCCCTCAGCTGAGCACGCACGTCTACGTACAGAGATCAACAGCGCCCGACGCCACATGGAGTCGGCACAGAATCATTTCGAGCAGGAAACCGACCCCACGCTGATCGACTGCTACATCTACGAATTAAATGCCGCTCAGCTGCGTTATCAGTTTCTGCTGCGGCGCTTCAAACGCCTGGAGGAAATTCCTTATGAGTACCTGGTATGAGAACGCTGTTTTTTACCATATTTATCCGCTTGGCCTGACCGGCGCGCCGATGGAAAACCCGCCGGGAACGCCCATCGCCACACGCTTTCCGGAGCTGGAAGGCTACCTGCCTCACATCCACGCGCTCGGCTGCACCGCCATCTATATCGGCCCATTATTCGAATCCACCTCGCATGGCTACGATACCCGCGATTTTCGTCAGATCGACCGCCGTCTCGGCACCGAGGAAGACTTTGTCCGTTTTGTCCGGCATTGCCACGAAATGAGAATCCGGGTCATCGTCGACGGTGTATTCAATCATACCGGCCGTGAGTTTTTCGCTTTTCGCGACATCCGGGAGCACTGCGGCGATTCCCGTTTCCGCGACTGGTATCGCGGTATCAATTTTGACTGGGGCAGTCCGCTTGGCGATCCGTTCTGCTATGACGCCTGGCAGGGACATTTTGAACTTCCCTGCCTCAATCTGCAGAACCCGGAAGTTGCACAGTATCTGTTTGACACCGTCCGTTTCTGGATCGATACGTTTGATATCGACGGGATTCGTCTCGACTGCGCCAATGTGCTCGATTTCGCTTTCATGAGAGGACTCCGCCAGCGGACAGAAGCCATGAAACCTGATTTCTGGCTGATGGGCGAGGTTATCCACGGCGAATACGGCCGCTGGGTCAATCACGAAACTCTGCACTCCGTCACCAACTACGAATTACATAAAAGCCTTTACTCCGGACTCAACGACCACAACTTTTTTGAGATCGCGCACAATGTAAAACGTCTGGAAGCCGTCGGACCCCGGCTCTATACCTTCCTTGAAAACCACGATGAGGATCGGATTGCCAGTAAGCTAAAGAACCGGCAGCACCTGCCGCTGGCCTACCTGCTTCTGTACACGCTGCCTGGTATCCCCTCCGTCTATTACGGCGGCGAATGGGCCATACCCGGCCGGCGCACAAACACAAGCGACGCCGCGCTGCGTCCCTGCATCCCGATCGGGCAGGAGCCCGGACTGCACTGCGCCCTGACCGATTATATTGCCCGTCTCGACAAAATCCATACCTCCGAAACCGCCTACGCCGGCGGCCGCTATCAGGAACTTCTGCTCACAAACCGCCAGTACGCCTTTGCCCGGTATGGCAAAGACAGCATCTGTATCACCGTCGCCAACAACGACGACCATGCGGCCACCGTATCCGTCCCGGTTCCGGTTCCCGCCAACAACGCTGAAAATCTGATGGACGCTTCCATCATCCCGATAACGAACGGCAGGCTCAGTCTTACATTACCAGGCAACGAAGGCGTTGTCCTGAAAATCAGGGAGGGTTAACAACATGGCTGAAAAAGTAAAAGCAGCGACAACCACGGGCGCGAATACAGTCCCCGCAGATCTGGGTATTATCAGCGAGATGGATCGCTATCTGTTCGGCAACGGCACACACTATGAAATCTACAACAAGCTGGGCGCACACCCCATGATGCTGAACGGCAAAACCGGCGTTTATTTCGCTGTCTGGGCGCCGCACGCTGCGAAAGTGAGCGTAATCGGAGAATTCAACAGCTGGGATCCGGATACCTCACCGATGGCGCTGCTTGGCACTTCCGGTATTTATGAATGCTTCATCCCGGGTCTTGCCCCCGGCGCGCTCTACAAATTCGCGATCACCTCACAGGCAGGCGAAGTTCTGTTTAAGGCCGATCCTTACGCGCGCTACGCAGAATTCCGTCCCGGCACTGCATCCATTGTCGCGGAGAGCGGCGACTTTGCCTGGACAGACGAAGCCTGGATAGAATCACGCGAAAAGACCAATCCTCGCGAAGCCGCGATGAGCATTTATGAAGTTCATCTCGGCTCCTGGAAAAAGAAAGACCGCCCCGAAAAAGACGGTTTCTATACCTACAAGGAAGCAGCAAAAGAGCTGGCCCGCTATGTCCGGGATATGGGCTACACGCATGTCGAGCTCATGGGGATCGCCGAGCACCCGTTTGACGGCTCCTGGGGCTATCAGGTCACTGGCTACTATGCCCCTACCTCCCGCTACGGCACACCCGAGGAATTTAAATATTTCGTCGATTACCTGCATCAGAAAGGCATCGGCGTTATTCTTGACTGGGTACCGGCTCATTTTCCGCGCGACGCCCACGGTCTCGCCAATTTTGACGGACAGCCGCTTTATGAGTACGCAGATACACGCAAAGGTGAGCATCCCGACTGGGGTACGAAAGTATTCGACTATGGAAAATACGAAGTATCAAACTTTCTGATTGCCAATGCCCTCTACTGGATCAACCAGTTCCACATCGACGGCCTGCGCGTCGACGCCGTCGCCTCCATGCTCTATCTGGACTACGGCCGCCGCGACGGACAGTGGGTTGCCAACCAGTACGGCGGCAACCAGAACCTGGAAGCCATTGAGTTTTTCCGCCATTTGAACAGCGCGATCAATCAGCGCGGCCACGGTGCGATGATCATCGCCGAAGAATCCACCGCGTGGCCGTCCGTCACCCACGATCCCAAGGACGGCGGCCTCGGCTTCACGTTCAAATGGAACATGGGCTGGATGCATGATTTTCTTGAATACATGAAGCTCGACCCGTATTTCCGCAAATACAACCACAACAAGATGACGTTCGGGCTGACCTATTTCACCAGCGAAAACTACATTCTGGTGCTCTCGCACGATGAGGTCGTCCATCTGAAATGCTCGATGCTCAACAAGATGCCGGGCTATTACATTGATAAATTCGCCAACCTCAAAGCAGGCTATACCTTCATGTTCGGTCATCCGGGCAAAAAGCTGCTCTTCATGGGACAGGATTTCGGGCAGCTGCACGAATGGGATGAAAAGGTAAGCCTTGACTGGTATCTGACATGCGAGGAAGAGCACAGCCGCCTGCAGTCTTATGTCCGCGACCTCTTACATATCTATCGGAAATACCCGGCTCTGTACGAGTGGGATAACAACTGGGACGGCTTCCAGTGGATTAACGCCAACGACGGCGACCGCAGCATTTACAGCTTTGTGCGTTACTCCCCGAGCCACAAGCGCAGCCTTCTCTTTGTCTGCAGCTTCACGCCGATGGAACGTCCGGATTACCGCGTCGGCGTCCCGAAAAGAGGCAGCTACACATTGCTTCTGGACAATAACCACGGCCTGTACAAGTCCTCCGAAAAACCGCCCGTGTTTAAGGCGGCCAAACAGGAATGCGACGGCCGCCCATATTCCATCGCCCTGCCGCTTTCCGCTTACGGAACCGCAATCCTGCGCTTTAACGGGTGATGTTTCATAAATAAAATTTGACGGATAATACACCCGACGGACACGGCAACGATTCGGAAAGGAGCAGTGCAAATGGCACGTATACTGATTTCCCAAAATGCAACCAAAAGTGTTTACCGCAACGGTGATATCGCGGTCAAGGTATTCTGTAAGGGATTTCCCAAGGAAGAGGTATTAAACGAAGCCCTGATCAGCGCCAGAATTGAGGCAATCGGCGGTATCAACATTCCAAGCACACTGGCTGTCGCCGTCGATGCGGACGGCTGCTGGTCAATCACAAAAGATTTTATCGAAGGAAAAACTCTGGAACAGCTCATGATGGAAAATCCGGAACGGCAGGACGATTATCTTGCCGATATGGTCGACCTTCAGCTGACCATCCATTCCAAAGTCTGTCCGCTGCTGCATCAGCTCAAAGGAAAGCTGTCGAGGCAGATTTCCGAAACGAAAGAAATCAACCCCGCCAGTCACTATGACTTGATCACCCGTTTAAACGGCATGCCCCGCCAGAGCAAGCTCTGCCACGGCGATTTCCAGCCCAACAATATCGTTGTAAAACCGGACGGGACAATGTTCGTGCTGGACTGGGTACACGCGACCCAGGGCGATGGCAGCGCCGACGCGGCCCGCACCTGGATGCTTCTCGCTCTGGACAGCCAGGAGACCGCTGATCGCTATCTTACGCTCTTCTGCGAAAAGAGCGGAACGGACAAACGCTATGTCGAACAGTGGCTGCCGATCGTGGCCGCCGCGCAGCTGACCAAACACCGCCCGGAAGAGGAGGCGCTTCTGCGCTGATGCCTGGATGTATGCGAATATTAATTCCAAAGGAGTCTTAATAACTATGCAGACCATTTTAGTATGCGACGACGACAAAGAAATCGTCGACGCGATCGACATTTACCTGACCGGAGAGGGTTTCCGCGTACTGAAAGCCTACGACGGCTATGACGCGCTGCGCCTTCTGGAATCCGAGCCGGCCGACCTGATGATCGTGGACGTGATGATGCCCGGCCTGGACGGTATCCGCACGACGCTGAAAGTGCGTGAGACCAGCAGCATCCCGATCATTATCCTCTCCGCCAAATCCGAGGACGCAGACAAAATCCTCGGCCTGAATATCGGCGCCGACGATTACATTTCCAAACCGTTCAACCCGCTTGAACTCGTGGCCCGCGTAAAATCACAGCTGCGCCGCTATACCCAGCTCGGCAACCTCAATCAGCAGGCTGACGACCAGGTTTATAAATGCGGCGGACTGACGATCAACGACGATACCAAAGAAGTACGGGTCGACGACGAGCCGATCCGCCTGACGCCGATTGAATACAACATTCTCCTGCTCCTGGTCAAAAACGCCGGTAAGGTTTTTTCGATCGACGAAATTTATGAGCAGATCTGGAATGAGGAAGCAATCGGTGCGGACAATACTGTTGCCGTACACATCCGTCATATCCGCGAAAAAATCGAGATCAATCCACGGGAGCCGCGTTATCTGAAGGTCGTCTGGGGCGTCGGTTACAAAATTGAGAAGCAATAGGAGCTGCCATGAAACAGAAACATTACCCTGTCGAAATCAAAAAAAACCTTCTTCTGCTGCTTCACCTGCTGTTTCTGGCGCTGACCGTTTTCGGCATCGGTGTGATTTACCTTCACTCACAATCCGGAACCGGTGTCTCCTGGATTTTCGACCGCAGCTACGAGGATACAGACGAATTTCAGCAGCAGTTTCAGGATGATCTTGACTGTATTTTCAAATATGTCGCTTACCGTGACGTGTTCGAGACGGACGGCTCGCTTGATCTGTCCCGGGAGATGTTTTCGGTGAGCCGCGGCGACGGCCCCGAGCTTATTTACACGCTGGAAGAGGTCCTGCGTTATGCCAAAAGCCAGGGCTTTTATCTGAATGACCAGTTTGATGTTGTCAACGACCTCTTTATCTATGACAACGCCTCAACCAACCGCGACCAGCGCATCAACTGGCGCGCTTACAGCACCAATCAGACCTTAAGTGAACCGGGCGACGCCTATACCTCTCTGCTCGATTTGTCGCGTGAAGTTCTGCAATGCCTGAGCGATTACTACACGGTCTATTACCGTATGCTTGTCAATCCCTCCAACCTGTATTTCCAGATCTGCTATGAAATCGATGACGACGAACAGCTGATTTATTCCAATTGTGAAGACCAAACCGTAGAGCAGCTTCGCGAAGCCGGCCGTTACTGCTATCTGGACAGTGAATCGATCTTTATTGAGACCAATTTCCCGTCCATACCGAAAAATATTACCGTGGCCATGGAGGAAAACAACTTCTCCGATGCCGATTATTATTACATCATCGCCGCAGTAGACACCTCCTATGCCGCCGATGATGTTTACGCGGATCAGGCCCTCGCTCACGACGGACTGCGCGATTATTTTATCGAAGGTCTGGCTGCCATGGGATTTGGCATCCTCGGCTGCCTGATTACCCTGGTTCTCCTGGCTGCAGCTGCAGGCTACCGCGGTTCCGACTACAATTCCGTCGTTCTCCATGATTTCGATATGATTTCCACGGAAACCTGCCTGCTGTTCACCGCATTCCTGGCCGTGTTTTCCCTGTTCCTCGGCGAAAAAATCGGCTATCGCCTGCTGCATCTGATCTTTGCGGAGCCGGCATGGGATTTTGCGGAGCGCATGCTGCAGGCAATACTGATTTACCTGTGCTGTCTGTTCGGTGCTTTCAGCCTGCTGCGGCGCTACAAAGCCCGCCAACTGTGGGTCAACAGCTCCCTGTATCACCTGTATACCGACCTGAACGAATATTTTGCGCACAGCGCTTTCACACAGCGGTTGACCTGCCTGTATCTAGCCTTTATCGCCTTCCAGGTCGGCGCTTTGGCTCTGATCGGCGTCGGCGTTCATTTCTGGTGGTTTACACCAGCCAAAGTCGCCGTCATTGCTATTGCCGTTATCATCGCCATCGTCGATTATCAGGTTTACCGTATGTTATTTTCCACCTCCATTCAGGAAGATCAGATCGCTGACGCCATTGGTCAGATCGCCGGCGGCAACACCTCCTACCAGATGGATCTTTCTTCCCTGAATGGCAAGGAGCTGAAAATCGCCCGCAGTATCAACCAGATCGGCGTCGGTCTGGAACAGGCCCTGCAGGAACAGGTCAAGAGCGAACGGCTGAAAGCCGACCTTATTACCAACGTCTCTCATGACATCAAGACGCCCCTGACCTCCATTATTAACTACGTGGATCTGATCAAACGGGAACAGGTACAGAATGAAAAAGTGCAGGAATATCTCGAGATACTGGAGCAGAAATCCCAGCGCCTGAAGATTCTCACCGAGGACCTTGTCGAAGCTTCCAAAGCGAGCTCCGGTAACCTCAAGATGGACATGATCCATCTTGACCTTGTTGAAATGATCTGGCAGACCAACGGGGAATTTGAAGAAAAATTTAGCGAACGCCAGCTTGAGCTGATCTCTGATCTGCCCGAACACAGCGTCATGATCGAGGCGGACGGCCGCCACCTCTGGCGCGTGCTGGAAAATCTTTACAACAACGCGTTCAAATACGCAATGAAAAGCAGCCGCGTCTACACCAGCATTACCTGTGTGGACGGACGCGCCTGCTTCACGATTAAAAATGTCTCGGAACATCCGCTCAATGTCAGCTCCGATGAACTGACCGAGCGTTTTGTCCGCGGCGATGTCTCCCGCGCCACCGAAGGCAGCGGTCTCGGCCTCTCCATCGCGCAGAGCCTGGCCAAGCTGCAGGGCGGCACCTTCGAGATCATCATCGACGGCGATCTCTTCAAGGTACAGCTCGGGTTCGCGATTATAGGATAAAATCGGGCAAATTCATTATGATTCCAGCGCCTGGCGGATATCCTCAATGATATCTTCAACATCCTCAATTCCGACGCTGAAACGGATCATCGCTGGATCTACTCCTGCCTCCACAAGCTGCTCATCCGTCAGCTGCCGATGCGTATGGCTGGCGGGATGGAGCACCGCCGTGCGGGAATCCGCCACATGGGTCTCAATCGAACAGAACTTTAACTTGTCCATAAATTCCGCCACACCCTTACGCCCGCTCTTCAAGCCAAACGAGATGACGCCGCAGGTACCTTTCGGCATATATTTCTGAGCCAGTTCATAGTACTTATCACCCGGAAGTCCCGGATAATTGACCCAAGCCACATCTTCCCTGGATTTCAGATACTCTGCCACCTTCTGCGCGCTTTCGCAGTGTCTCGGAACGCGCAGATGGAGCGTCTCCAGTCCGATGTTAAGTAAAAAGGCATTCTGCGGCGACTGGATAGAGCCGAGATCCCTCATGAGCTGAGCGGTGGCTTTGGTAATATAGGCCAGCTTTCCAAACCGCTGCGTATAGATAATGCCATGGTAAGATTCGTCCGGCTCCGTCAATCCCTTATACTTGTCGTGCCAAGCTTCCCAGTCAAAGTTACCGCTGTCAACGATCACTCCACCCACCGTCATGGCATGGCCATCCATATATTTTGTCGTGCTGTGGATCACGATATCCGCTCCCCATTCAAAGGGTCTGCAGTTGATCGGAGTCGCGAAAGTATTGTCCACAATCAGCGGAACGCCGTGGCTGTGGGCAAGACGGGCAAATTTCTCAAAATCCAGCACAGTAAGCGCCGGATTCGCAATCGACTCGCCAAATACCGCTTTCGTATTGGGCCGGAACGCTTTGGCAAGCTCTTCCTCATCCGCGTCCGGGTTTACCAGCGTACATTCAATGCCCATCTTAGGGAACGTGACCGTAAACAGGTTACTGGTCCCGCCATAGATCGTCGCAGAGCTGATGATATGATCTCCCGCCTCACAGATATTCAGAATCGAGTAAAAAGTAGCCGCCTGTCCGGACGATGTGAGCATGGCGCCCACGCCGCCCTCCAGTTCGCAGATTTTCGCCGCGACCGCGTCGTTCGTCGGATTGGCAAGGCGTGTATAAAAATATCCGCTCTCCTCCAGATCAAACAGCCGACCCATCTGCTCACTGGTTGTGTATTTAAATGTCGTGCTCTGATAAATCGGAAGCTGGCGTGGCTCGCCGTTCTTCGGCTCCCAGCCTCCCTGGATACAGACGGTACCCAATGATCGTTTCTTTTCCATATTCTTCCTCCGGGTAAAATATTAATTGTTATAAGACAGTATACTTCATTCCCCGGAAAGATTCAATCCGGAAGATTTCCGCATATAAACCACGTATAAACTATCAGACAATCTCCTTCAGCGGACAGATCTGCACTCCTTCCTGCCCCAGCGTCTCACGAATCTTTGCCACAAACGCAAGCGCTTTCGCGCCATCACCGTGCACACAGACGGAATCCGCCCGCATCGGGATATCCTTTCCGGTAATTGCAGTTACCTTCTGCTCTTTGATCATGCGAACGACGCGGCGGATTGCCTCATTCTCATCGGTGATCATCGCGCCCTCCTTGCGGCGGTTGACCAGGCTTCCGTCTTCCTCGTAAGCGCGGTCAGCAAACACTTCCATCGCCGCGCGCAGACCCAGATCTTTTGCCGCATGGATCAACTCCCCTCCGTAGAGTGCCAGCACAATCAGCTCCGGATTGAACTCCCGGATGGCCTCGCAGATTCCTTTCGCCAGAGCATAATCTTTTGCCGCCATGTTGTAAAGCGCGCCATGCGGCTTCACATGCTGCATATTCAAATTATGTGCGCGGCAGAATGCGTCCAGAGCACCCAGCTGATACAACGTGTAGGCTTTCGCCTCCGCCGGTGTCACCGCCATATTCCGGCGTCCGAAGCCCATCAGATCCGGGAAGCCCGGATGGGCGCCCACCTCAATCCCGGCAGCCTTTGCCATCTCGATCGTCTTCTCCATGACCACCGGATCCGAGGCGTGATAGCCACAGGCCACATTCGCAGACGTGACCAGCGGGATAACCTTATCATCCATGCCGATCGTGTAATTTCCGAAACTCTCGCCCAGATCACTGTTTAAGTCAACCCGATACATTTCTCGAATATTCCTCCCATTTCGTTATAAAATTCCTCATACAGAAATAAATCCTCACTCCGCAGCTGTGACATCCGGCCGTTTGCTGATTTTCATGAACGATTCAATAAAGCCGGTATCGGCCTTTCCCTCACAAAATACCGGATGGTGCATGATCTGATACTGGAAATCCAGATTTGTCTGCACTCCGAGAATGACCATCTCATCAAGCGCCGTGCGCATCTTGCGGATCGCGGCGTCCCGGTCCGGCGCATGTACCAGCACCTTGGCAATCATCGAATCGAATTCCGAGGGAATGCGGTAACCGCTGTAAAGTGCCGTGTCCACACGCACGCCGTTCCCCGCCGGAAGATGGATCATCTGCACCAGTCCCGGACTTGGCATAAAGTTGTGCTCCGGAATTTCCGCATTGATCCGGCATTCAATCGCGTGGCCGCGCGGCCGGACGTCTTCCTGCGTAAAGCTCAGTTCTTTGCCGTCCGCTACCCGGATCTGTTCGATGATCAGATCCGTTCCCGTGACCATCTCCGTTACGCCGTGCTCCACCTGGATCCGCGTATTCATTTCCATGAAGAAAAATTCACCTTTAGGGCTGACGATAAACTCGATCGTGCCTGCATTCGTATAGCCGACCGTCTTCGCCGCCAGAATCGCGTACTCATTCATTTTGGCACGCATGGCCGCGTTGACTGCCGGAGAGGGCGATTCCTCAATCAGTTTCTGGTGATTCCGCTGCACGGAGCAGTCGCGGTCGCCGAGCGACACAATATTGCCATGGGTATCCGCCATGATCTGGATCTCCACATGGCGCGGATTGACAACAAACTGCTCCAGATACATCGTGTCATCGCCGAACGCATTGGCCGACTCCCGCTGCGCGACATTGAACTGCGTCTCAAACTCTTCCTCCGTCTCCGCTACGCGCATGCCCTTGCCGCCGCCTCCGGACGACGCTTTGATCATCACCGGATAACCGATCTCCCCGGCCATTTTCTTCGCCGTCTTCACATCATAGACCGGCTCCCGGCTCCCCGGCACGACCGGAACCCCGGCGTCCATCATCGTCTTCCGGGCTGCGGATTTGTTGCCCATACGGTCAATGACATCCGCCTCCGGACCGATAAAAATCAGATTATTTTCCTGACATTTGCGCACAAATGCACTGTTCTCCGAGAGAAAACCAAAGCCGGGATGGATCGCGTCCGCCCCTACATTGAGCGCTGCGGATATAATCCGATCCATATTCAGATAACTGTTTTTCGCCGGACCCTCGCCAATGCAGACCCGCTGGTCCGCCATCTGCACATGGAGACTTTTTTCATCTTCTCTGGCATAGATCGCCACGCTCGGGATCCCCATGTTCCGGCAGGCGCGGATGATGCGGACCGCAATCTCTCCGCGGTTGGCAATCAATACTTTATGAATCATCGCTCCAACCTCCCCTGGGAATTATAGTTTCCGGACACGGAACAGCGGCTGGCCATATTCCACCTTCTGCTCATTACTCACAAGCACTGCTTCGATCTCACAGTCAAATTCACATTCAATCTCATTCATCAGCTTCATCGCTTCCAGAATACAGACGGTCTGGCCCGCCTTCACCTGGTCGCCGACCCGCACATATGCGGGCACATCCGGTGCTGCTGTGCTGTAAAATGTACCGACGATCGGGGATGTAATGAAGCAGGGTTCCTCTTCTGCTTCCTCCGCAGACACGCCGCCTGCCGGAGCCGCTGCCGCAGCAGGTGCGCCCGGCGCCATCGCGAAACCTCCCGCCGCGACGACCGGCGCGTTATCCCGCTTGCTCATGCTGATCTTTACATCGCCCTCTCTGTAAACAAACTCCTTCAATGAGGACTTCTCTATAATCTCCACCAAACCTGCGATCTTTTCCAAATCCATCATGCTCTCTCCTTTACCAGCTCTACGCTTCAAACAGCCGCCGCACCCGTTTCGCGGTCTGACGGCACTCCAGGACCTCCCGGCACGGCCGGTGTATCTTCTTTCTCATCTCATTGAACTCTTCCAGCTCCTCCCGGTACAGTGCCTGTGCTTCCTGCACCGTGATCGCCTTAAAACGGATCTTATGGTCGGTTTTCCGCTGCACCAGCTTCGGTATGTCTACGGAAGCCACCGTCGCGATCTTCGCGTAACCGCCCGTCGTCTGCCGGTCCGCCAGCAGAATGATCGGCTTTCCGTGAGACGGCACCTGAACCGAGCCAAGGGCAATGCCGTCCGAAATAATATCCGATCCGTTTTTTGACGCAATAAATGGGCCTTCCAGACGACAGCCCATGCGGTCGAAGTCGCTCGTTACCGTATATTCCTCGCTCAGAAACGTGGCGATCCCCTCTTTGGTAAAACGATCGTCCTGCGGTCCCATCACAACGCGCAGCAGAGCTTCCTCCTGGTCAAACTCATTCAGATTAAGCTTCCGCGAAAGAAAATAACGGAGGTATTTGCGTTTAATGCGGAAACTGATATAATCTCCATCCTGAAGCTGCCGCCCCTTGAAACCGCCGATCGAGCATTTCATATTCGTGCAGCGGCTGCCCATCACAACCGGAATCTGCAAATAGCAGGAAAACGAAATATAGCCGCGGCTTCCGGTCAGCGCGCTGCCGAATTTCAGAATATCTCCCTTGTGAATATAGAGCGCCGTATACATCGGTGCGGCTTCTCCGTTGATCGTCGGCTGAAAATCTCCCCCTGTGATCGCGATGATCGTGTCCGCCGTAAATTCCAGCGTCGGCCCGATCAGAGTAAATTCCAGAACCGGCTCGTTTTCCGGATTATCAATCAGAAGATTGGCAATCGTAAATGACCTGCGATCCATGACGCCGGATACCGGGAATCCCTGGCTCTGATAGCCGGTACGGCCAAGATCCTGCACCGTCGTCAGCATTCCGGCTTTTAAAATACGAATTCCCATAAGCTAACCCTCCCTGTGGATCACGCACTGGTATTCCCCGCGCGCCACTTCTTCTTTTATCCGGAGATATCGTTCCTCATCAATCTCCACAAAGCGGATATACTGCCCGGCCTCCACCAGAATCGGCGTCTCGCGCTCCGGGTCATAGGTTTTCACCGGCGTCATGCCCATCAGCTGCCAGCCGCCCGGCGAGTCCAGCGGATAAATCCCGGTCTGTGAACCGCCGATACCGACGCTGCCCGCAGGGATGGAAAGCCGCGGATTCGGCAGCCGCGGCGTGTGAATGCGCTCGTCAAGTCCTCCAAGATAGGTAAATCCCGGCAGGAACCCGAGCATATAAATCAGATAATCCCGCGACGTGTGAATCCGGATAACCTCCTCTTCGCTAAGCCCGGCGTGCTCCGCGATACCGGGCAGATCCGGACCATATTCGCCTCCATAACATACCGGAATTTCCACAACCGTCCGAACCCCGGCTCCGGTCTTCACATCCACCCGGACCAGATCCTCCAGGCGCTTCTTCATCTCATCATAGCCGACGACCCGCAGGTCATAATTGACCAGCAGAGAACAGTAGGTCGGAATCACATCGACAATCCCTTCAATATGCTGTTCCCGCATCAACTGCACGGTCGCCGCAATTTTCCGGTTAATCTCCGGGCTGATTTCACTGCCAAATTCCACCAGGAGGGAGGAATCTCCGGCAGTTAATATTCTTACATTCTGCATACCGCTGCGGCTGATCTCCTTTCACGTTTTAAAAAAGGCAAAGACGCAGCAGCACCGCTGCACCCTTGCCTGCCCATGATTTTCTTATATAAAAAGTTTCCCCATCTGTGACACAAAGGTATTGATGCCAAGATAAGCGGAAATAATTACCACGATAACCCCGAGTACCAGAAGCCATGCCGGATGATGGTAGGAATCACCGACCACGGACTTCATCTGGGAAGCGATCAGGCAGATACCAAGCGTAATCGGAAGAATCAGCCCGTTAAACGCGCCCGCGAGAACCAGCAGCAGCGCCGGCTGTCCAACAGCGATCATAATCACAGCGGACACCGCGATGAATCCGATAATCACCCAGTTCTCATTTTTTTCAATCGCCGGATGGAACGTTTTTAAGAACGATACTGAGGTATACGCGGCGCCGATAATCGAGGTAATCGCCGCACACAGAAGTACCAGTCCCGCAAAACGATAGCCCAGCTCTCCGGCTCCCAGACGGAACGCGTCCGCCGCCGGATTGGAAGAATCCAGTGTCACGCCATCCGCAAGTTTTACGACAACGCCCAGCACCGCCAGGAACAGGAACACACGGACGATCGCCGCGATCACCATACCCATCAGGGAGCTCTTGGTAATTTCCTTCAGATTTTCCTCACCGGTGATACCCGCGTCAATCAGGCGATGTGCGCCGGCAAAGGTGATATAGCCTCCCACCGTGCCGCCCAGCAGCGTGATGATCGCCGGAATCAGATTGCTCACACCATATTCCGGAGCGAAAGTATTCTTCAGAGCGTCGCCAACCGGCGGCTGTACAACAATAATAATACCGAAAATAACAACGATCATAATGCCGCCGAGGATCTTTGCCAGCTGATCCATCGCCGACTTCGCGTTCTTCACAAGGAAGACCGCGATCGCAATCAGCGCCGCAAGCGCACAGCCCACGGAATTCGGCAGGCCAAGCAGCGTATTAAAACCGAGCGCGCCGCCTCCTACATTACCGATATTAAATACCAGACCGCCCAGCGCCACCATGAAAGCCACAAAATATCCGAGTCCCGGGAGCACCTTGTTCGCAACATCCTGTCCACGCAGGCCGGTCACGCACAGAACGCGCCAGATATTTACCTGGGCGATTGCCGCCAGGATCAACGACACCAGAATAACAAAACCAAAACTTGCCTTCTGTGTGCCCGTAAAGGTCGACGTCTGCGTCAGGAAACCGGGGCCGATCGCCGAGGTCGCCATCAGGAAGGCCGCGCCAAGCAAAGCACCGCTGCTTTTTTTCTTCTCACTCATAACTCAATTACCTCCTTATCCATTTTTCCATTGCCAATCCGTTTTTTAGCATTCCCACTGCTGTCATAAAAACAAATTTGCAACGATTATAATGCATAAAAAGGCGACTTGTCAAACATTTTCACAATATCAAGGTTGAGCAGGCAACAATATTGCGATTGTGATTGGGATAAAATTTGCCCCTTTTCGTTTCCAATCTTCCGGTTTTACTTAATATTTTAAGGTTTTTTCGCAAAAATTTTTCAAAAATCTCATCCAAAAAGAAAATTGCTACAACTTTCGCTTTGTTTTATTTAGAATATTCTCCATCCGCAGATAAAATTCCGCGACCACCACGAGCTCAAAGAACGGTGCACAACCTTTCCGTTGCCGGAGGACGCGTCAATCACCGTACCGCCGCTGGCGACAATACCGACATGACCGCTGACAACAATGATATCGCCGGCGCGCAGGTCAGAAAAGCTGCTGATCTTTGTGTATTTTCCGACGTTTCTCCAGCCGGATGAGGTGATATAGCTCTGACGGACACCCGCCTGGTTAAGACACCAGTAAACGAAACCAGAACAGTCAAATGCGTTCGGTCCCTTGGCTCCCCAGACATACGGACAGCCCAGCTTCGAACTCGCCACTGCGATGAGCGCGCTTGCTCCGCCCGTCGCCGTGCCGGTATTGGGAATCGCCGTGGATCCGCCCGATGAGCTGCCGCCACTGCTCCCGCTGTTCCCACCGCCTGCGCTTCCGCCACTGCTCCCACCGGAAACTCCGCCGCCCGCCGGCGCGCGCCTCGCGTTTCCTCCGGTCAGCTTTGCCATCGTCATGGTGCCGACAATCCCGTCGCTCGTCAGACCGTTCGTGCGCTGAAACAATTTGACCGCATTTTCCGTGACATCGCCAAAATACCCGGTCGCATTCGCCGAACTCATATATCCCAGATTGCTCAGCAATTTCTGCACCCGCGTAATCGTCTCACCACTGTCACCCAGGCTCAGGCCATTTGGCACCGCGTCGCTGCTGTTAAGCGCGTAGCGGGTAGACGGTCCCAGGTAACCGTCTACGATCTGGTCATTTTTCGACTGAAACTGCTTCACTGCCGCGATCGTATCGTCGCCATACGTTCCGTCCGGGTCCGTCGTCATATAGCCCAGCTCTTTCAAGCGTTTCTGCGCCGCGAGCACAATATCACTCTTATCTCCATAAGAAAGAAGATTGGCCTTCACATCCTCGCTGTAGAGCAGGTTCATCGTCTTGCGACCCACCTTGCCATCCTGCGACAGTCCGTTCTGCTTCTGCATCGCAATCACAGCTTCTTCGGTGCTGTCCCCGAAATTTCCGGTCACCAGGTTTTCACTGGCAAGATAACCCAGCTCATACAACCGGGACTGTATGCGCGAAATGTCATCTCCGACATCACCCTTCTGTGCCGCGTAATACTTCGCGTCCGGCGACAGCACGGCCTTCAGTGTCTCCGGTCCGACAATACCATCCTGTGACAGTCCGTTCTGGCGCTGGTACACCTTCATCGCGTTCTGTGTCACTTCACCATAATAATCGGTCGGCTCATCATTGTCCATAAATCCCAGATCCATCAGGCGCTGCTGCAGCCTGGACACAATCGGATGCTCCATACCCAGACGCAGATAATCCGGAATCGGTTCACTGTACTCCGCCTCAACGCCATCGATTGACGGCAGAAGCGGACCGTCCGGTGTCAGCTCCATCGCGGTCTCATCTGCCGCGATCGGTGTCTCTCCCTCAAGCACAATCTCCGATACCACTGCCGCGGATGTTTCCGCCGTCTCCCCGCTGCCGCATCCCGTCGCCAGACACAATACCGCGAGCATCAGCCCAACCGCGCCAAAGCATGCTCTCTTTTCTCTATGTAAATTCATCGAATTATCTCCTGTAACTCCTGCCTTTGCCTATGTTAACATAAATTCCCCCTGCCCTGCAAGGCTTTTTTCGCGCAGCCATATACGTCGAGAAATCAAGTATCAAGTCCACCAAAATTTCAGCCATATATATGGTCTTACATCCCCTGTTATTCCACATCCCGGTTCCGTAAAGCGGCTCGGTTTTGTGCATATTTTCACGTTCACGTTAAATATATATTTAAATTGACAGCACTTTTCACTTCATGTATAATCCAAATCAGAAATAGGGCGATTTGGACATGTCAATATTTACATATTTTAGTGAAAAATTTATCATAAATTTAAATAAAAAGACTTGGAAAAACACGTTGAATGCGGTAAAATGAAACAAGCAACAAAAAAAGAGGTTTCATTCACATTAAAATAATTTTTAAAGGAGGTTTATCATGGATTTTTTGCAGGATGAGATGCACGAGGAGCTGCTGCAGATGTATCGTGAGTTTGCGGAGGGCGAAGTAGCACCGCTTGCCGCCGAGCTCGACAAGGAAGAGCGGTTCCCCGAGGAAACCATCAAAAAGATGGCAGAAATGAATCTGCTTGGGATCCCATTCCCCGAAGAATACGGCGGAGCCGGCATGGACAACCTGTCCTATGTGCAGTGTGTAGAAGAGCTTTCCAAAGTCTGCGCCTCCACAGGCGTGGCGCTTTCCGCCCATACCTCCCTGGCTGCCTGGCCGATTTATCATTTCGGTACCGAAGAGCAGAAACAGAAATATCTGATTCCGCTTGCTTCCGGCGAGAAGCTGGGCGCCTTCGGACTGACTGAGCCGGGCGCTGGTACAGACGCCTCCGGTCAGAAGACCGTTGCTGAGGATAAAGGCGATTACTGGCTGCTCAACGGCAGCAAGTGCTTCATCACCAACGCCGGTCCAGCCGACATCTATGTCGTTTTCGCCATGACCGACAAATCCCAGGGCAATCGCGGCATTTCCACCTTCATTGTAGAAAAGGGCTATGAGGGTTTCTCGATCGGCAAACATGAAGAAAAAATGGGTATCCGCGGTTCTGCTACCGCTGAGCTGGTCTTCGAGGACTGCAAGGTTCCGAAGGAAAATCTGCTGGGTGAGTTAAACAAAGGCTTCAAGCAGGCGATGATGACGCTGGACGGCGGCCGTATCGGTATCGCCGCACAGGCTCTGGGTATCGCCGAGGGCGCGATCGCTGAGACCATAAAATATGTCCAGACCCGCGTGCAGTTCGGCCGCCGGATCTCTCAGTTCCAGAATACACAGTTCGAGCTGGCTCAGATGCAGGCCAACACAGACGCTGCAAAGCTTCTGGTTTATCAGGCTGCCTGCGCCAAGGATGCCGGCAAACCCTACAGCCATCTCGCCGCAGAAGCGAAGCTGGTTGCTTCCCGTAACGCCAGCGATGTTACCCGCCGCTGTGTACAGCTGTTCGGCGGTTATGGCTACACCAGAGACTACCCGATCGAGCGTATGATGCGCGACGCGAAGATCACCGAGATCTACGAGGGCACCTCCGAAGTCCAGATGATGGTTATCTCCGGATGGATGGGCGTTAAATAACAGGTTTCACAAAAGCTATCAACATATTTATTTAACCAAACTTTTTCAGGAGGAAAACACTATGCAGTATCCCTATTTTGATGAAGACCAGCTGTCCATCCGCGATATGGCCCGGGACTTCGCCGAAAAGACTCTGATGCCGATCGGCTTCTGAGGTCGACAAGACCGGCGTGTTCCCGCCGGAGATTCTGGCTGAAATGGGTGAGATGGGCTTCTACGGAATTAAGATTCCGGAAGAGTACGGCGGTATCGGCATGGGCGCCCTTACCTATGTCTCCGTTATGGAAGAAATTTCCCGTGGCTGCGCTGTTGCGGCAGTTTACTTATCTGGTGCAAACTCCCTCGGTTCCGCGCCGATCATTCTGGCTGGTACCGAAGAGCAGAAGCAGAAATATCTTCCGGGCATCGCTGACGGAAGCCAGTATATGGCATTCGGCCTGACTGAGCCGAACGCCGGTTCCGACGCGGGTGGTATGACCACTAAAGCGGTAGAGGATGGAGATTCTTATATTCTCAACGGCCGCAAGTGCTTCATCACCGGCGCAGATATCGCTCCTTACTGTGTTGTCTTTGCCAAGACCAGCCCAGATAAGGGTTCCAAGGGCATTACTGCGTTCATCGTTGATATGACCACGCCTGGTGTTTCCGTCGGTAAACACGAAGAAAAGATGGGTCAGCTGGGCTTAAACTGCAGCGATGTTGTTCTCGAGGATGTCCGCGTTCCCAAGAGCTGTATTCTGGGTGAAGTTGACCTTGGTTTCATCACCGCGATGAAGACGCTCTCCGTTGGACGCTGCGGGGTTGCCGCTATGGGCGTTGGTATCGCTCAGGCCGCGATCGACTGCGCCGTCAGCCACATTAAAGAGCGCAAGCAGTTCGGTAAGCCGCTGGCCGCCTTCCAAGGTCTGCAGTTCATGCTGGCCGAGATGGAGACCAAGCTCAATGCTGCGCGCCTGCTGGTTTATAACGCCGCCTATCAGATCGATCAGGGCGAAGACGCTACCAAGGCGGCTTCCATGGCCAAATATTACGCTACGGAAGCGGCAGTCGACATTGTCGGCAAGGCTCTTCAGATGCACGGCGGTTATGGCTATTCCAAGGAGTACACCATTGAGCGCCTGTACCGTGATGTCCGCGTCCTGACGCTTTACGAGGGCACGACGCAGGTTCAGCAGATGGTTATTTCCGGAAAGCTGCTCAAATAAGTTTTTATACGCGTTTCATCGTAACGGTAATATCTTCATATGAAATACAAATAATACGAAAAGCTGCAGGCCAGGTAATGGTTCTGCAGCTTTTTATCTTTCAAATTGACGCCATTAAAAATATTCCGTCAATGCCGCCGCTTAGCAGTACTTTTCTGATAAACCGACATACACCGCCGTCCGGAACTATCATAAATAAATAAAAGAAAAGCCCCGACCCCGCGGTTCGCAGCCCGCAAAACCAGAACTCTCCAGTGCGCCCTCAGGGACTCGAACCCTGGACAAATAGATTAAGAGTCTACTGCTCTACCAACTGAGCTAAGGGCGCTTATTATTTTCTTGTGCAGAACCCTACAAAACCAAGGTTCTCAACACAAAATGTATTCTATCGCAACAGCAGGAAAAAGTCAACAGTTTTTTTGACAAAGTATATCTCCGTGTGTTAGACTGGAAACATAATCGGCGATAAAAAGGAGTATTTATGAAGATCACCTATATTCACCACAGCAGCTTCCTTGTAGAACTCGGGTCTTCGACAGTTGAATTGAGCTCAAATCGTCTCAAAGCCTTGATTTAGG
>JAJQAA010000036.1 GCA_021204045.1 Clostridiales bacterium
ATTACCCCCCCCCGGATTGTATATTTTCTAGAATAATTCTGTACCAAGAATGAATAAAACATGAATTTTCACTTATTTTCATTGAAAAAAAATGAAAATTCATGTATAATGATAAATAACTGAGTAGCAACACGAGGAGGGTTTTCTATGCAATATGAAAATGAACATATTGAATATAAATCTCAGATGATCGATGACGTTTACAAGGAAGTCATCGCATTTGCAAATACTGATGGCGGTATTATCTACATCGGCATCGATGATCAGGGCAATCTGATCGGTATCGAAAATGTGGATGAAACCTACACCCGCCTGACAAATGGCATTCGCGATGCAATCGCACCGGATGTCACCATGTTCGTGCGCTATATTCTTCAGGACAACAATGTTATCCGGATCGAAGTTGGAGAAGGCAGCTACAAGCCGTATTATCTGAAAGCCAAAGGAATAAAACCCACCGGCGTCTATGTTCGTCAGGGTGCATCCAGCGTACCTGCATCTCCTGATCAGATCCGCAGGATGATTAAAGATTACGACGGTGATATATTTGAAGAAATGCGTGCATTAACGCAGGAACTATCTTTCGAAGAGGCAGAACGTACCTTCAAAAGATATGGTGTCGATTTTTCTGAAGAAAAGTATATTGCTCTCGGCCTGCGAAACATCCACGATGATCAGTATGCCAATCTGGCCATGATTCTTTCAGACCAATGCCAGCATACCACAAAGATCGCCGTGTTTGGCGACGAAACCAACATTACTTTTAAGGATGCAAAAGAATTTGGCGGTTCCATTTTCAAACAGCTCGATGACAGCTATGCGTATCTGACACTTTGCAATCGCACTGCCGCTACATTCAAAGGATTAGAACGGATTGAGCGTTCTGATTATCCGGAGGATGCTTTGCGTGAAGCATTGCTCAATGCCCTTATCCATCGTGATTACAGCTACAGCGGCAGCATCATTATCAACGTCAATGATTCCTGTATGGAATTTATTTCTATCGGCGGCCTGCTGCCTGGTCTGTCTGCCGACGATATTCGCAATGGCATTTCGCAGCCCCGCAACCGCAAACTGGCTGAAATCTTCCATCGTTTGAAACTGATCGAATCCTACGGCACCGGCATCCGCAAAATTTATGCACGATATAGAGACTGTACGGAACAGCCTCGTATTGAAGTCACCCCCAATACCTTTAAGCTCGTACTGCCAAACATGAACGCTAACGGTGTTATTACTGAAAATATACAGGAAGCAACTGAAACTCCGCGCGTATTAATCACTCCACAAATGAAAACAGTCATTGATTATTTGACTGAATATGGAGAAATGACCGACGAAGACATGCAGGAACTGCTGAATATTAAAAAAACAAGATCCTATTTGCTTGCCCGTCAGATGAACGAAAACGGACTGATTGATATCGTCGGCAGAGGTGCTGCAAAAAAATATAAACTCGTACTGAACAAAAATGCGTAAATGCGCAAAAATGTTCAATAGGAGACTTCGCATATATAATAGCCGACAAATGCGTAACGGCATAAATATTGCCCGCCGAACATTTTCTGTTTCCGGCGGGCATTTTAATGGAATCATTATCCAATATTTAATTTAGTTTGTCTGCGTTTCTTCCCGGTACCCCAGCATGATCGTCACAGTATGTTCGACGTATTCGCCATTGTCGAGGCGCTGCACGGTCAGGTCTACGGTATCACCGCCTGCGTAGTAGGTCAGCATATTCTGCAAATCGGTCATCGTGCGGACGGTCTGGCCGTCAAATTTGGTGATGATGTCCTTTTCTTTCAGCTCGGAGGACGCCGCGGCTCCGTCGTCAAGAATCTTGTAGACGTAGATGCCGCGCGGCATGCCGTACATCTGCGCCGCCGTGTCGTCAATGTTGCTGCCCTGGATTCCCAGGAAACCCCGTTTGGCTTCCTCGACCTCCACACGGGTCTTCTTGTTCATCAGTTCATTGATGATATCCTGTGCCTGGGAGATCGGGATCGCATAGCCCATGCCCTCCACGCTTGTGGAAGAATACTTCGCCGCGTTGATGCCGATGACCTCACCGCGCATGTTCAGCAGTGCGCCGCCGCTGTTGCCCGGGTTGATCGCCGCGTCGGTCTGCAGCAGATTGCGGGTCGACGAGTCCTCCGTCTCCACCGTGCGGTTGAGCGCGCTCACATAACCGACTGTCACGGACTGGCCATAACCCAACGCGTTGCCGATCGCGATCACGCCCTGGCCAACCTTCAGCTCATCGGAATCGCCCAGAGTTGCGACCTTGATCTGGCTCATCGTCTCAGCTGGGATATCGGCAAGATTTACGGCGACTATTGCCAGGTCGCTGTCGGAATCCGTACCCTTAATCGCCGCAGATACCTGGGAATCGTCAATAAAAGTGATCGTCAGCTCCTTAGAATCTTCCACCACATGGTTGTTTGTCACGATCAGCAGCTCCTCGTCGTTCTGGCCGACGATAATACCGGAGCCGCTGCTCGGCACCTCGACCGTCTGGCTCTGGCCAAACCAGGTCTGCTGCTGCATCAGCATCGTATTGTTGATCGCGACCACCGAAGGCATCGCCTTTTCAACAATGCCCGATACGTCATAAAGAACCGCAGTAGACGCCTGCGCGCTGGACGATGAAACGGTCGTGTCCGGCTGCGTCTCCGCCGCTCCTACCGTCACCTTGACCTCCGGCTCCGCCTGCGTTTCCGTCACGGCGGAACTCTGGCCGCGAATGTACTCGCCAACCGTGTTGACGCCGAACATCGTACCGCCGGCCACCACGCCGAAGAACAGCGCCGCCGCTGTCAGTCCGGCTACTTTCGCGCCAAAGGATGATTTTTTCCCATCGCCGCTTCCGCCTCGCTTCGGCTCGTCCGGAATATAAGAGCGATTCATGCGATTACTCTCCCCGGTCGGCTGCTGTGACGAATAATAGCTCTGTGCGCTTTCCTGATATTGATACTGCGCGGTCTCCGGTGCCTGGTTTTCTGCGTCTATATATTCTCCGGCCGAATCTGCGCTTCTCTCGTTCCAGATATTGTTGATGTCTCTGTCATCTTCGTACATAATCAAAACCCCTTTCCTTTGGTTTTTCTTTGTTACGATTCACAATATAACAACCGAATGTGAAAAAAATGTGACAGAATTATATTCTTCCTATGAATTTCGGGACGATTCCGGCGAAACAGCCCGGATTTGCCGTTCCCGTTTTACCGGTTACTGGCCCGGAGCCGAAACCACGCCCCCGGTCGAGGTACCTGAAGCCGCTGTCGGCGTGATGGAAGTCGAACTGCCTGACGAGCTTGAGCTACTCGACGAACTTGTGCTGCCTGATGAGCTTGTACTGCTCGATGAGCTCGAACTGCTTGATGCACCCGGGCCGCTCGACACGCCGGTGCTCGTCGATCCGCTCGCCGCCGTCGGGGAAGTGGAAGATCCCGGACTGCTGGACACGGATGAACTCGTGGGCGTCATGGCGGACGTTGTCGACGTCGTCGAAGATGACGACCCGGGGCCGCTCGATACGCCGGTGCCCGACGTCGTCTCTGTCGCCGTGGTCGACGCGGTCGGCGCGGTCACACCCGGACGACTGGAGCCGGTTATCGTTTTCAGCGGGTTGCCGTCCTCATCCGTCTCTTCTTCCTCGTCACTCTCGTCCTCATCGTTCTCTTCATCATCTTCCCCGTCATCGTCTCCGGTCGGCGCAGTCGGACGGAAATGTACCACAACCTCGCCATCCTCATCCGTCTCTTCATTGACCAGTTTCCCGTCTTCATCGAGACTCCAGTCAACCGCAAGTCCATCGGCGTCCGTCTCCGGCTCAATATATTCGCCGTTCGCGTCCTTACTCATTCTTATGGTCTTCTTGACCTTTTTGCCGTCCGCGTCGAGGACGTAGATCGTAGTATACGCATCCTCGTCGTCATCATCCTCATCGTCAGCGGCGCTCCTGCTCGCGCCGTTATCATCCTCGTCGTCGTCCTCGTCATCATCATCCGAAGCCGCCTTGGTGGTCGTCGTATTTTTCTGGATCACGCCGCCGTCCGTGGAAACATGGTCGACGTAGGTTCCCTCTTTATACATACCGCTGTCCGCGGCGATCTTGGCACTGATGGTCTTTACCGTATCGGAAACTGTGTAATCCTCGTCGCCGAACAAAAACTCGTGCAGCTTTATCACGTTGGTTTCCAGCGTCTGCGGGATAACGCAGGCACCCTTGGAGCCCATATTGGCGTCGCCGCGGGCCTGCGGGAAGCCGGTCGTGTCGCTCAGATAATATTTGGTAATGTTTTTCGCGCAGCGCACCATATCCATCAGATCAACGCTGGTCGCAATATCTGGAAACACGGTAACGACGACGTTATTCAACGTGGCAAAATCCGCCGACTTCGCCTTCTCGAAAGCCTGCGCGATCACCTTGCGCTGCCGCTCCGTGCGCGCGTAGTCCGTATCCATCAGGCGCAGGCGCCCGTAGGCCACGGCCTGCACGCCGTCCAGATGGTTCATACCGGCTGATTTCAGCTGCGTGGAGGCAATCCCGGTCACCTTCACCGTCTCGGTGATAAACGAATTGATATAGTAAAACTCCGCCTTGCTCAGCTCAATATCGACGCCGCCGAGAATATTGATACCCTCCGCCACCGCCTTCCAGTTGAACGTAACAAAGTCGGTAATATCGAGGTCAAGATTGCGGTTAAGCGCCGATACTGCCTGCTCCGCCCCGCCGACAAAATATGCCTGGTTGATCTTGTTGTAGCTGCCGCCCTTGGAAATATTGAGATAAGTATCGCGGTAAACCGATACCAGCTTGATCTCGCCGGTGTCCTGGTTAATGTTGCAGATAATATTGACGTCGGAAAGGGTATCCTTCTCCAGCTGCCCGTAACGCGCGTCAACGCCAAAAATGGCGATCGTCCAGTAGCCCTTCATCTTCTCGACGGTCTCCACAGCAAGGTCGTTGTTTTTGATGTTTTCCGCTTCAAACTGCGGCCGCTGGATCGTATTGTAGGTCCGCAGCACATAGGCGTAACCGAAAATAAAGACCAGCGCGAAACATTCCGCGATGATCATCGCAATGATGCGGCGGCGTTTCCTGCGCCGGGCCATATCCCGCTCCTGGCGTGGCGTGAGACCGATGCGTCCCATGGAATCCGTATTCCTCGCGGAATCCGCGCGTCTCGCAAAGTCCGCACTTCTCGCGGAATCTGCGCGCCTCGTGAAGTCCGCGCGTTTCACGGAATCTGTGCGCTTCCCGGAGACTCTGTCCAGCGCCCGGAAATTGCTCCCGGTCGGGCCAATACCGTCCGATTCCGGCGTCGTCGGCTCCGAAGTGCTGCGCAGCCGCGGATTTTTACGGCTTCTCGGTTCTTCGTTGTTGTTGTGATCCATAAGGGATTACCCTTTCTTAATAAGCGTTTTTGTTGATAAAACCCTTAAAAAAGGTCAGAAACAGGATCCGGAAATCAAATCCCAGCGTCCAGTTCTCGATATAGTAAAGATCGTGCTCGATGCGTTTGGTAATCGAGGTATCGCCGCGCAGTCCGTTGACCTGCGCCCAGCCGGTCATACCCGGCCGCACCTGATGTTTGATCATGTAGCGCGGAATCTCTTCTTTAAAGCGCTCCACAAAAAACGGCCGTTCCGGCCGTGGGCCGACCAGACTCATATCGCCCTTCAATACATTGAACAGCTGCGGCATCTCGTCGATGCTTGTCCGGCGGATGAAACGCCCGATCGGCGTCACCCGCGGATCGCGCGGCGTCGTCCATTTGCTCTTCTCATCGCCCGGCGCCTGTACCTGCATTGAGCGGAATTTGTACATTTTAAACGGGCGGTTGTGACGCCCGATGCGTTCCTGGCTGTATATCACCGGCCCCGGCGAGGTCAGCTTGATCAGCAGCGCCGTCACCAACATAATCACCGAAAACAGAATCAGCGCAAAAACAGCACCGAACAGGTCAACCGCGCGCTTGATCGCCGCGTTCAGCGGATCATTCAACGGGACATGGCGGATGTTGATCACCGGCAGTCCCTGCAGATCCTCCGTGTAAGGCCGTGTCGGGATGATATTATTGTAATCCGGTATGAATTTGGTATGCACGCCCGACTTCTCGCAGGCGGCAACGATGTTCTCCAGGCAGCCGTAGTCCTGGATGCCCAGCGTAATCGCGATCTCGTCGAGGACATTGAGCGCAAGAATCCCCGGCAGCGACTCAATATTGCCGATCACCCGTATCCCGCGGTACTCCGTACCGCGCTCATGCCGGTCGTCAAGAATGCCGCGCACCTGATAACCCCACTCCGGATTAGCCAGAATGCGGTCGATATAGCGCTCCGCCGCACGGCTGTAGCCGATCAGGACCATGTGCTTCTGGTTGTAGCCCTTCGAGCGCATCGTGCGCAGCACAATGCGGATCGCGTTGCGCTCCAGGATCCCCACCGCAGTGTTCAGAAGGAAAAAAATGCCGACCAGTCTGCGGGAAAACTCGTGCAGATATGGGTTTTTCGCGCCCATGTAGAGCACGAGACCGGTAATCAGCAGGCCGACCGCATTCGCCTTGCAGATATTAGCGGCTTCCTGGATGCGGCTCTGCGCGCGCTTTGGCGCGAACAGGTTGAATATGGCGTACAAAAGCAGATACGCCGGAATGATGATGACCAGCACACCCAGATAAATCTGTGAACTGAGCACCTCATTTGCCGCGTAAAACCAGCCGCTGGCGATCGCGATATACCAGCTCAGGACATACGCCCCGGCGATGACCAGCGCGTCGATCAGGACGTGCAGGCGGTTAAACCTCTTTTGGTTATCCTTTATCATAGTGAACCTTCATACCACTCACGGGCGCTGCCATCATGTCAAATATCCAATGTAGCGATTATACACGAAAAGCAAAACCCGTATTATAAATTTTTTCTTAAAGTTTTGTGTCGGAACTGTGTCCTGGAACGGGCGCAGTCCTTCCCTCTTCTGTCTTTTCCGGCTGCCGCAGGACGCGGGCGCGGCGACGGGCGAACTCCATGCAATACAGGAACGCGCCGTAAATCAGTTCCCACTCGATCGCGAGATAATTCGACCGGTTTTCCGGACGATAGGGAACCTTCCTCGCTTTGTCCAGCGTGCGCAGACCCTCCAGGATGCCGTCCACATATTCCCTGCCAAAACCAATCTTTTTAAAAAATCCGTATTTCAGAATGATTCCGGCCACGATTGCCGGGCTGTTGAACAAAAGCTGCGGCAGGGGCATGTTTTTGTAATTCAGGTAAACGTTGTTGCGGGCGGCCAGGCGCACCTTGAACGCGTTGTATTTGGAGCCGCTGGTGCCGCTTCCGACATGGCGCACGATCGCCGTCGGACAATATCGGTTATAGTATCCCGCGATTTTGGCGCGATATCCCGCATCGATGTCTTCCAGATAGGCAAAATGCAGTTCGTCAAAATACCCGATTTTCCCAAAAACCTCGCGGCGGTAAATCGCCGCACCGGCGCAGGCCGCAAAAATATGGCAGGGACGGCCGTAGCGCTCCGTCTCCTGGCCGACGCCGCGCTGATAAGCCCAGCCCATGACGCTGTACATATCTCCGGCGTCGTCGATCCGCTCCGGATGGTACAGCTGCACCATCCGCGGACTCACCGAAAAGATGCGTTTTGAGGCCGAAATCGCGCGCACAAGCTCCGCCACATAGTCCGGTTCCGCCTCCGTGTCATTATTGAGCAGGATCACGTAAGGCGTCCGCGCGGCGCGGATGCCGATATTGACCGCCGCGGAAAATCCCCGGTTCTCCGGCAGGAAGATCGACGGCACCTCTCGCTCCCGCAGCCAGTCGGCGCTGCCGTCCGCGGAACCATTGTCAACGACAAGCATCTCAAAATCCTGGCAGGTCTGGCGCTCCAGCGCCGCCAGGCAGGGCTCCATGAAATGCAGGCCGTTGTAGTTGGGTATAATGATCGTTACTTTTTTCACAAGAAGCTCCTTCTCAGCACTCCAGCTTGTACGGCTCCCCGATCTTCTCTTTCAAAAGGTCCCGCAGCGCGAAGTTTGATTTGCGCAGCGTCAGATTGGGATTGTAGTAAGGATCGCCGTTTTTGAGGATATCCGGCCAGCGCCGCGCGAATACGGCGATTTCCCGGTTAAAACGCGCCACTTTTTCCGGCGTGTCCTCCAGACCGCGCGACTTGGATTCGTAATGGTACATCAGCGCGTAGGGCGCGTAGACAACCAGCTTGTCCGCCGCGCGCACTTTCATGCAATAATCGATATCGTTAAACGCGACCGCCAGCTCCTCCGTGAAGCCGCCCACCTGCCGGAACAGATCCGCTTTCGTCATCATGCAGGCCGCGGTCACGGCACTATAATCCTGGGCACACATCGCGCGGTGGAAATAGCTGTTCTCCGCTTTGTGCAGGCCGATAAACGTACCTCCGGCGATACCGCCGAAGCCAACGACCACGCCGGCATGCTGGATCGTGTCGTCCTGGTAAAGCAAGCGCGCGCCGACCACTCCGACGTCATCCCGCTGGCAGAAGCCCAGCATTTCCTCAAACAGACGCGGCTCGATGAGCTCCGTATCATTATTCAGAAACAGCAGGTACTGCCCGTGCGCGAATGTAGCGCCAAAGTTGTTGATCGCAGAATAATTGAATTCCCGCTCCCAGGTGACGACGCGCACATTCGGAAATTCGCGCTGGATTGTCTCGTAGTACGCAAAGGTCTCTTTTTCGGTGCTGTTGTTCTCAATCACAAGAAACTCGAGATTTTTGTAGCTTGCTTTCTCCACGATCGAGCGAATGCACAGATCAAGATCGCCCGCGTGGTCCTTGTTGGGAATAATCACGGAGACCAGCGGCTCGCCCTCGATCGAAAAATACGTGTGGTAAATGCCGTAATCGACGCCTTTTTCCACCTTCTCCGCCCGGATGCCGCAGCGCTCATAATGCGCCAGAATCGCGCGCGAACCCGCCTCGAACGCGTAGAGCTTGCTCTCCGGATTGCTGGCCGTCGAATCCTGGTGGCAGCGCCAGTGATAAAGCACTTTCGGGATATGATAAATTTCCTTCGCCTGCTCCGTGCAGCGGAAGATAAAATCATAATCCTGTGCGCCGTCAAACTCATGTCGGAAGCCGCCGACGCGTTCCAGCAGGCCGCGCTTCACCACAAGCAGATGGCAGATATAATTGACGCTCGTGAGCAGATCCGGGTTGAAATCCGGCTTGAAATGCGCGTCAAACAGTGCGCCGCCATCCATATCCAGCTTGTCCTCGTCCGAGTAGATGAGCTCGCAGTCCGGGTGCGCGTTGATCGCCGCGGCGACCTCGTAGAGCGCGTGCTCCGGCAGCGTGTCGTCATGGTCCGCCAGGACGATGTATTCGCCGGAGGCCAGCTCCATCGCGGCGTTGGTGTTGCCCGCGATGCCGAGATTATCACCGAGATCCTGATAATGGAAACGCTTATCGCGCGCCATATATTCCCGCATCACCTTGTCGACGACGCGGCCGCTCCCCGCCGGGCTGCCGTTGACAACGCAGGCTTCCCAGTTTCCGTAAGTCTGGGCGAGGATAGAATCCAGCATCTCCCGCAGATAACGCTCCGGCGTCTTCCATGCCGGGATCACGATCGAGAGCAGCGGCTGCACCGGCAGCGCCTCGCTACGCTCCCGCTCCAGCTCCTCGGGCGTCGGCTTAGTCAGGTCGTACCATTCCGCATAATCATAATCATTGTCCAGTCCCTGGATTTTATGCCGCGATTTCAAAAACAACGCCCGCAGCCCGTGTTTTTTGCCAAATTCCCAGGCAACGCGCACGGTCTCCATATTCATCAGATCGTGAATCTTCTCCAGGCGCTTGTGCGCGACGCTGGCGCGTTTCGCGATCAGCTCTTCGTTGTAGCAAATACGCGCCGTTCGCCCGTCGCAGCGGATCAGCAGCCAGTAATCGCGACCGCGCTCGTAGGGGAACTGGATATCAAACCCGAAATCCCGGTCATAGACCTGCTTATAATAAATCTGGCTGACGTCGTCGCGCCGCGTGCTCACACAGCGAAACGCAATCTCTTTTTTCTCCTGGTCGAGCACGCGAAATTCCGCCTGCGACTGCGGCGTTTTGCCGATCACCCAGCCGTTGAGCTGAATGCTGTTTTCACGAATGCGCACCACATCGATCTTATACTTCATCGGTCGTTCCGTCCTTTTTCGTATCAAAATTGAGGCGTTCCTCCTCGATCACCAACGGCCGGTGCATCACGCGCTGATTGATCGAGAGCACGTACTCACCGACCATGCCGATAAAAAAGATCTGCACCGAGCCAAGAAATAGCATACCGATCAGCATCGGCGCTGTGCCCGCGGGGAAACGATCCCACCAGATCAGCTTCATGACCAGGTAGACGAGCGCGATCGCGACGCTGCAGACGCAGCTGACCGCCCCGAGGAAAGTCGCGAAGCGCAGGCCCGCCTTGGTGTACGAGGTGATCGAGAGCATCGCCGCGTCGTACAGTCGGTAGAAATTGTTGTGCGTCTTTCCGGCCCGGCGCCGCGGCTGCTCGTAGGGAATCTCCTTGCGCCGGTAGCCGAGTTCGGCGACAATGCCGCGCAGGAAAGGCGTCGGGTCATCCAGCCCGCGCAGGATCTCAATAAAGTCGCGATCATACAGGCCCGAACCGGTAAAATGCTCGATCTGCTCGACGTCTGACAGCTTTTTTACCATCTTATAGTAAAGACTGCGCAGCGCGTACATCAGCCTGTTTTCGCGGCTGCTGGTCTTGATGCCGATGACGATCTTATAGCCCTCCTCCCAGGCATGCACATACTGAGGAATCAGCTCCACCGGATCCTGGAAATCCGCGACCATCTCGATCACGCAGTCTCCGCTCACCTGCAGCATCCCGTAATACGGGGAATTGAACTGCCCGAAATTCCGCGCGTTAAAAATAGCCTTGATTTTCGGATTGGAGGCACACAGACGCCGCAGAATCGGGCGGGTCTGGTCGCTGGAATCATTGTCAATGAAGACCAGCTCGTAATCGTATTCCGGCAGGTCGCGTGTCAGCGTCTCGATGACCGCCCGGCTGATCGGCTCCACATTTTCTTCTTCGTTGTAACAGGGAATCAGTACGCTGATCGTCTTCATGTGCTTTCCCTTTCCTCCAACATTCTCCGGATGCCGTCCGCGAAGCTCACCCGCTCCCGCCAGGTCCCATCCGTCAGTATTTTCAGGCGCTCCGTAACCGGGCGGATCGAGAGCGCGCCCTCCTTTGCCTGCACAAAGGTGCCAAACTCCAGCGCGCCTTTGTGCCCGCAGAGCGCGTCAATCTCCTCGACAAAATCCCGCAACACGCGCGTGTCTTCCGAGGCCACATTGACAATATGACACTCTCCCGCATGCCCGTCGCTGTAACGGTACAGCTCCGCCACGGCCCGCGACGCGTCCTCTATGTCCATAAAATTCCAGCGATGACGACAGGCGCTTAACGATACGGTTTTTCCCATCGGCAGATCGCGCGTCAGCGTCGAAATGATCGACCAGGGGTGATCGCCCCTCCCATAGACGCTGAAATAACGCAGATGATAGTAAGTAATCCCGGCCTTATGAAGCAACGGCTCTGCCTCGTGGAAAAACGCCAGCTTCGCCTTGCCGTATGCGTTGACCGGCCGACATTCCATCGTTTCCTCCATCCGGCCGTCCGGCATGATTCCATACTCCACCCGGGAACCGGCGTCCATAAAAACCTGGCAGCCCAGATCGATGGCCGCGCGCACGCAGCGCAGAGAATCCTCGATATTGATCTGCTGCACCGCAGGCGAATCAATCTCCCCGCGGTTCACGCCGCGCCAGGCAAAATGAAGGAACAGATCAGCACTGCCGACCTGGGCGGCGCAAACCACTTCCGCATCCTCCATCGTCCCCGCGATGATGTGCAGGTTTTTCTGCCGCGCAGCCGAACAATCTCCCGCCGCGTTCTCCAGCGCCGCGCAGTTTTGCGAATCCGGCCGTACCAGACAGAAGACCTCCGCGCCGCCCTCGAGGAAACGCCGCGCCACATTTCTGCCGATAAAACCGGTCGCTCCGGTCATCACGACCCGTTTTCCACGCAAATCCAGCATAGGTTCCTCCGATTTCTACAGGGTCTCGATGCAATTGCTCCGCAGTGTCATGATCCGCACATCACCGAAACGCGCACGGATGATCCCCGCAATCTCTTCTGTATATCCGGGCGCGACGATCAGAATCGCATCCACCGGCTTCTCAAAATAATCATCCGGCGCGACGATCGGAATGTGCGACGCGGGGGCGAACCGCCCCTGCTTGAAGGGCGCGGAATCGATGATATATTCCACTTTCCCGGCCAGCCCGGCTGTCGCCGCCAGCGTAAAGCCCTGGTGGCTCGCGCCCCAAAGCGCCAGGTGTTTGCCGGAAGCCGCCAGTTCCCCGGTCAGCCGCGCGACCTCCGCGGTGACCCGCGAAAACCCATCCGCCAGGGGTTGCGCAATCACCGAAGCGGGTGACATACCTGCTGGCACTGATGCCATGTCTGCTGACCCAAGCGCCGCATTCACCGGCGCAGGAACCTCTCCCATCATCCCAGCGCAGGTCCCGTTATCTACCGCACTCTCCGACAGCTGCGCCTTGCGCACGATCACCGAGAGCGTATCCGCGGTGACCCGCTCTTTTTCAAGCACTGTGAAGCCATTTCGCTCCATCAGACGCTCCAGCGTATCCAGCGTATAATAGGCGATGTGATCGCGGATCAGCTCGTAATAGCTTTCCCGCTCCAGGATATATTCCAGGCTCGGCACCGTCACCAGCCCCAGGCCATCCTCCGCGAGATTGCTGTGAATCGCCCGCAGCATCACATCCGGCCGCGGCTGGTGCTCAAGGAAATTAAACGATAAGAACACGTCAAACGGCGACTGTGCCGCGAGGCGCTGATCCGGAGCGTCCGGAAATTCCCGCCAGACATACAGGCCGGATTCCTGAGCCAGCTTTACCAGCTCGTCCCGGTGCTCCATGCCGTATACGCGCACCGGAAATTCCGTCAGCACCTTAAGGAATTCGCCGCGGCCACAGCCCACTTCGAGAAATTTTTTCCCTTCCAGATGGTACGTCTCGATCAGGTGGCGGTATTGCGCGCGCCGCAGTCCGGTCATCGTCGTCGTGAAGCCGCCCGCGCGGATCACATCCCTGTAATAGGGAACCGGCTCGCAGTCAAACTGCACGAGGCCGCATGCCTCGCACTGATAAAGAGAAAGATCAATCCCGGCGTCATCCCGCACCTGTGCCGCGTCCGGGATATCCTGCGCCGACGCCGGAGCGTTTTTCAGCACAAACAGCGCATCCTGCGGCAGCTCACAGCCGCATGCCAGACATCGTTTCATAAATTCCCTCCTCAAACGTCGTGGTCGGCCGCCACTCTGTCTCCGTGCAGATTTTGCTGATGTCGGGCGCAAGATCCGAAGCTCCTTCGGTATTCTGACCCCGTCCGCCGTACACAAAACTCCCGCGACAGCCACACAGCTCATACATGGTCTCGACATAATCCCGCAGCACGCGGGTATCGGCGCTGCCGACGTTGTAGAAGCCGGGATTACCCTGGCGCAGCAGGCAGACCAGCGCCCGCGCCGCGTCGTCGATATAGAGGAAATTCCACAGCTGGCGGCAGTCGCTCAAACGCATCTCCTCCCCCGCCCGAAACGTGTGCAGACAGGAATTAACCAGTGACCACGGGTGATCTCCCGGGCCGTATACGCTGAATATCCGGGTGTGAATATACTCCAGATTCTTACCTCTGCAAAACTCCTGCGCGCGAACGGCGAAATCCGCCTTGGCCCTGCCATACTCGGAAACCGGATTGCAGGCCGCCGTCTCCGCCGTGACCCCATGCCGCACGCCATACTCCGCCTGTGAGCCGGTAAACACGAACCGCCGGCAGCCCAGTGCTGCCGCCGTCCGCACCGCGCCGAGAGACAGCTCGACATTGCGCTGCTGGACGTCGCGCCGCGCGCGGTTTTCACTTCCCGGGCCGTCCCAGGCCGCGTGCAGCCATGCGCAGGGCTGTTTCCCCGGCACTAGCGGTAATTGTTCAATCTCGCTCAGATCCAATGTAATAATTCGCAGATTCTCCCGTCTCTCCGGCGGCGTCATTGTCTCCAGGTACGCAAGATTTTTTGATCCCGGCCGCACCACGGCGCAGACCCGGTCGCCGCGCCGCAAAAGCTCCCGCACTGCCGCCGCGCCGATGAAGCTCGTCGCACCGGTCACGATCACATTCATATCCGTCTAACCTTTCACGCGCGGAACGATCATGTTCGCGTCCATCTCCTCGTCGGACAAAAACGGCGTGAGATCCTCCAGGGGCGGCGACACCATCGTGCCGTCCGGCAGCCGTTTCGCCGCGGATTTCGGCTCAAAATTCTGATCCGTGCTCACAAAACACTCGCAAATCGCCGGTCCGTCCTCCGCCAGCGTCCGCTCGATCGCCGCAGCAAGCTCACTGTTGTGATGTGCCGCCACATACGGATAGCCATAGGCCGCCGCCAGCTTTCCCATATCCGGGAAGCTCAGATCATTGCTGTCGTAACCGATACCGACCAGCGGCGGCGCGAAATGGCTGCGCTGCGTCTGGCGAATCGAATGGTAGCCGCCATTGTTAATCAGGAAAATCTTGATCGGCAGACGGTGATGGATGATCGTCTGCAGCTCCTGCAGATTCATCTGAATGCTGCCGTCGCCCGTGAGCAGGATAATATCATCCAGCTGTTTCGCGCTCTCCTCATCCACAATCGCAGGATCACGCGCCGCCAGGCAGGCCCCGATCGCCGCCGGAAGGTCGTATCCCATCGAGGCGATCGCCGACTGGCTGATAAAACGCTGGCCTTTTTTTATAATATAAGCATGTCCGCCGGCCACGCAGGCGGAACCGTTGCCCACCACCGTGATCTGATTTTCCTTCAGGCGGCTGCTCAGCTCCCAGATCATCGCGTAAACATTTGCCGCTTTGCTGTCATCTGGTTCCAGATGCTTCGGCTGAATCACCGGATACGTATCTCGCCAGTGGCGGCAAGTCTCGCTCCAGGTCATGCCCGGCAGCCCTTCACCGCCGCCGAACACTGGTCCCCCCGCGTAGTCGCGGCGCAGCACGGACGCCATCGTCTCCAGCAGATCCTTCGCGTCCGCATGGATGCGCATGTCGCTGTGGACACTCGGTTTTTTTAATTCCTCCGGGTCAATATCATTGACGATCACATAGGCTTCGCGGGCCCATGTTTTAAAATTGTAACCGACCTGCCGGATACTCAGCCGACTCCCCACCGAAAAAACCAGATCGCTGTTCTGAACCGCGAAATTGCCCGGACGGTCGCCCATGTTGCCGGGACGCCCGACATAGAGCGGATGGTCGCTTTCCATGCAGTCCCCGCTGTTCCAGCCGACCACCACCGGGATACCCAGGCGCTCGGCCACCTCCATAAAAACCCCGTGCGCCCCGGCAATGCGGATACCGTTTCCCGCATAAAACACCGGACGGTGTGAGGCGCGAATTTTCTCAATCATAGTCTGGGCCAGCGCCTCCGACACTTTCTGCGGCAGCTTCTGGCGCGGCTCGCCATGACCCGCATAATCCTCCTTGACCGCGTGCGGCAAAAATTCCGTAGCGCGCACCGCCCAGCCCGTGCCGCCTGCCTCATAGTCCTCCGGATCGAAACCGATCAGCTGCTCACTCTCCACATATGCGCCCTGCACGTCCACCGGAATGTCCAGCCAGGTCGGCCCCGGGCGTCCGGAATACGCGAGATAGAGCGCCTTTTCCAGGCAAAAACGGACGCGCTGTGGATCAATCATCATCTCGCTGTACTTGGTCATACAGCTGATCGCTTTCGTAATGTCGAACTCCTGATCGCCCATGGCACGAATACCGACCCCGGACCAGCGCGCGGTCGTATCATAGCGAACCTGACCTGACAGAACAAGCATCGGTATCGAATCCAGCCAGCCGCCAACCACGCCAGTGATCGCGTTGGTACCCCCCGGCCCCGTGGTCACGCACACCAGGCCGATCTTATTGTGAATGCGCGCGTAGGCCTCCGCGGCCATCGCACAGGCCTGCTCGTGGTGCTGATACAGGCAGGAAAGCCCCGGCTGATGACCGAGCGCGTCGTTTAAATGCATCGCTCCGCCGCCTGTAACCGTAAATACCTGATTGATCCCGGCTTCGACCAGCTTTCCTGCGATGTAATCCGCCACCCTTATTTTCATGAAAATCTCCATTCTGCCGCCTCTTTCGCTGACGGCACCGATAATAATCCCTGTTACCTATCATAACATACTTTGTTTAAAAATCCTACTCCCCAATCTCTTACGAAAAACGAAACTCGCCGTGGTGAGACTGCAAATGAAGGACAGCGACCATGAATAGCAACCGTCACGCCAGCCGCTGCCAGCGCTTCCAGCAACCATCACTAGCCAGGGGTCTCCCCATCGGTTATAATCGCAGCGTAATGCAACGACGGATTTTCGGCCACCACATGTTTCAAAAAGGAGAGTAATAATTTATGAGAAAACCGATTCAGTATCTGGCTGTATTATCCACCGCGGCTGTAATGTCCGCGGCAGCAGCGGTTTCCGCTTCCCCGGTGCCGGGCCTGGCGATGAACGCTTTCGCAGCGACGAGCGCGGGCTGGGTCCAGGAGGACGGCGAGCTGCGCTACTACGACAGTGACGGTTATTATCTGACCGACACCTGGAAAAAACGCGACAACGAGTGGTACTATCTGGACGAGGACGGTTTCATCAGCCGCTCCATGATGGTAGACGAATATTATGTTGACGAAGACGGCAAGCGCGTCATTTATGAATGGGTCACCGTCGACAACGAAGATGAGTGGGACGACGACGCCCCGGATACCTACTACTACTATTATGGAAAAGACGGGAAAATGGTGGTTTCCAAATGGCAGGTGGTCGACGATAAATCCTACTATTTTGATTCCGACGGAGTGATGCAGACCGGTAAGCTGGAGCTCGACGGCTACACCTACTACCTCGGCGACGAGAACGACGGCACCATGAAAAAAGGCTGGGTACAGCTTGAAAACGAGGACGAGGACGCCGACGAAGATATGGTCTGGCATTACTTCGACAGCAAGGGCCGCATGGTAGTCAACGAAATCGATCGCAAAATCGATGGCAGCTACTACACCTTTGAGGACGGCGTTATGCAGACCGGCTGGTACCTGCTCCCATCTGTCAGCAATGCGGATGCTAATGTCAACGCAGATGCGGACACCAATGCCAGTGCGGACGCCAATGTCAACACCGACGCCAATACAGGCAACATCACCAGCGCTACTCCCACGATCAACGATTACCAGTACTACGCAGAAGACGGCAAGCGCGCTTCCGGCTGGTACAATATCGAGGGCGCTCCGGATCTGAGCGACGAGGACGAAGTTTACCGTTTCTATTTTAAAGAAGGCAAACCTTACCACGCCGAAAAGGGCGTGCAGGTTTTCAGCATTGACTCCAAACGCTACGGTTTCAACGAAGTTGGCGAAATGCAGACCGACCTTCAGGTCGTAACGCTGGAGGACGGTTCTACCGCCAACTACTACTTCGGCGAGGATGGCGCTATGCTGACCGGAAAACAGGTAATCTATGACGAGGATCTCGGCGAGAATCAGACCTGGTACTTTATCACCAGCGGCGGCAGCAAGGGACAGGGCTACCATGGTGTCCGCGACAACCACGTTTACAACAACGGCCTGCAACTTGAAGCGGACTCCGATCTGCGCTACGCCCCGGTCGAACTTGACGGCGTGCGCTACCTGGTCAACGCGTCCGGCACCATCCAGAAAGCAAGCTCTTCCACAAAGTCCTCCGCGCGTCCGGAGCTGGGCAGCGGCTACAAAGATTATAAGGACAGCAATGATACGGTCTGGACGGTCAACACCGACGGCATCGTAGTACAGTAAACCATACCAAAGATCATCCGTTCCTGTTTTAAAAATAAAAGAAACGCCGCGGTGCAATGTCATTTCATTAAGACATCGCATCGTGGCGTTCCTTCTTTTTGTACATTCGTCATATTTCGAGAATATTATTATATTTTCGAAATATGGTTCTATTTCCACTCACTTTGGTATATGATGATTTGGGCAACAAAAGGTATGATAGTATTCACAAACGGCATAGCCATCCGGACGGATTCCGCTTATTCAGGCTCCGCCCCGGCACAGCTTACTTACGGAGGCAGTTATGAGTATCGAACCAGAAGAGCGCACCGTCCTGGACGCGCGTATCCGCCATCTCGAGGAAGAAAATCACAGACTGAATGACGTCGTCGACTGGATGCACAAAACCATCTGGGATCTGCTTGCGCAAAACCGGGACTTAAAACGGCAGTTAGAAGAAGCTGCTGCCCGCGAAAAACGGTAAACAGAAAGGTGACACTTATCGGGCCTGAGAAAATATGTCGATGACAGATTGAAATATCTCCTTGGTTACACAAATATCATTTTCATTAATTCAAGGTAATTGTTTTTTACCATATCATATGGGATATCATCAGATATCAATTTCAAGGTTGAATTTATATAATCATTTGCATAAAAATCTTCCCGGACAAGTTTCTCTGCAATTTCCAGAACATCGATTTCTGCTCTAGCCGATGGGGTCACTTTAATATCCATATTTGCTCTGTGCTTTCTTACTTCATTAAACAACGTCATGAAATCATCATCAAATATAATATGATCCTTCAATTACTGTAACTATGATATCCCGCAGTAATTCTTTATCTTTTTCATGTAAATACATCATTCAGTCTCAGTTCATAATAATACTTAAATACTGCAATCGGGAACTTTCTGATATAACAGTCTACATCATTTTTTGTAATATTATAAGTCTGGATAAATCGACAAAACTTATCTCTGGCTGCATCATAATTTTCGTCCACATAAGCGTCGAGATTTTTTAACAGATCCAGCATCTGCAGCACATGAACATTTTCTTCATTTACCGGCACCACTGATTTTCTAACTATAAATATTCTCTTACCGATAGCAACTTCTTTTACCTTTGCTGTCATGTTATTACTTACAATTTCTACCTTATTTGGAACCTGTATTGAAATACCTATCTGATTAGCAAATGTGTTTCCAGAATAAAATCCGTCTATTCTGCCGCATCGCGATACATATTTATATCTGGCAACCATGTCCGCATTCACACCTGAAGCTGATTTCAAACGTGTTTTGGAGGGTAAATAATACACGCCCTTTTCATATTTTTCCAGTTTACCTTCATTACACAGTTTTTTTAACTGCTGGTTTATAGCGGATTTTGTTATTCCACTAACCGTTATATCTGAAAAAAAAATCGGCTCTGCCTCTTTATAATTGTTTAGTAAATAATCATATACCATAGACAGCTTTCCTTTGTTTCTAAATATTTAAAACCTTCATGGTTATTTTTATTAATCATTATTATATCTTTGATTACCTATTCTGTCAATCTGATTTTACTTTTTAAATGAATAGCAAGTCTCCCCGATTTCCCGCTCTTCCTCCGAAAACAGCAGATTACGATTATATTCATAATAACGCGCGCACGGGTCTTCGACAGTTGAATTGAGCTCAAATCGTCTCAAAGCCTTGATTTAGGCT
>JAJQAA010000028.1 GCA_021204045.1 Clostridiales bacterium
CAGTGTGTCGACATCACAGTGAAGAATGGGTAAGGGAGCTTCTTGGGGATTTCTCAGAACTGGAATACCAGAACTTGATTTTTACAACAATGAACGGACATAAATCAAATGGGTTCTATTTTATCGGAGCACGGGATGTCTGATGGGGAACGGTATTGTGCCGCTTTCCTCATTTGAAATACGGGGCATTTCCGGAATTATCGGCATAATCTCAGGTTTTGGGGCAAGCAATGCCTCGGTATATACCTCGGCTGCTTGTTGGTAGCTGACTGCCCACAAACCCCTGTGAACCCCGGCTGCGAGTGGCCGGGGTTTTAAGCCGCCTTCGGCGTCTGCTGTTGAAGCTCGATATGAAATTTTTACTCCTTGACGCAGCTTCATTTTTGATTTTTTTAAGATGCGCTTCTCCATAAAATAAAAAAATCCGGGACTGCGATACATGCCGCAGTCCCGAAAAACGTCAAGCCATTTATCAACGGCTTTCTTCTTTTTTCTTTTCTTCCCGATCAGGCTGATCGATTTTGATTTCCAGGAAACGCTCCACATTATTTTTGGCGGTGAGCAGGTCGATCATTTCTTTCCGGGCCGCTTTCTGTTCCAGATAGAGTTTCTTATTCTCCGCGCTCAGCTTGGCGTACTCCTGCTTCAATTCTTTGATCGTAGGCAGCTTTTGTTGGTGAAGTGAATCAAAATATTTCTTTGCCGCCTCGTGGACAGTGATGCATGATATCGGCATTCTGGCGTCCGCAGATCCGGTCGCGCTGGATCAGGCGTGTATCGACCTGGTCTGGGTATCGGAGGGCAACGCATCGTTTGTCAACCGGGTGCAGGACAGAAACGGTCTTCACACACTGGAAAACGCAGAGGCGATCGGACTGGGAAGCAGAAGCTACCAGTTGGTTGATATCAGCCGGTAAAAAGCAATAGGGAAACCGGCCTGTGTTTTTTAACAGAATCCCACTGCGGAACAGGGATGGCTGTGAACGCGTTTATTTTGCCTCACGGTACCGTATAATATTTCTGGTTTGGACTTTTTGGAGTTTCCGGTTTGGTATAAGCGAGAAATCCATGCTGTACTAACGGTTCGACATATGTTTTCATAACATAATATTGAGTTTTCCCGGTGAATTCCGCAATTTCCGCTCTGCCGCGCGGCATGCGGCAAAATTCCAGAATTTTCCGCTGAATCGCGTTTAATGATATGTCTGCGGCAGAGTGTTCTGCGTTGTAAAGAACGACGGTAAACATTCCTTTTTCATCCTTAAATACCGGTTCCGGTAATGCTGCCTCGGACATCAGCCTCCTTATCGTTGGAATTCCGGAGAACCGGTTCTCTACTATATGCATTAACTCTAACAAAGAGATCAGGGCAGGATTCCTGGTATCTGATTGCACTCTGCCGAGCGTATCGACGGTTACCATGCCAAACAGCCCGCCGGGATTGCTGATTTCCAGCCGATCCCGGTACATCTCCATTCTGACCGGAATTCCCTCGGTATATACACTGTAATCCCGATGGACGAGTGCGTTCAATATAACCTCACGTACGGCTTCCAGTGGGTATTCCGGAACATCGATCCGGTTACCTTTTGAATCAAATTTTACCTGTTCTTTCATATTCACAGCGACAAAATTTACGGCGCCGTCGACCATTTCTTTGATCGTTCCTTCGATACGCTTATTATCCAGAAATCGTTTTCCATCTGTGGTAATTTCTCCCATGTTTGTTCCCGGAACAAGCACTGCGGTTACACAGAATTGGGGAAACGTTGCCTGCGGATATTTTGAAAAACTCATAATAGCGGACAAAGTCGGAAGGCCATCTCTGCGAATATTCATTAAGTTCAGTATTTCATCATCAGACATATTGCGGATATTTGTCCGGTTTAGTTTTAAAGCAAGCAGATATTGCTGTACCAGTTCCGGATTTAAAAGATCAAAGCTGGTTCCGGGCACAGTACGAATATCGTCCCGGATGCGTCTGCGATATGCTTCATAGCGATATATTTCATATTCGTTCATTGGTTCATCTGCGTCGCCAACGCGAATGTACGAGCCGTTCATAATGCCGGAACCTTTATAATATACCGGCCGCTTGGCAAATTCCACTCCGGGAATTTCTGCGGCAACAATGGTTTTGCCGTCAATCTCTGCGGAAGTGATGACAGCTCTTACTTCCGGTTCCATTTGTTTGCATGCTTCGGAAATTCGGTGCTGTAAATCCTGGATATCATTTTTATAAGTTCCGACAATTTCAAAATCCTGGTTTTCGTCAATCCCGAAGATAATCGTTCCGCCTTCTGTTTGATTGGAAAAAGATGATAATGTATCATAAATCCTGGGGAAGCCGCTATGGGCCGCTTTCGTTTCGATCGTTTGCGTCTCTTTTTTATCTTCTGTCACTTTGCGAACGAGAGTGATTACTTCATTTTCAAGCATGAGAAAACCTCCAGCCTCTTTTGCTTTGAATTTAACACAAAAGAACAAAAATGTCAATCAAACAAACAAAATATTTTATCTATAAAACAAAATAAAAAAGAAACAAGCAAAATAATTTTGCCTGTTTCTTTGAATCTATTTGCAATTAAGTTCCTGATTATCTTTAATACCAGTCATGTTTTTCATTCCGGTCCAGTGCGTTCATCTGCGCCATTTCCTCATCGGTCAGTTCAAAGCCGAACAGATCGAGATTTTCCCGGATGTGATCCGGATTGCTGGAGCCGGGAATTACCACGACACCCTTCTGCATATTCCACCGCAGAATCACCTGGGCGGAGGAAACGCCGTGGGTCGCAGCGATCGCGGTAATGGTTTCGTCGTTAAGCAGTTCTGAAGTGTGCCCACGGCCTCCAAGCGGATACCAGCCCTGTACGACAATCCCCAGCGATTGGATATAAGGAATTACATCATTTTCTTGATAGTACGGATGAATTTCGTTTTGCACAAGCGCCGGGGTAATGTTTACCTGAGGCAGAAATTCCCCCAGCTCCTTTATATACCAGTTGGACAGGCCAATGGAATGCACTTTACCGTCGGCGACCGCCTGTTCCAATGCCAGGTACGCTTCCACGTCGCCATCACCCGGATGGTGCAGCAGGATCATATCGATGTAGTCCAGCCCCATACGCGCCAGAGCATCGTCGATGGCCTCGGCGGCATGGTCAAACTGGTTGGGATAAAGCTTGGTGATCACGAAAATTTCTTCCCGCGGTATGGCGGAATCGCGGATCGCCTGACCGACCGCCGCCTCATTGTGATACATGTAGGCGGTATCAATCAGTCTGCCTCCCGCTTCCAGCAACGCAGCGATGGAAACGGCGCACTCGGCGTCCGTCAGGCTGTAGGTGCCGAGTCCCATGATGGGCATTTCATAACCGCTGTTCAGCTGTACCGTCTTTGTTTCAAAATTAAATTCTCGCACGATATTCCCCCTGTTTTCTTCCGCTTCCGACAATGCCGGGTTGTTTTCCAATTTATTTTCCTCAGCTTCCGGCAATGTCAGGCTGTCCACCCATGCGCTTACGTCGTTTGCGGATGCGCTTCCGGAAAATCGCTGTCCATCCATCCAGGTAACGCTGTCGGAACAGATTGCATGCAGATTCGCGGCGCTGGAGCCGAGGCCGCTGCTGTGGGAGGTACAGAAGGGGATGATCGTCTTGTTGGAGAAGTCATAGCTTTCTAAAAAAGTGCTGATGATTCTCGGCGCCTGCCCGTGCCAGATAGGATAGCCGAGAAAGATTACGTCATACTGCTCGATGTTCTCCACGTTGCCGGAGATTGCGGGCCGGGCGGAAGCATCGGCCTGCTCCCGGTTGGCGCGGCTGGAAGAATTGTTGTAGTTCCGGTCTTCCGCCGTATAAGGTGTCTCCGCTATAATCTCATAAAGATCCGCGCCGGTCTCTCCGGAAATCCACTGGGCAATCTGCCTGGTCGTTCCCGTGCAGGAAAAATAGGCGACGAGGATATTGCTACTTTGCAACTTGGAATTCGCGGATATCTCCGCTCCCTGCGAGCTGCAGGCTGCCAGCATGGTCAGTGTGCAAACCGAAAGAAATAATGCAATTAAGCGCTTCATGTTATCCCTCCTTGTCAATGGTCTCGATTATTTTTGCGGGTACGCCGCCCACGACCGTGAAAGGCGGCACATCCTTTACTACTACAGCTCCGGCCGCCACGACGGACCATTCCCCGATGGTTACGCCGGGCAGTATGGTTGAATTGGAGCCGATCCATACATGATCGCCGATCTGAATGGGCGCGTAGTGGTTTCTGCGGTTCTGCGCCGGTCGGAGGTCGTGGTTAATGGTGGCCAGCACCACATTGTGCCCGATCAGCGTGCCGTCGCCAATCGTGATTCCACCCTGATCCTGAAAATGACAGCCGGAATTGATGAAAACATCTTTTCCGATGTGGATATTCTTCCCAAAATCCGTATAAAACGGAGGAAACAACCGGAAAGAAGCATCGATGCCGCACCCGGTCAGCCGGCTCATAATCTCCCGGATTTCACCGGGAGTATGGTAGCGGCTGTTCAGTTCCATCGTAATGCGGAGCGCTTCCTGATAAAGGACATCCGCGTAGGCGTCGCATGCTTTATTTTCGGTCGTTTCCTCAAAAAAATTTTCAATAACTGCTTTTGTTGTCAATGTCAGTTCCCCCTCTTTCATGCATGGTGGAGCGCCGCGATAGCGGCACATGTTGATTTTATCTTAGAATGGGAGAAATGACAAATACTTGCTTTCTATTTCTGGTTATTCTCAAAATGAATATCTGTCTGGCGTTTCAATTCGTCAAGCAGTTTTTCCGCGGCTGGCGTAAACACCGGATATTTTTTCCAGATCGCGTACATGGGCGTTGTCAACTCCGGCTCCAGCGGAAGGAAGCACAGCTCGCTGTCCGCTCCCGTGTAGATCAGTCTGTCAAATCCGAGCGCGCAGCCCAGTCCCTCTTTTACCATGATGGAGGCGTTAAAAATCAGATCATAGGTGGCCACGATATTCAGTCTGTCCTGTTTTTCCCCGAGCCATCGGGGGAAATCCTCGGTCACGCCCTGGCGGGATATGATAATCGGCAGATTCAGCAAATCCTCCGCCCGGATGGACGTCCGGTCCGCCAGCGGATGATCCTTTCGCATGAGCAGTCCCCAGGAATCGGAAAAGGGGAGCCTTAAATAATTATACTTTTCCGGGTCGACCTCCTGGACAATGATGGCAAAATCGAGAAGCCCCTTGTCGAGACGCTCGCTGACGGAATCTGTCCCACTGCTGTAAATATGGTAGCGGATGCGGGGATATCGGGTTTGCAGTGCTTTGGCCGCATGGATCAGGAATTTCACTCCGTCCGATTCCGCGCATCCGATCCGGATGTCGCCGCCGCTGATGTCATCCATGGATTTGAATTCGTCGGTCGTTTTATCAACCATATCCAGGATATCTTCCGCTCGCGTGCGCAGCAGCATTCCCTCGTCCGTCAGCTTTACGCTGTAATTGCTGCGCACAAACAGCTTTTTTCCCAATTCTTCCTCTAACTCCTTCAGCTGCCGGGACAGCGTAGGCTGAGAAACATGCAGATGCTCGGCCGCCCTGGTAACGCTGCCTCTCCGCGCAACCTCCAGAAAATAACGTAATACCCGTAACTCCATAAAATCGCCTCCATGAAATAGTATACCGCAAACAGTTATTTGAAACAAGAATAACTTGAAATTACTTTTAAGTATTTTACATTTCTGAACCCGGACGGTACAATACCGTTACAAGGGGAGTGTGAAAATGAATGTGGCAGTACAGAATGTGGCAGCACAAAAAGAAAGGAGAGCAAGTTATGAAGAAAAACTTAAGAAACATGATGGCAGGTGCGCTGGCACTGACGGTATTGATGAGCACGGGGTGTTCGGCGCAGAGCGGCCAGAGCAGCACGCAGGCGCAGGCTACCACGCAGGCACAGACGGCGGAGCAGACCACAGCCGCGGAAACGGAGCAGACTGCGCAGACAGAGGCAGAGACGACGGCCGCCGCCGGGCAGGAGGAGAAGGCCGAAAGCGAATCCTCCGCACAGTCCGCCGGAGCCGTCAATTACGGAGAGATTCAGGATACCACGATTCAGGCAGAAGACATCGTGCTGACGGATGAGTGGGATAAGGTTTTCGAGCTCAGCGATGAAGTGAATCACAGGAAGGTAACCTTCGTCAATCACTTTGGCAACACGCTGGCTGCCGATCTGTATGAGCCGAAGGAATATACCGGCAAGCTTGCGGCTGTCGCGGTCTGCGGACCGTTCGGCGCGGTCAAGGAGCAGAGCTCCGGGCTTTACGCGCAGGAGATGGCGAAACGGGGCTTTCTCGCGATCGCGTTTGATCCGTCCTATACCGGTGAAAGCTCCGGATACCCCAGGTATTTCAACTCGCCGGACATTAATGTAGAGGATTATCAGGCTGCGGTTGACTTCCTTTCTGTGCAGGACAATGTTGACCCGGAGCGGATCGGCATCATTGGCATCTGCGGATGGGGCGGCATGGCGCTTCAGACGGCTGCGCTGGATACCCGGATTAAGGCGACCGCGGCGATGACGATGTATGACATGAGCCGGAATACGGCGCTGGGATATTTTGACTCCGTCGATGAGGAGGGCAGATACGAAGCCCGTGTCACGTATAACAATCAGCGGACGGAGGATTATAAAAACGGTTCCTATACTCTGGCGGGCGGTGTGCCGGATGAGCTGCCGGAGGACGCCACGCAGTTTTTGAAAGACTATTTTGCTTACTATAAGACCGAGCGGGGCTATCATCCGCGTTCGCTCAATTCCAACAACGGATGGGCGTCTACGGCCAGCGGTTCCCTGATGAATATGCGGCTGTTCGAGTATGCGCCGGAGATCCGCAGCGCGGTTCTGCTTGTGCACGGGGAGGAAGCGCATTCCCTGATGTACAGCGAGGCGGCTTACGAGCTTCTTCAGGGCGACAACAAAGAGCTGATGATTATCCCGGGCGCGAACCACACCGATCTGTATGATCAGATGGATATCATTCCATTTGATAAGCTGGAGAGCTTCTTTACGGAAGCGTTTCAGTAAATCAGATGACAAGGGAAATCCTTTTATACAGGCAGGAAATCCGGGATACGCTGGAAAGGCTGAAACGGACGGCGCCGCCATGGAAGGAACTGGATTACTTTTATGAGATAGCGGAGGACGGCTGCCTTCTGACAAAGGATAACTGCAGAAAAGGAACCGTTGTCACGCTGGGGAACAGTGTACCGGAGGAACTGTTGCTGGCCTCCGGCGCACACTGCCGCCGGGTGTTTGGCGGCAGCATGCGCGCTGGCGACTGGGGCAGCGACAGGGTACCGAGAGATGCGGACGGCGTCAGCCGTTCCGCACTGGGGTATCTTATCAATGCGGAAGGTATTTCTCCAGATGATATCCTGATTCTTGTTCCGGTTGTGAATGACAGCAATCGCAAGCTGGCAGGCCTGTTGAGACAGTCCGGTTATCGGGTACATACCATCGATTTTCCTCCGGTGAAAGGTGCCTGGGCGGAGGAAAAATGGCTCCGGCAGTGGGAAGACTGCAGAGAAGCTTTCTCCATCCACACGGGCAGACGGATTACCTCACGCGCGCTGGGAAGGGCATACGACTGTTTATCCGACTGCCGTGCGCAGATATGCCGTTTTCTTCCGATCACGTACAGGCGAAAGAATTTGATATCCGGCAGCCTGCGGATGTTTCTCCTGTTCAGTTATTTCCAGGCGATGGATCTTAAGGAATGGAGCTTCCGCCTGTCTGCACTTGTTGAAAAAATTGAGAAAACGCCGGAAGAAGACAATTCATTCAGGTCGGATAAACGGGCGGACATTCTGTTAATGGGGTCTCCCGTTTACTTTCCCAATTACAAGGTGCCGTTTCTGATTGAGGATGCGGGTATGGATATCAGCGCTCATATCGACGGCACGACATGGGAACTGGCGGGAAGTGGTTGGTGTTGTGAAAGCGACAAAAAGCGATTTTCGGTTCCGGGCTATGCAAGGCGACCCTCAGCAATAAGCCATGCAAAAAGGCCTTCCGCATTAAGCCGTGCAATCCGATTTTACCGGGACGACTGCTCGGGCGCATATGTCCGGAACAACACGCTGATGGATCGGGTTTTGCGGCTTATCGGGCAAAGGCCGGTTGACGGCATCATTTATCAGGTGCTGAAAGGCCAGGTGGAAGCGGATTTTGAGATGGAACGGTTTGAAAAATGCTTTGAAGCGCATGGCCTGCCTGTGTTCCGGCTGGAAACGGATTACAGCAGCCAGGATATCGGGCAGTTGTCCATCCGGTTGGACGCGTTTATGGAACTGTTGACCCAACAGCGTTACCGGAAAGGAATAAAAGCGATATGAAAAGAAAATACGGAGCCGCGCTGTTGTACATGGCCTGTGGCCTGCTGACTGTCGCGGCTTTTTTTGCGAAAGATTTCGTGCTTTATGATTTTCATATGGAAGCGTCGGATTACACGTTTCGTCTGACGGATCAGGCGCGTCCGGACGCTGCGGTTCCGGATGTCTGGTTTGATTATGGCGACGGCGGGAAGGAAGTCCTGATCGGCGTATTGGAAGAGATTGATCCGGAAGATGTGAAAATGTATACGCTCACAGCGGATGGCAGTATTGCCGTGGACATGGAGGAATCTGCTTCGTTCCAATCGAATCTTCTGAGCAACTACGTTATTGTTGCGCTTCCGGAGCGGCTGAAAGATATCGATGGGGACGGAGATCTGGAACGGGTCCGGGATTTTGCCCGCGCGGATATTGGAGAACCGGCATTCAATCCGACGCCACAGATATTCGCTCACGAGGACATTCCGTTTGAGCTGGTATTTTCGGAACGGAAGTACATAAGAGTATTTCTTCATAATCAGCTGCTGACGGAGGGAGAAGTTTCTGTCACATCGGCCGACGGCAGTTCAAAGGTTTATCCGATTGACGGCCGCGGCTGGATTGACGGGCTCCCCATCCGGGATATCCGGGAAGGGTTCAGCGCCGTATATGTTTCGGCGGATGATCAGACAGTCTATCGGATGCAGTATGCGCTGGAGGATTACCCGCTAGGCGGCCTGCATTTCTGGAAAGCGCAAATCCATCTGCTGCTGGTATGCGCGCTTGCTGCCATCGGGATTATCCTTATCCAGGCTGTCCGATGCAAACTATCCGAGGGCGCTCCCGATTATCGGATATACAGCCGGGAACAGCCGGGATATTATCCCCAAACCCCGCTGCTGGAAAAAACAGGCTCCCGATTCCTGCTGATTCGCTGGCTCTGCATGCTGCTTGGAATGTTCGCGCTTACGTATCTCGGAAAACTGATCGGTCAGGGACAGATCGGGAATGAAATTGCCATACCGTCCTTCGCGTGCCCGTTTAACATGGATCAGATTGTAGAGATGCCCTGCTATTATTTGTCCCATCTGCCGAACCTTTTGCTGCGCGGCGGGGAGGCGTTTCCGATGCGCACCGTGCGGTATATCATTTTGTTCACGGTCACGCTTCTTCTGTCCTTTGTATTTCTGGGACGCATTCTCTGCGGGTTTCTGTGTCCGGCCGGCCTGCTCCAGGATGTGATGGATCAGCTTCGGCGGGCGCTGCATATCCGTCCGGTGACGGTGACGGATCGGATGTACCGCATCCTCCAGCCGGTAAAATGGCTGTGGATCGTTCTGTTTCTCGGCGCGTTTTTTGTCGGCATTGATTTTTGCGATATCTGTCCGCTCAAGGTATTTAATACCGCGCAGGGAGGCTTCTGGACGAATCTGTATCTGGGCGGTTTCCTGTCGGTGTTCATACTGGTAGGAAGCTTTTTTATCCGGCGCTTCTGGTGCCTGATCTGTCCGCTCGGTTATCTGATGGGGCTGTTCCATAAATACAATCTGTTTCAGCTGAAAAAAGACTGTGTTGCCTGCACGGAGTGCGGCGGCTGCTACGAAGCGTGTCCCATGCGCCTGAAGAATATCTATACGGAGCGGGAAACGCAGGATATTCAGACGGTGGATTGCCTGATGTGCGGCGAATGCATCGGCAAATGTCCGGAGACGGGAGCGCTTTCTCTGATATTTTGCGGAAAGAAGATTTACCGTTCGGATCGTATGACGTTTCTTTCCCGCTATCAGCCCATGACAGGAAAGAAAGCGTCGGACGATGAGGAGAGGGAGGCGGAGCGGGATGAAAAAAATAAGTGACGAACATGTGGATTTCACGGAGACACGAAGAAAGACCCTTTTCCGCCAGAAATCCGCGAGGGTAGCTTCGTCTTATCTTCGGCGCGTAGCCGCGCTGGGAAATCTCCCGGAATCGGCGCAGCCGTTTCTGGATGTATTAAAGCAGATCTTCATTGATTTTCAGCCGGTTTCCATATTGTCGGAAAGGAAAACGGTGGGGACGTTCTGTCTTATGGTGCCGCCGGAGCTGGTGGAAGCGGCGGGTGCGGCGCCGGTGCGTCTCTGTTCCGGAAGCTATACGGCATATTCCATCGGGGACGGCCTGGCGCCGAGAGACGCCTGTCCTCTGGTCAAAGCGGTCCTGGGCATGGAGGAAATGGGAATTTCTCCTCTGTACAGGGATTGCGCGCTTTTGGTTATCCCCGCAACCTGCGATTGTAAAAAGAAGCTGGCCGGGCTGCTGGAAGAACGTCGTCCCACGGCAATCCTTTCGGTTCCCTCTTCAAAAGAACGGGACGCCGATACGGAGCAGTTTTTGCAGGAATTGTATCGTCTGGTTCCGGTGCTGGAACAGCACACCGGAGGACGCGTCACGGCAAAAACCCTGGCCGACAGCATCAACCGGCGCGGTTACGCGCAGTACGAGATGACCCGTTTCCTCACCTTCCGCCGGAATGTACCGTATCTTCTGTATGGCACGCAGGCGATGGCGGTTATGAACGCGTTGTCCTACATGCCGGCTCTGGAATGAGCCAGGTGTCTGCATGGACTGAATGAGGAGCTTGCGGCGCGTCTCGCCGGACGGCAGTTCGTGGCAAAGGGAAATCGTCCACGTATTCTGATAACCGGTTCCCCCATTACATTTCCCAACATAAAAATTCCACTGCTTATTGAGGAAATGGGAGGAATGCTGGTGGCGGACGAGACCTGTATGGGAGAACGCAGCCTGTATGATCCTCTTGTCATTACGGACAGAAACCTGGACGGTATGATGCGGGCGCTCGCAAACAGGTATATCCGCCCCTGTACCTGCCCGTCCTTTGTAGAAAACCGCCAGCGCATTTTCCGGATCCGGCAGATGGTGAAAGATTATCAAGTGCAGGGTATTATCTGCCATATTCTGCGTGGGTGCCTGGTTTACGATTATGAATATCAGATGCTTGAGGAGGAGCTGGAAAAGCTTCGCATTCCCGTTATCCGGGTGGAAAGCGATTACAACGAAGAAGATGTGGAACAGATTCGCATCCGCATTGAAGCGTTTATTGAGATGCTGAAACTGAGAGAATTTGCACGGAAAAAAGAGGAGATGGTGCGATGAAATCATATTTTGCAGGATTGGACGGAGGTTCGACCTACCTGAAAGCGGCTCTTTTAAAGGACGGCCGGGTTGTGGGCGCCATGGTGCGCAGCACGGGAATTGACAATAATCAGTCGGCAGTGTCGCTGCTGGACGAACTCTGTCATAAAACAGGAATTTCAAGGGATGATATCGGCTATACGATGGCAACCGGATACAGCCGGAAAATTCTCTCTGTCGCGGACGATGATATTTCGGAAATTACGGCTCATGCGTGCGGCGCTCGGATTACCGCCCCGAAAGGCTTCACTCCCGGCATGATTGTCGATATCGGCGGCCAGGACAGTAAAATTATTTATCTGGACAGAGATTACAACATTAAAAATTTCACGATGAATGACAAATGCGCCGCTGGAACCGGTAAATTTATGGAGGTCATCGCACAGCTTCTGGAAACGACCATCGACCAGGTCGGCCCGTTGTCTCTCGAAAGCAGAGAACCCTGTGATATCAACAGCACCTGTGTAGTCTTTGCCCAGTCGGAAGTCATCTCTCTGGTTGCCCGTCAGTTTGACCGAAAAGATATCCTGGCGGGAATGCATCTGTCCATGGCAAAACGCATTGTTAAAATGATGAAAAAATCAGAACGGAACGGGGATATTCTGATGACCGGCGGCGGGGCAATGAACGTCGGCATTCAGAAAGCATTTGAAGAAGAACTGATGAGACCGGTGTATGTGGCGGAATATCCGCAGTTTAACGGAGCGATCGGCGCAGCGCTGATTGCCAGCGAAAGGGGATAAAATGGAGATGACAGAATTCCTGTCTGTTCTGGCGACGGCAGTGGCAGTCGGACTTGGCTGCGGAACCTGCTGTGGTTCGGTTGTCAGCGTGTTCCTTTCTTCTTATGTTATTTCCCATGGGAATGGGATAAAAACCGGCATTCTGGCGTTTGCAAATTTTTTTCTCGGAAAAGTTCTGAGCGTGACCGCTCTCTGTATTGTCGCCTCCCTGGCCGGGAGCTGTTTTATCGATGCGAATGGTTATATTGGCTCCCTTAATCTGCGTCTGATCGTCCGGCTGGCGATGGGCGGAATCGGTCTGATTATGGCTGTCCGATGGGGGATTCAGGAAAAGCAGAAGAGCAGTGATTGCCAGGAATGCAAAAGTTGTGATAGAAAATCGGAGAAGCTGCCGTTTGGTACAGTTCCTGCCTTTCTGGCCGGGATGATATATGGTTTCACACCCTGCGCTCCGTTGCTGATGGTCATGGGATGCGCCTTTACTCTTTCTGCTCCGCTGGCAGGTCTGACAGGCGCGGCCTTCGCGGTGGCCAGCGCGGTCAGCCCGGTTCTGCTTCTGTCTGTCATTTCCGGGGCATTATCCGGGAGAATGATCCGGGAAATTCCGATGTATGTGAAATGGTTCCGGCTGGCGTCGTATCTGCTGTTGATGGTCATGCCGCTGTATTCGATTATCTTTGTGAAATCTCTGTGAAAACGTGGAAAAGTGGCGGACATTCTGTTATTATAAAAAATAATACTGTAAAACAGATCCGATGATTTGGGCAACAAAACCTTTTGTCCCTTGTATCATCAGATAAGCAGAATGCAAGGATTCGCAGTAAGTACGCAAAACGGAGGTGTCAGATTTGGAACAGTTAAAGGTTCTGGTGGTGGACGACGAGGCCAGAATGCGCAAGCTGGTCAAAGACTTCCTGACCATAAAGGGATTTCAGGTGATTGAAGCGGAGGACGGGGAACAGGCCGTCGATATTTTCTTTAAGCAGAAGGATATCGCGCTGCTGATCCTCGATGTGATGATGCCGAAGATGGACGGCTGGGAGGTCTGCAAGACGATCCGTCAGTATTCCCAGGTGCCGATCATCATGCTGACGGCGCGCGGGGAGGAGCGGGACGAGTTGCAGGGCTTCAAGCTCGGAGTGGACGAATACATTTCCAAGCCGTTCAGTCCGAAGATTCTTGTGGCGCGCGTGGAAGCGATCCTGCGTCGCAGCAGCAGTACGCCCGGCGAGAAGACGGAGGTCGGCGGTATCTGTCTGGACAAGGCGGCTCATGAGGTCACGATCGACGGGAAGCCGGTGGATTTAAGCTATAAGGAATTTGAGCTTCTGACGTATTTCCTGGAAAATCAGGGAATCGCGCTTTCCCGTGAGCGCATCCTGAACCATGTGTGGAATTACGATTATTTTGGCGACGCACGCACGATCGATACCCATGTCAAGAAGCTGCGCAGCAAGATGGGCGAGAAGGGCGAGTACATCAAGACGATCTGGGGCATGGGTTACAAGTTTGAGGTGAACGAATGATCCGGTTTTCAATCCGGCGCCGGATCACGTTTGTTTTTATCGCTGTCATGACGGTGGTGCTGGTGGTGATCTGCCTGATCAATGGCTTGTTTCTGGAACGATACTATGTCGATCAGAAGCTTCAGGTGATGAAAGAAGCTTATGAGGAGATTAACGCCGCGGTGCTCAAATACGTCGACGCCGGGGAGAGTATTGGCGACGTGCTGGATCGGGAACTGAGCCGGGAGTGGGAACTGTGGACAAGTTCCGGTGTGAAGGTAGCCGGCCGGAACGGACGGGAAAATGGAACAAAGCGGGGGGAAAATGAGGACGGCGTGCCGTCCCAGCAGCCGGCTCAGATTGAAGCGGTCAGCGAGGAAGTGATGGAGGAGCTGCGCAATTCCCTGGTTGGTTCAATCCGCGGCTACAGTGAGATGAATAACATCGCCGTCGTGCTGGTCGACAGCAGCAGCGGCGATATGCTGCTCAGCTCCGGGCGCGAGAGCGAATTCCTCGCGCGCAAGGCGCAGCAGTATGTTCTCGGCCAGGGTGACAAAGACAACGAAATTCTTGCCGAGACGGACGACTACACGATCGAGCGGAACCACGACGCCCGCACGGACGCGAGCTATCTGGAAAGCTGGGGTTATTTTTCCGACAACAATACGCTTTTCTTTATGCAGATGCCGCTCTCAAGCATTCGTGAGAGCGTGGTCCTGTCCAACAAATTTACGACGACGGTTGGCTTGATTGCTCTGGTAGCGGGGAGCATTCTGATGTATTTTGTAACGCGTCAGGTGACCAATCCGATCCTGAAGCTGGCAAAGATTTCCGAGCGGATGTCCAACCTGGATTTTGACGTTGCGTATGATGATGACGCAAAGGATGAAATCGGCGTACTCGGGCGCAGTATGAACGAGCTGTCCAGAAAGCTGAAAGTAACGATTGATGAGCTGAAGGAAGCGAATACCCAGCTGCAGCATGATATTGAGGAAAAAATCCAGATTGATGAGATGCGGAAAGATTTTATTGCCAACGTTTCTCACGAGCTGAAGACGCCGATCGCGCTGATTCAGGGCTATGCCGAGGGACTTACGGAGGGTATGGCGGAGGATGAGGAAAGCCGCAATTATTACTGTGAGGTCATCAGCGACGAAGCTGCGAAGATGAACAAGATGGTCAAGCAGCTGCTGACGCTGACGGCCCTGGAGTTTGGCAATGATGCGCCGGTATTGTCGGATTTTGATATCAACGAGCTGATCGGCGATCTGCTGAATTCGGCCAGCATCCTGACTCAGCAGAAGGAGGCACGGGTCGAGTTTGCGCCGGAGGAGCCGCTTTATGTGCGCGCGGATGAGTTCAAGATCGAGGAGGTCCTGACCAACTACTTAAACAACGCGATGAACCATCTTGACGGCGAGCGTGTGATCCGCATTCGTTCCCGGCGTGAGGGAGATCAGGTGCGGGTCTGGGTGTACAACACCGGCGAGCACATCCCGGAGGAGGATATCCCGAATCTCTGGACAAAATTTTACAAGGTGGATAAAGCACGCACCCGCGCCTACGGCGGCAGCGGGATCGGCCTGTCGATTGTGAAAGCGATTATGGACGTCCACCATCAGGATTGCGGCGTCAGCAATATCGAGGGCGGCGTGGAGTTCTGGTTCTCTCTGGAGGCGGTACGGGCGGAAAGCGGAGCGTAGAAGCCGGCGGGAAGCATCAAAGAACAACAGAAATATAAAGAGGATCTTGCAAAATCATAACAGACTGCAGGATCCTCTTTCATTCTAGTAGCGATACAATTCTATCTATAGAAAATAATAATGGTTTGACTGGGAGAAATTTCAAAATTAAATATAGACGAAGTAAAATCAGTTTAAAAAAATTGAACTGAAAATTAAATTGTAAGACAAAAAGTATTGCAATTTATTTTCCATTTTAATATGATAAAAAAAGGAGAAAGAGGTTTATTATGATAGTAAGAAAAACAATTGATGTAAATCAGGAGCCAACGCAGGAACAGATAGATACATTGATTAAAGCGGGAGATCATCGAATCATGTTTGATGAAGATTGTCCGCAACTGACGGACGAGGATCTGGCACAGTTTTATCGCGTATCTGAAAAGCGCAGAGAAGAGAGAAAGAAACAAACGGTAACAATTCGTCTTTCTCCTCAGGCATTAAATACGGCAAAGTCTCTTGGAAAAGGTTATACGTCTGTGCTATCCAGAATTTTAGAAAACGCATTGAAAGATAAAGATGTGATAAAACGATATCTTTAGAGAGTAGAAACACGGATCATCTATCTGGATAACGAAAATCCGAATATCTTCCGGGGAATCATGTGATAGGAATCACAGAATTCCCGGAAGATATCCGGATTTTTTAAATCAGCTTTATCAGGCGCTCGCAGTAGACAGCTCTGTCTTTTCTGCTTTCGCCAAGTTTTTCTGCGCCGTAGCCAGCATCAGCTTGATGCGGTTGAGCTGGTTGACCTCGCTCGCGCCGGGGTCGTAGTCGACGGCGATGATGTTCGCCTCCGGGTGGGCGCGGCGTAGCTCCTTGATCACTCCCTTGCCGACGATGTGGTTGGGCAGACAGCCAAATGGCTGGGTGCAGACGATATTTGCCACGCCGGAATGAATGAGCTCCAGCATTTCGCCGGTGAGGAACCATCCTTCCCCGGTCTGGTTGCCGAGGGAGACAAAGTCCTTTGCCATCCCGGCCAGGTCGCGGATGTGGGAGGGCGGCATGAAGTGCTGGCTGCGCTCCAGCTCCTTGCGGGCGACGCGGCGGAAATATTCCAGCAGCGAAATGCCCATGTTGCAGAGTGTGGCGGTCTTGCGGCTGCCGCCCAGGTGATCGGCCTTGAAATTGCTGTTGTAGAAGCTGTAGAGCAGGAAGTCGAGCAGATCCGGCATCACAGCCTCAGCGCCCTCGCGTTCGAGCAGGTCGACGATATGGTTGTTGGCCAGCGGCGAGAATTTCACGAGGATCTCGCCGACGATGCCGACTTTCGGCTTGACGGCGTCGGTCCGCGGCAGTGCGTCAAAGTCGCGGATGATCCCGCGCAGGTTGCGGCCGAATTCGACCATGCCCATCTGGCGTTTTGAGAGGGCAGCGACGCAGCGTTTGCGCCATTTATCATGCAGGGCGTTGGCTGCGCCTGCGACTTTTTCGTAGGGGCGGGTCGCGTAGAGGACGCGCATGAAAACGTCGCCGTAGACGATGGCCTGAGCGGCCTTGGCCAGCAGGCCCGGCGTGAAGGTAAAGCCCGGGTTGGTCTCCATGCCGTTGGCGTTAACAGAGATAACGGGCACCTGGCTCATGCCGGTACGCTCCAGGGCGCGGCGGATAAAGCCGATGTAGTTGGAGGCGCGGCAGCCGCCGCCGGTCTGGCTCATCAGTACAGCCGTGTGGTCAAGATCATACTTTCCGGAGAGCAGCGCCTGCATAATCTGTCCGATGACGATCAGCGACGGATAGCAGGCGTCATTGTTGACGAACTGCAGCCCGGTATCGATCGCGGAGCGGTTGTCATTCTGCAAGACCTCGATGTGGTAGCCGAACGCGCGGATAGCCGGTTCGAGCAGTTCGAAATGGATCGGTGACATCTGCGGGCAGAGCAGTGTGTAGTCCTGTTTCATCTCTTTTGTGAAGAGCACGCGGTTGTAGGCGCTCGAGACGACGCGATGGCTGTAATGTTTCTGCTCGCGCACGCGCAGCGCGGCGATCAGCGAGCGCACGCGGATGCGCGCCGCGCCGAGGTTGTTGACCTCGTCGATCTTGAGCACGGTATAAATCTTGCCTGCGTCGGAAAGAATATCATGTACCTGGTCTGTGGTCACGGCGTCCAGGCCGCAACCGAAGGAATTGAGCTGAATCAGGTCAAGGCAGTCGGTCTTTTTGACCAGAGTGGCCGCTCTGTAGAGCCGGGAATGGTACATCCACTGGTCGGTGACGATCAGCGGACGTTCGACCTCGCCCAGATGCGAGACGGAATCCTCCGTCAGCACGGCCAGGCCGTAGGAGGTGATCAGTTCCGGGATACCGTGGTTGATCTCCGGATCGACGTGGTAGGGGCGTCCGGCCAGCACGATGCCGTGTCGGTGGTTGGCTTTGAGCCAGGCGATCGTCTCCTCGCCCTTTTTCTCCATGTCGCGGCGCGAGGCAAGCAGCTCATCCCAGGCGCTGTGCGCCGCCTTGCGGGTCTCCTCCGCCGGGATGTGATATTCTTTTTCAAATTCGGCCACGAGCTGTCTGGTGAGCACATCCTCGTTGGTGAACGCGAGGAACGGGCTCATAAAATGGACGGAGTATTCTACCAGCTCCTCAACGTTGTTTTTGATGTTCTCCGCGTAGGAGGTGACGATCGGGCAGTTGTAGTGGTTCCCGGCGTCCGGCGTTTCATTGCGCTCGTAGGGAATGCAGGGATAGAAAATATCGCGCACGCCCTGTCGGATCAGCCAGGAAATATGTCCGTGCACCAGCTTTGCCGGATAGCATTCCGACTCGCTGGGGATGGATTCGATGCCGAGCTCGTAGATACTGCGCGTTGACTGTGGCGAGAGCACGACGCGAAAGCCCAGCTCCCGGAAGAAAACGGCCCAGAAGGGGTAGTTTTCGTAGAGGTTGAGCACGCGCGGAATACCGATGACGCCGCGGCTTGCTTGGTCGGCCTCCAGCGGCTCATAGTCGAACATGCGCTGATTTTTGTAGTGGAACAGATTGGGCACCTGCTCCCGGGTCTTTTCCTGCCCCAGGCCGCGCTCACAGCGGTTACCGCTGATGAACTGGCGTCCGCCGCCGAAGCGGTTGACCGTCAGCACGCAGTGGTTGACGCAGCCCTTGCAGCGGGCCATGGAGGTCTGGTATTTCAGGCTGATAATCTTGTCGAGCGGCAGCATGGAGGTCTGCTTTGACCTATCGTACCGCTCGCGCGCGATCAGCGCCGCGCCGAACGCTCCCATGATACCGGCGATGTCCGGGCGGACGGCCTCGCAGCCGGCGATCTTCTCAAAGCTGCGCAGGACGGCGTCGTTGTAAAAGGTGCCGCCCTGGACGACGACGTGTTTTCCGAGATCCGCCGCGTTGGTGATCTTGATGACCTTGAACAGGGCGTTTTTGATAACGGAATAGGCCAGACCGGCGGAGATGTCCGCGACGGTGGCGCCCTCTTTCTGCGCTTGCTTGACGTTTGAGTTCATGAAGACCGTGCAGCGGGTGCCAAGATCGGTCGGATTTTGTGCGAACAAGGCCTCATGCGCGAAGTCGACGACTTCGTAATTTAATGATTTGGCAAACGTTTCGATAAAAGAGCCGCAGCCGGAGGAGCAGGCTTCATTCAGCTGCACGCTGTCGACGGTGCCGTCCTTGATGCGGATGCATTTCATGTCCTGGCCGCCGATGTCGAGGATGCAGTCCACGTCCGGCTCGAAGAAAGCCGCCGCGTAGTAGTGGGAGATCGTCTCAACCTCGCCCTCATCGAGCATCAGCGCCGCCTTGAGCAGCGCCTCGCCGTAGCCGGTGGAGCAGGACCAGGCAATGCGCGCGTCCGCCGGTAACTGGTCTTTGATTTCGCCCATGGCGCGGATCGCGGTGGCCAATGGGCTGCCGTTGTTGTTGGAATAAAAGCTGTAGAGCAGCTTTCCGTCGTCGTCGACCAGCGCTACTTTCGTGGTGGTCGACCCGGCGTCGATGCCGAGATAGCAGTTGCCATGGCAGGACGACAGATCGCCCCTGCGTACGCGGTGCGCGGCGTGCCGTTCACAGAACGCGTCATAATCTTTCTGAGAGGCGAACAGCGGCTCCATGCGCTTGATCTCCATATCCATAGTGATACCGCTGCGCAGGCGCGTGATCGTCTCAGACAGAGAAATCTCAGCTTTTGTCCCGGCGTTCATCGCGGCTCCGGCCGCGGCGAAAAGATGCGAATGCTGGGGTGCGACGATGTGCTCTTTATCCAGGTTCAGCGTGCGGATAAAGGCGCGGCGCAGCTCCGGAAGGAAGTGGAGCGGGCCGCCGAGGAAAGCCACGGTGCCGCGGATCGGCTTGCCGCAGGCCAGGCCGCTGATGGTCTGGTTCACGACCGCCTGGAAAATCGAGGCGGCCAGGTCCTCGCGGGTGGCGCCTTCATTAATCAATGGCTGAATGTCCGTCTTCGCGAAGACGCCGCAGCGCGCCGCGATCGGGTAGATCATCTGATAATTGCGGGCGTATTCGTTCAATCCGGCCGCGTCGGTCTGGAGCAGCGCCGCCATCTGATCGATGAAAGAGCCGGTGCCACCGGCGCAGATGCCGTTCATGCGCTGATCAATCCCGCCGGTAAAGTAGATGATTTTGGCGTCCTCGCCGCCCAGCTCGATGGCCACGTCGGTCTGCGGCGCTTCCGCCTGCAGGGCGGTGGCTACCGCGACGACCTCCTGCGTAAACGGCAGACCGAGGTGCGAGGCGAGCGTTAAGCCGCCGGAGCCGGTGATGCTGGCGTATACCTGCTGTTCGCCGAGTGTTTCGACCGCTCTTGACAACAAAAGAGCGAGCGTCTCCTGGATATTGGCATAGTGGCGCTCGTAGTCAGAAAACAATATATGGTTGTCCTGGTCCAGAATGGCAACCTTGACGGTTGTGGAACCGATGTCGATTCCGAGATAATTATGTAAGGTCATTCGTTCGGGATGAAACCCTGCCTCCTTAAGATTTGACATAAGTCGATATTTCTCACCTAGTTTAGCACAAATCCGGATGGAATACAATTTTCTGGCCATAAAAAAAGAGTTAAGATTATAAGTATTTGACAAATCCTGATACAGAAATTATAATCGAAATGCGAAAATGGCATCGTTTTTCAGGAAAGGAAAGGACTCCGGATGAAATTTTTCAGGGATTTTGAACGGAAATATGCGCGATACGCGATTCACAATCTGATGTACTATATCGTGATCCTCTACGCCATCGGTCTGGCGCTCACGGTCATGAGCTGGAACATGAATTTTTCGTTTGTGGATCTGTATTATAATTATCTGGCGCTGGACGCGCCGATGCTTTTGCGTGGCCAGATCTGGCGGATCGCGACGTTTCTGATTTACCCGCCGTCGTTTGGCATGTGGCAGTTTTCAACGTTATTTTTCGGCGTGATCGCCCTGTTTGTCTACTACAGTCTCGGGCGGACGCTGGAGAGCGTGTGGGGATCGTTCCGCTTTAACGTATTTTTCTTTATGGGCGTTGTTTTCCAGGTGCTGGCCTGTCTGCTGGGATACCTGCTGTTCCACCAGCGCATGATTCTGACGACGGGCTATATCAATCTGTCTATTTTCCTCGTGTTCTGTATCAGCTTTCCGGATACGATGTTTTATGTTTTCTTTGTGCTTCCGGTGAAAGCAAAATGGCTGGCGATCGCGGATCTATGCGTTTACGGCTATTCGTTTATATTTGGAAACGCGGCCAGTCGCTGCGAGATTGCCGTCTCGCTGGCAAACGTGATTATTTTCTTCCTGATGACCCGCGGAACGGCGCGCTTCTCTCCGAAGCAGGCAAAGCGCCGCCAGGAGTTCCGCCGCGAGGTGAAGATCATGCCCCAGGGAGGGACGCGCCACCGCTGTGCGGTCTGCGGCCGCACGGAGCGCGACAATCCTGATCTGGAGTTCCGCTATTGCTCAAAATGTGCGGGAAGCTATGAATACTGCCTCGACCATCTTTATACCCACCAGCATGTGACTGCGGAAGGAGCGGAAAATGAAAAAGACGAAAATCATCTGCACAATGGGTCCGAACAGTGACGACCGTGAGCTGACGAGGCAATTGATTCTAAATGGGATGGACATCGCGCGCTTCAATTTTTCCCACGGCGATCACGCCGAACAGAAGGCGCGTCTTGATATGTTGAAATCTCTGCGCGAGGAGCTTGATGTGCCAGTCGCGGCGCTTCTTGACACGAAGGGGCCGGAGATCCGCACCGGGCGTTTGAAGGAAGGAAAAAAGGTGACGCTTCAGAGCGGCGGCACCTATACGCTCACGACCAGAGAACTCGTTGGCGACGAAACAACTGGCCACATCAATTATGAAGGACTGCCCGCCGATGTGACGGCAGGCGACCGGATCCTGATCGACGACGGCCTGATTGAGCTTGAGGTACGTAAGGTACAGAACCAGGATGTTGTCTGCCATATCGTCAACGGCGGTGAGCTCGGTGAGCGCAAGGGCGTCAATGTTCCGAATGTGCGCGTCAATCTTCCGGCATTGACCGACAAGGACAAGGAAGATATCCGTTTTGGCATTGAGGAGGGCTTCGATTTCATCGCGGCGTCCTTTGTGCGCACCGGAGACGCGATCCGCGAGATCCGGGAAATTTTAAGTGAACAGGGATCCCAGATGCAGATCATTGCCAAGATTGAAAACGCTGAGGGCATTGAAAATCTGGACGATATCATCGAGGCCAGCGACGGGATCATGGTCGCCCGCGGCGATATGGGCGTGGAGATCCCGGCGGAGCAGGTGCCGCATATCCAGAAAATGATTATCAACAAATGTAATATGGCCTGTAAGCCGGTGATCACGGCCACGCAGATGCTGGATTCGATGATCCGCAATCCGCGGCCGACGCGCGCGGAGACGACGGACGTCGCGAACGCCGTGTATGACGGCACGGACGCGGTGATGCTTTCCGGCGAGACCGCGATGGGCAAATATCCTCTCGAAGCGCTGCGCATGATGGCGGGGATCTGCGAGGCGTCCGAGCAGTACCTCGATTACCATGGCTATCAGAAACGGATGGTCTCCGGGGAAAACCGGCGCAACATTTCCAACGCGGTCTGCTATTCCTCGGTATCGACGGCACATGATCTGGGAGCGAAAGCGATTATCGCGCCGAGCATCAGCGGCTATACCGCGCGTCTGCTTTCCAAGTGGCGGCCGGGCGCGCAGATTATCGGGCTCTCGCCGAGCGCGACCGCGGTGCGGCAGATGCAGATTTACTGGGGCGTGCGGCCGTTTCAGGCCAGACGCGCCGCCTCGACCGACGAGCTGATCGAGGCCTCGGTTGATCTGTTAAAAGAGAAAGGAATGCTTGCCGACGGCGATATCGCCGTCGTGACAGCCGGTGTGGTAAACCGGGCGACGCGCAACAAACCGGCCACACACACCAATATTATGCGTATCGTTGAGGTGGACTAAGACGACAATAGCGTTTACCGGGGCAGGAAAGTCGCTGACAGATTGTCCGGGACGAACGCGAAATTTTACAACGAAGGGGAGAAATGACAGTGGAAAAGAGACCGTTTGTGACAAAGGCACAGCTTGATGAGATTGCTAAGACGCATCCGACGCCGTTTTATCTGTACGATGAGAGGGGTATCCGTGAGAACGCGAAGAAACTCAAACAGGCGTTTTCCTGGAACATGGGCTATAAAGAATATTTCGCGGTGAAGGCGACGCCGAATCCGTACATTCTTCAGATTCTGAAGGAATACGGCTGCGGCACGGACTGTTCTTCCGCGACGGAACTGATGATGTCAGACGCGGTCGGCTTTTCCGGCCATGATATCATGTTTTCTTCGAATGATACGCCGCCGGAGGAATTTGCTCTGGCGGACCGCCTGGGCGCGATCATCAATCTCGACGACATCACGCACATCGAGAGTCTGGAGCAGGCGATCGGGCATATCCCGGAGACGATCAGCTGCCGCTTCAATCCGGGCGGCGTATTCACGCTGAGCAACGGGATCATGGACAACCCCGGCGACGCCAAATACGGCATGACGGAAGCGCAGATGGTCGAGGCGTTCACGATTCTCGCGGCGAAGGGCGCGAAAGAGTTTGGTATCCACGCGTTTCTTGCGAGCAATACGGTAACCAACGAATATTATCCGGAGCTGGCGCGGGTGCTTTTTTCGCTCGCCGTGCGCCTGCATGAGAAAACCGGCGTTCACATCAAATTTATCAACCTCTCCGGCGGTATCGGCATTCCCTACCGCCCGGATCAGGAGCCGAATGATATCCTCGTGATCGGGGAGGGCGTGCGCCGGGTTTATGAAGAGATTCTGGTTCCGGCCGGAATGGGTGATGTGGCGCTGTGCACGGAGCTGGGCCGTTTTATGCTCGGGCCGTACGGCGTCCTGGTGACGAAAGCCATTCACGAAAAACATACCTATAAGGAATACATCGGCGTCGACGCCTGCGCGGTCAACCTGATGCGTCCGGCGATGTACGGCGCTTACCACCATATCACCGTGATGGGCAAGGAGGACGCGCCCTGCGACCACAAGTATGACGTGACCGGCTCACTCTGCGAGAATAATGATAAGTTCGCGGTCGATCGCATGCTGCCTAAGATTGATATGGGCGACCTGCTCGTGATCCACGATGCCGGAGCGCATGGTTTCGCGATGGGCTACAACTACAACGGCAAGCTCAAATCGGCCGAGCTTCTTCTGAGGGAAGACGGTTCCGTGCAGAAGATCCGCCGCGCCGAGACCGCAAAAGATTATTTTGCGACGCTGGACGGGTGCGGGATGATGCAAAAGTACCTGAAGTAGAAGAAAGCCAAATGCCTGGCAGCAGCTGGAAACGCTTCCAGCGATCGCCGATGGATTTCGCCTTCTGTATGTGTTACCATAATTTTGTAACAGAAATGTAAAACCTGCGCAACACAAAAGAAGGAGGAAATCGTATATGAAAAAAAACAAGCTGCGTACAGCGCTGGCGGCGGCCATGATGAGCGCCTGCCTGGCCGGGACGGCCCAGGCGGCTGTGGTACCGGTCGCGCTGAACGGGAATTGTGGCAGCGCTTCGTGTGGAAGCTGTGACAGTACATATGCCGGGAACAGTTGTGGCAGCGTACTAAGTGGCAGTTGTGGCAGTGTACAGAGCGGGGATTGCAGCAGTCTTCCGGATATTCTCTCCTGCCTGTTATCAGGCCAGGGGTGCGGTTCTGACTTTAGCTGCGGCTCCGGGTTCGGCTGTGGTTCCGGATCCGGCTGCTACTAACAGATCGTAGCAGGGAAAGCCTGGATACGAAATGTTGTCCGCAATTGTTTCAATGGTGAGACTGGCTGTTGGGATTTTCTCAACAGCCTTTTTATGGAGCAGATGCGATGACGAGGGAAGCATTATTTTCTTATGTAAAAAAGGCATATGGTGTGGAGCCGGATTTTCCGTTTGACCGGGATTTCGAGTCGGCGGTTCTGAGACACAAAGACACCCGAAAATGGTTCGCTTTGGCAATGTATGTCAGGGCGGACAGGCTGGGGCAAGATGATGAGAAATTCATCGGCGTCGTCACCATGAAATGTGAGCCAATGCTGATCGATACTTTGATAAAGCGGGACGGGTACCATCGCGCTTATCACATGAACAAAACGCAGTGGCTGACGATTGAGCTTGCGGGCGGCGTGCCGGATGAGGAAATCAAAGATCTGATCGATTTGAGTTACCATCTTACCGATAAATCAAAGAAAGACGGCGCAGGGGGAGAAGATTAGTATGAATCGGATTAAAAAGCTGGAATTAGAGGAATTACAGCGGATTTATAACAATCACGTTATAGAGGATTTTCCCCGCAATGAGCGCCGCCCGCTTTTCTCTATGGAAAAATTGATGAAAACTGGAAAATATGAGTGCTTTGGTTATTGTGACGACGGCAGCCTCCTGGCCTATGCCTTTTATTTTTTGGCAGAGAGCAGGCAATATGCGCTGCTGGATTATTTTGCGGTGGTTCCCGGATTGCGAGGACATGGAACTGGCAGTGAATTCCTACGGATCCTAAAGGGTGCCGTTTCGGCAAAAAACGGGGTGTTCATTGAAGCAGAAAATCCAGATTCGGCAAAATCTGAGGAGGAAGCGACGCTCCGCCGGAGACGGATCCGCTTTTACCGTTCAAACGGCGCGGCGCTGACAAATGCGAAAGCTCAGTTGTTTGGCGTGGATTATGACATTTTATATATCGGTCTGAATGGAACGGATCTTTCGATAAAACAACTGGATCACGCTGCGGAAAATTTATACAGGGAGGTTTATCGTCCGATCTACGGGCGGTTCTGTAAACTTTATACGGAGGATAAATCAGATGAAAACTGAGAAGACGGAGACGGAACAGCACCTGCCGGAGCATGTGATTTTCATGAATATGTGTATGCTGTGCGATGGGGACCGGGTGCTCGCACTGGATAAGACCGGAAGTGGCTACAGCGGGACGACATTCCCCGGCGGCCATGTGGAAGCGGGCGAAACATTCACAGAAGCGGTGATCCGGGAGATGAGGGAAGAGACGGGACTGACGATTCATCATCCGGTGCTGCGGGGAATTTATCACTGGTATCGCGACGGCTTACATAATATCGGTTTGCTTTACCGTGCGGATTCCTATGAGGGAACCTTGAAAAGCTCCGAAGAAGGGCAGGTCTACTGGATCTTAAGGGCAGAGTATGAGAAGAAAAAGCTGGCCGCCGGCATGCCGCAGGTACTGCAGATTATGGATGATGATAATCTGACGGAATGCTTTGAAGAGCGGCAGGCGGACGGTAGCTTTCTGGGACGGTTATTTTGAAAAAGGTGAGCGAGGGGGTCAGACGTTAAAACGGAACAGGATCACGTCCCCATCCTTTACCACATAGTCTTTTCCTTCCAGACCTACCAGGCCTTTTTCTCTTGCCTTGGCGTAGGAACCGCTATTCAGCAGATCCTGGTAATTGACGACCTCGGCGCGGATAAAGCCGCGCTCAAAATCGGAGTGAATCTTACCGGCTGCCTGCGGGGCCTTGGTGCCGATCTTGATGGTCCAGGCGCGGGTCTCATCTTCGCCGGAGGTGAGGAAACTCATCAGGCCGAGCAGCTGGTAGCTCGCGGCGATCAGCCGGTCCAGGCCGGACTCGGAAAGTCCAAGGGCTTCGAGGTATTCCTGCTTTTCGTCGTCGTCGAGCTGTGCGATCTCCTCCTCGATCTGAGCGCTGATCACAAAGACGCCGGAGTGGTTTTCTGCGGCAAAGTTTCGTACGGCGGTCACCTGCGGGTTGGAAGCGCCGTCATCGGCCAGATCATCCTCAGCGACATTGGCGGCAAAGATCACGGGCTTGCAGGTGAGAAGATTGAGCGAGCTGACGAAGGCCATCAGCTCCTCGTCGTCGTTGGTATAGGTGCTCGCGAGCTGTCCGTTTTCCAGAATATCCTTCAGTTCCTTTAATACGGCGAGTTCTTTGGCAAGCGATTTGTCATTGAAGGCCGACTTGCTGGTCTTGGCGATGCGGCGCTCCAGAATTTCCAGATCGGAGAAGATCAGCTCCAGATTGATCGTCTCGATATCGCGCAGCGCGTCGACGCTGCCGTCGACGTGGATGATGTTGGCGTCCTCAAAACAGCGGACGACGTGAACAATGGCGTCGACCTCGCGGATATTGGCGAGAAACTGGTTGCCGAGTCCTTCGCCTTTGGAGGCGCCTTTGACCAGACCGGCGATATCGACAAACTCGATCACGGCCGGCGTGACTTTTTTGGAATGATAGAAATCGCCCAGAAGCTTCAGACGCTTGTCCGGCACGGCGACGACGCCGATGTTCGGGTCGATGGTGCAGAACGGGTAGTTGGCGGATTCCGCTCCCGCTTTGGTCAGTGAATTAAACAGCGTGCTCTTGCCGACATTCGGCAGGCCGACGATTCCCAACTTCATAATTCTATTTACCTACTCAAAAGCCCTTGATTTTCAAGGCTTTCTGCCTTTCTCTATATTTTGTCTACGCCCTTTTTCATTGCTGATGGGTGTAATTGTTTCAAATTGGCATATTGCATTTACCAATGATTCGTCTGTTACATGAACATACCTACTGTCATATCAGGGAGAGTAACGATTAAGCTATACTCTTTATCCTTTAAATTTTTGCTCATATATGGATCCCTTTCTTCGTTAAAAAAGAGTCCGACGCCGATATAAATATACCATAAAGGCCCTGTTTTTTTCAATCTTTATAAGCAAGCTCAATCAGTTTGTTAACTTTTTCATGAACTTCCTCAGCTTGTTGCTCAGCATGTTTGCTTTGAAAATAAATGATTTGACTCACCAACGCTTGTATTTCGTCTAACATATCTCTGTCAGGCTCAATGTATGGTAATTGCTTTACATAATTTGCAGAATGATTAGCCGTAGGATTGATAATTCATAAATACGGAAAAAGGAATTTGACAACGTGCGTGATAATATTTAAAATGTACCTAAAGCATTCGTGCAAGATATCATGAAAATGCTCAGGAAAGATGGAATGTAAGGGGAAATTGAACAATCGAAAAAGCACCTGAGCAATGCCTGTGTGTAAATTCTGATTTTGCCCCTTAATTCTACAATTGTAGCATTATCTTCGGGGTGTTGCAAGAAGTGGAATTTGTGTTTTTTATTTTTTACAAAAAATGAAAGAAAGGTGATTTGTATGAGCAAAAAATTAAAGAAAGGCGATTGGATGCCTGATTTTGAGGTGAACACAGCATATGATCAGGGAATTAAAATTTCAGATCTTGTAAAAAGACAGAAAAAGACGATTTTCTGGATTCTGCGCTATGTGGGGTGCAGAGTCTGTCGTTATGATATTCATCTTCTGTCACAGCGTTACCAGGAATTTTTGGATAAGGGATGTCAGGTTCTTGTGGTGATGCAGAGTGAGCCGGAGGTGGTGCGTCAGGATCTGGAAGACGCGGGCATTCCATTTGATATGATCTGTGACCCTAAGATGGAAATTTATAAGGAGCTTGAGATTGGTTCCTGGACGTCAATCACGGAGGAAGTGAGAGCGAAGCTTAAGGAAAAAGCGGCGGCCGCAAGCAGCTGTGGTTTCCAGCATGGCAAATATGAGGGAAATGAGGAACAGCTTCCGGCAATGTTCATTGTGGATGATACTCGCCGGGTTCTGTATGCGCATTATGCGGAGAGCATTGTGGATATGCCGGATATCAGCGATGTTCTGAAGATGGATGTTCTATAATTAAAATATCCGTGATTATAAGCCCTATATGAAGTGATGCCTGGTGTTCGGATGGTAATTTAAGTAGATATTTGTCGTGCAGCGGCGAAATCCGTCGCACGATTCTGTTTGATTTCCACACTTTTTCGGAGTAAAATGAAGAAAAGCTCGAAAGGGGGCAATGTCAATGGTAGGTGCGGATGTAGCGTTTGTCCATCTGGGAATCGCGGTGCAGAATCTGCGCAACAGCATTTCCATTTTTGGATTCCGCATTGCCTATTATGGGATCATTATCGGCATTGGCATGCTGGCGGGGATCTGGCTGACGCAGGCGGACGCGAAAAGGAGAGGACAGGATCCGGAACTTTACCTCGACTTCGCGCTCTACGCGATTATTTTTTCCATTATCGGCGCTCGTGTTTATTATGTGGCGTTTCAGTGGGATCTGTATCGTGATCAGCCGCTCCAGATTTTCAATCTGCGTGCCGGCGGACTGGCGATCTACGGAGGCGTGATCGGCGGGATACTGACTGCGCTTGTGTATACGCGGATCAGAAAACTGTCTTTTTTTTCGATCGCGGACAGCGCGGTACTGGGCCTGGTCACCGGACAGATTATCGGGCGCTGGGGAAACTTTTTCAATTGCGAGGCGTTTGGCGGCTATACGGATTGCCTGTTCGCGATGCGCATCAAAAAATCCCTGGTGTCCAGTCTGATGCTGAGCGAGGACGTCCTGAATCATCAGATCATTGAAAACGGCGTCGAGTACATTCAGGTACATCCCACCTTCCTGTATGAGTCCTGCTGGAATCTTGGTCTGCTGATCTTCATGCTCTGGTATCGGAAACGCAAGCGCTTTGAGGGCGAGATGCTCTGGATTTACCTTTTGGGCTATGGCCTGGGACGTTTCTGGATCGAGGGGCTGCGCACGGATTCTCTGCTTCTATGGGGGACCGGGATCGCGGTTTCACAGGTGTTGTCTCTGGCTTTGGTGGTTGTTGCGGCGGTGATGCTTGCGTCACGGCGATTCGCGCACAGGTAGCATATTAACAAGGCTTTACAGGGAAAAGGAGAAATCTATGGAAGTTGCAAGAGAGAGACTGGCGGCCGATATTGAAGCGGCGCGCATCCGTCTGGATGAGAGTATGGAGACCAGGCAGAATTACGAAGAAGTTTATCGGGACAGCGTAAAACTGGACCAACTGATTGAACTATATATTGCGTCCGGATTTTAGAATGGTACATATCTTGGGGTGGTCGAAAAAACCTTTCGGCCACCTTAATTTTTTTGCCTTTTTTCTTTAAAAATTCCTTGCTATTTTGGGGATCCTGTACTAAAATAAGCATACAAGTGGTGGGAAGTGGCGTAAAGTGGTAGGAAATGGTTTTAGAGTGGTGTGGTGATGACAATGTTCATGGGCGAATATAATCATACGGTAGACGCAAAAGGCCGTTTGATCGTACCTTCCAAATTCAGGGAGCAGCTCGGAGAGGAATTCGTGGTTACGAAGGGACTGGACGGCTGCCTTTTTGTCTATGAAAATTCGGAGTGGAAAGCTCTTGAGGAAAAACTGCACGCCCTGCCACTCACCAATGCCAACGCCAGAAAATTTTCCCGGTTTTTCCTGGCTGGAGCCACCACCTGTGAGGTGGACCGACAGGGCCGGATCCTGCTGCCCGCGATCCTGCGGGAGTTTGCCGGCATCGACAAGGACGCCGTGCTTGTGGGGGTTGGCAGCCGTATCGAGATCTGGAGCAAGGAATCCTGGAACGCCTCCAATACCTATGACGACATGGAAGAGATTGCGGAAAATATGGAAGGCCTTGGCATATGAGCTTTGAGCACAAATCCGTCCTGCTGACAGAGACGGTGGACAACCTGATGGTGCATCCGGGCGGCGTTTACGTGGATGGCACCCTGGGGGGAGGCAGACATGCTTTTGAGGTATGCCGGCGGCTTTGCGGCGAGGGCAGATTCATTGGCATCGATCAGGACGAGGACGCGATTTGCGCGGCGCGGCAGAGGCTGGCGCCATTTTCTGACCTGGTGACGACCGTGCGCAGCAATTATGTGCATCTGCCGGATATTCTGGATGAGCTTGGCATCGGCCTGGTCGACGGGATCTATCTCGATCTCGGCGTATCTTCCTATCAGCTGGACACGGCGGAACGCGGGTTTTCCTACAGTGTGGAGGCGCCGCTGGATATGCGCATGGATCAGCGCGGCACGCGGACGGCGGCCGACATTGTCAACACCTATCCGGAGGACGAGCTGTGCCGCATCATCCGCGATTACGGCGAGGACCGCTTCGCGAAAAACATTGCCCGGCATATTGTGCGGGCCCGGGAGAAAAAACTGTTTGAGACGACAGGGGAGCTGGTGGCGGCGATCCGTGCGGCGATCCCCATGAAGATACAGGCGACGGGAGGGCATCCCGCCAAGCGGACATTTCAGGCAATCCGCATTGAGCTCAATCAGGAGCTGGAGGTACTGCGATCCTCGCTCGATGAGATGATCGGACGACTGCGGCCGGGCGGCCGGCTGTGTGTGATTACCTTTCATTCGCTGGAGGACCGCATCGTTAAGCAGCATTTCCGCAAAAATGAGAATCCCTGCATCTGCCCGCCGGATTTTCCGGTATGCATGTGCGGACGGGTGAGCGCAGGCGTGGTAGTGACGCGCAGACCGATTGTGCCGAAAGAGATGGAAATCACAGAAAACAAACGTGCAAAAAGCGCGAAGTTACGCGTGTTCGAGCGCAGATAAAACCCGGCAAAGGAGGATCCGGTTTGCTGTCGCGACAGCGGTACGGATTGACCGGGAGAAGGGGAGGGAACGTATGGCTCAGAGAGCGAGAACGACAGATAACGCTTATATCTACGGCAATACGGTGCGATCCGGTACGGTGCGGTCCGGCCAGGATCAGCCGCTGCGGCGTTCCCGGAGCGAACGGCGTTACGGAGAGGAATCATATACCAGGCCAGCGGGAGAAATGCAGAGCCGGACGCGGACGCTGCACCGCGCGGTGGTGAGTGAGACCGTCCGGAGAAATCAGGAAAAGGCGCTGCAGATGGATCTTCCCTATGTCATGATGCTGACCATCGCGGCGTTCTGTGTGCTTTACATCTGCGTCAATTATCTTCACGTACAGTCGTCGATTACCGCCCGGATCCGCAATATTGAATATCTGGAACAGCAGATCGAACAGGTCAAGGCGGAGAATGACGCGCTGCAGACCAATATTAACACCAATATCGATCTGGATCATATTTATGATGTAGCGACGAAGGAGCTTGGCATGGTCTACGCGAATCGCAGCCAGGTGCTGCTCTATGACAGGACGGAAAGTGAGTACGTGAGACAATATGAAGACATCCCGGAACACTGACCAGCAGCCAAGACCGCAGGGAAAACGGATTTTTACCATGTATATGCAGAGAAAGCTGGCGATCACGGTAATCGTGATTACGCTGGCTTTGTTTGCGCTTATCTACCAGATTTACCGCATTATCAATGGAAATCAGGACAACTACAACCAGATCGTGCTCTCACAGCAGGAATACGACAGCCGCGTGATTCCCTATCGGCGCGGCGATATCGTCGACCGCAACGGCACCTATCTGGCGACGACGGAAAAAGTATATAATCTGATCATCGATCCGTCGCAGATCATGGCGGATGAGGAAAATTTTCTCGAGGCAACGGTATCGGCGCTGGTCCAGGTTTTTGATTATGACGCGCAGGAATTGCGCACCCTAATCCGGGAAGATCCCAAGCGGCTGTATATTCGCTACAAACGTCATCTGGAGTACGATCAGAAACAGGCTTTTGAGACATTACAGTCGGAAACCAACCGCGCCAATGCCGAGGCCGGGGAGCGCGCCCGTATCCGCGGCGTGTGGTTTGAGGACGAGTACCGACGCATCTACCCCAACAATGCTCTGGCCTGCAACGTGGTCGGCTTTTCCACGAATGACAACGGCATCGGAGGCATTGAACAATCCTACAATGAGGATCTCATCGGCACCAATGGCCGCGAGTATGGCTATCTGAATGACGACTCGAACCTGGAGCGCGTGATCAAATCTGCGGAGAACGGCAATACGGTAGTGTCGACGATCGATGTCAACATTCAGAATATCGTGGAAAAATACATTGCGCAATGGATGGACGAGGTGGGTTCTAATCATATCGGCGTCATCGTGATGGATCCGGACAACGGGGAGGTGCTGGCGATGGCCAGTGACGAACCGTTTGACCTGAACAACCCGCGTGCGGTTTCCGATCGCTATACGGAGGAAGAGCTGATGGAGCTGGGACGGGCCGAGGCGGTCAATGTTTACAAAAACCGGCATCGTGACAGCGACGGCGCGACGATTACCGCCGATGAGGTATCGGAATATTTCGAGGATGAAGATATCCTTTCCTACGGCCGGCAGGTGGCCTGGAACCAGGAATGGCGTAATTACTGTGTCAGCGATACCTATGAGCCCGGTTCCCCGGCCAAAATTTTCACGGTGGCCGCGGCGCTCGAGGAGGGCGTGATCGGCACGGAGACGACCTTTTTCTGCGATGGCTATCAGACCGTGGGTGATTATGACATCAAGTGTACCGCGTATTCCAAGGGCGGGCACGGGCTGCTGACGCTTGAGGAAACCCTGATGCAGTCCTGCAACGACGCGATGATGCAGATTGCCGCACTGACCGGGAAAACGCGGTTCTCCCGGTATCAGCAGATGTTCGGCTTTGGCGCGAAGACCGGGATTGACCTGCCGGGCGAGGCGGACACGGGAACGCTGGTCTACACGGAGGAAACCATGGGGCTGACGGAGCTGGCGACAAACTCGTTCGGCCAGACATTCAACTGCACAATGATTCAGATGGCGGCGGCTTATTGTTCCGTGATCAACGGCGGTTCCTATTATGTGCCGCATGTGGTGAAGCAGATCCTGAACGAGCAGGGCTCGATTGTGCGCAAGGTGGACGCGACTCTGGTGCGGGAGACGGTGTCGGAGAGCACGGCGGCGTTCATCCGCGAGGCGTTGTTTGAGACCGTGGAGCAGGGCACCGGCAAGGCGGCTCAGATTGAAGGCTACGCGATCGCCGGAAAAACCGGTACCGCCGAGAAGCTGCCGCGCAAACAGGGAAATTATCTGGTATCCTTCTGCGGCTTTGCTCCTGCAGAGGATCCCGAAGTGCTGGTGTATGTCGTCGTCGACGAGCCGCATGTGGATGATCAGGCGCACAGCACCTATGCGAGCGGCGTGTTCGCCGAAATAATGGGCGATATTCTGCCTTATCTGAATGTATTCCCGGAAATTGACGAGGAATCAGAACCGGAAATTGCGGCGCAGCTGCCCGATCAGGAAGGAATCACGGAGAATACCGGAGAGACAAACGGAGAGACGGAAGTCGAATCCGAACCGGAGTCAAAGGCGTACGATACCGAGGAATATGTCTCGCCCGAGGTCGAGCAGGACAGCGGCATTCCCAATGTACTGCCGGGCACGGACGAGGAGGGCCCGCGGATTGTGATTGAACAGGACGATACAGCGGAAACTGCGTCAGCCACCACGGCTTCCGCGACGACGGCTGCTGCAACAACAAAGGCTGCAACAACAAAGGCTGAAGCAACAAAGGCTGCGGCAACAAAGGCTGCGTCCGATACGACGGCGACAAAGAAAAGTACGAGCGCCGCATCCGCCACGAAATCGACAACATCTGCAACCGCGGCCACCACGGCCGCCGCGACAGCTGCGGCAAGTGCCGGGACCACGACCGCGGCAGCTGTGGAGGAGACGACGCAGGCAGCCGTCTCACAGACCGCTGCGGGCAACGGGACGACCGTGGCCTCGCCGCTGCCGCAGGAGAGTCCGGTCGGGGATCAGCCGGGAGGAATGACGATTATCGCCCCTTATCCGGGAGGGACGTAAGCGGATATGCAGTCATAAAAACGCACGTTCCGCATAAGCTGTACGGATGAGCAGCCGTGGGGGCGGGTATGAATTCCAATCAGACCCGGCATCGCAGGAAAACAGCCATCCTGTGTCTGCTGCTGTGCCTGTGCATGGCGGGGCTGGCGGGACGGCTCGTTTTTCTGATGCTGTACCGATCCGAATATTACAGCGGACGGGCGGAGGATCTTCATCAGCGGGAACGCACGATCAAGGCGGCGCGCGGCCGCATTCTTGACAGAAATGGGGAGGTAATCGCCGCGAACCGTACGGTCTGTACGATCTCGGTGATTTACAATCAGGTGACCGACCGTGAGCAGGTGATCCGGACGCTTTCCGAAATGCTTCCGATGGATGAGGAAAAGGTGCGGGAGAAGGTGGAAAAGCGCAGTTCCCGTGAGATTATCCGTTCCAATGTCAGCAAGGAAACGGGGGACGCGATCCGCGCCTGTCATCTGGACGGCGTGAAGGTGGACGAGGATTATAAACGTTGGTATCCGCATGGTTCGCTGGCCTCGAAGGTGCTCGGCTTTACCGGCGGCGACAACCAGGGGATTGTGGGACTGGAGGTCATGTATGAGGAGATTCTTGGCGGCATCAGCGGACGTATCCTGACGATGACGGACGCGGCCGGGATTGAGATTACAAATACCTTTGAAGACCGCGTGGAGCCGGTGCCCGGAGCGGATCTTACGGTCAGCCTGGATGTCAATATCCAGCGCTACGCCGAACAGGCGGCGTATGAGACCATGGAGCGCAAAGGCGCGAACCGCGTCTCCATTATCGTGATGGATCCTCGAAACGGTGAGATTCTGGCGATGGTCAATGTGCCGGAGTTTGATTTAAATGACCCGTTTACGTTGAATACGGAGGCTCCTTCCGGAAGCACGGCGAAGGAAAAGCAGGAGCTGCTCAATCAGATGTGGCGCAATCCCAGCATCAACGATACCTACGAACCGGGGTCCACCTTCAAGATCATCACGGCCGCAGCCGGCCTGGAGGCCGGGGTAGTGACGCTGGAGGATACGTTTTCCTGCCCGGGATTTCGCATTGTCGAGGATCGAAAAATCCGTTGTCATAAGGTTGGCGGACATGGCAGCGAGACCTTCCTGCAGGGCGCGATGAATTCCTGCAATCCGGTATTCATCGACGTCGGGCAGAGACTGGGCGTGGAGAATTATTATCATTATTTTGAACAGTTCGGCCTGAAGGAAAAAACCGGCATTGACCTGCCGGGGGAGGCGGCGACAATCATGCACCGCAAGGAAGATATGGGGCTGGTGGAGCTGGCGACGGTCTCCTTCGGGCAGTCGTTTCAGGTCACGCCGATTCAGCTGATTACGACCGCGGCATCGATCGTAAACGGCGGAGACCGTGTCACGCCGCACTTTGGCGTGCGCGTCACCGGCGCGGACGGAACCTATGTGCACGATCTGAGCTGGCCGGTGAAGCAGGGAATCGTCTCAGCTGAGACGAGCGAAAAAATGCGTTATATTCTGGAACAGGTGGTCGCGGATGGCAGCGGTAAAAAGGGCGCCGTGGCAGGGTATCGTGTCGGCGGCAAGACGGCAACTTCGGAAAAACTGCCGCGCAGCCTGAAAAAATATATTTCTTCTTTCATCGGATTCGCTCCGGCAAACGACCCCCAGGTGATTGCCCTGATCACGATCGACGAGCCGCAGGGTGTGTATTACGGCGGCACGATCGCCGCCCCGGTCATCGCCAATCTGTATCAGAATATATTGCCATATCTGGGAATCGAAGGAGAACCGTTGGAATGAACTGTAACCGCCCGCTATTGATTATTCCGCAAAAAGGACGTATACTAAATAACAGCCCAGGACTGCACGAATTTTTCGGGAAGCAGCCGCGCAGGCTCGTCTGCAGGCGGCTGCTTCCCGGAAAATTCGTATAGGATGGACATCCAAAGCTTCTTGAATATTCAGAATGAATATTCAAGAAGACGCAGTCCTGGGCCCGGTTGCCCAGAATGAATATTCAAGAAGACGCAGTCCTGGGCCCGGTCGCCCGGAATGAATATTCAAGAAGACGCAGTCCTGGGCCCCGCATCCAGATACATAAATTACAGGAGATTCCCATGATAAATGAAACGATATTAGCCGTCATCATCGCCTTCGCGATCAGCGCTATTCTCTGTCCGATCGTGATTCCGTTCCTGCACCGCCTGAAATTCGGCCAGCAGGTGCGTGACGACGGACCGCAGACGCATCTGAAAAAACAGGGGACGCCGACGATGGGCGGACTGATGATTTTAAGCAGCATTGTCGTCACCTCGCTGTTTTATCTGCGCAGCTATCCGAAGATTATCCCGGTGCTGTTTGTCACGGTTGGCTTCGGGATCATCGGATTTATGGACGATTATATCAAGATTGTCATGAAGCGTTCCGAAGGGCTGAACCCGAAGCAGAAGCTGGCCGGGCAGTTTGTGATTACCGGCATTTTTACCTATTATCTGCTTTGCTCGGGCGAGGTGGATACGGCGATGCTTGTGCCGTTTACCGGCGGTTTCCGGCAGGGACTGATGCTGAATCTGGGGATTTTCTATGTGCCCTTTGTGTTTTTTGTCATGCTGGGCACGGACAACGGCGTCAATTTCACGGACGGACTGGACGGTCTCTGCACGAGTGTGACGATCCTGGTGGCGACGTTTCTGACGATCGTTGCGATAGGCGAGGAGAGCGGCATCAGCCCGATCACGGGCGCGGTTGTCGGCAGTCTGTTAGGGTTTCTGCTGTTCAACGTCTATCCCGCCCGCGTGTTTATGGGCGATACCGGTTCGCTGGCTCTGGGAGGTTTTGTGGCTGCCAGCGCCTTTATGATGCAGCTGCCGCTGTTTATTCCGATCATCGGGCTGATTTATCTGGCGGAGGTGTTGTCCGTGATCATCCAGGTCGGATATTTTAAGGCTACCGGCGGAAAACGGTTTTTCCGCATGGCTCCGATTCATCATCATTTTGAACTCGGCGGTTGGAAGGAAACGCAGGTAGTGGCGGTATTTTCCGTGACCACGGCGATATTGTGCCTGGTGGCTTATCTGGGGCTGTAGGACAATGTAAGACCCGCAGATGTGCATAAATCAAAGATATGGTTTTGGGCGACAAAAGGTATGATACTACGGATTGCTTCGTGCTTTTGTCCCTTGTATCATGACATAGGACGGATAGAGATCTACAGGAGGGAAACGATGAGTGATCAGAAAGTACTGGTAGCCGGGGCAGGTAAGAGCGGCATTGCCGCGGCGAAGCTGATGCTGTCGATGGGCGGCGAGGTTGTGCTGTATGATGGCAATGATAAACTGGACGCGGAAGCATTGAAAAAGACATTTCCGGAGAAGGCAAAGCTGCAGATTCTGCTTGGTGAACTGAGCCGTACCGATTTAAGGGGCGTGGAGCTGTCGGTCATCAGCCCGGGGATTCCGCTGGACGCTCCGTTTGTGTCGGTACTCGATGAGGCGGGCATTCCGATCTGGAGCGAGATTCAGCTTGCCTGGCATGTGGCGCAGGGGAAACTGATCGCGATCACCGGGACCAACGGCAAGACGACGACGACGGCGCTGACCGGTGCGATCATGAAGACGCATTTTGACGAGGTGTTTGTGGTGGGAAACATTGGCATTCCTTACACGGAAACCGCGCTTAAAACCACGGAAAAATCAGTGACCGTGGCGGAGGTGTCCAGCTTCCAGCTTGAGACGATCATGGATTTCCATCCTAATGTGAGCGCGATTCTGAATATCACACCGGATCATCTGAACCGTCACGGGACGATGGAGAACTATGTCGCGGTCAAGAAGCGGATCTGTGAGAATCAGACGGCCGAAGATACGGTTGTGCTCAACTACGATGATCCGCTGCTGCACGCGTTCGGAGAGAGCGGAGAGCAGAAGGCGAAGGTTTTTTATTTTTCCAGCAGACAGACGCTGGCGGAAGGCATTTATCTGGACGGCGATGCGATTGTATATGCTCATGACCGGCGGCGTGAGACGGTTGTGGATGTTCACGATTTGCAGCTGCTTGGCCGTCATAATTACGAAAATGTGATGGCGGCAGTTGCGATCGCGATCACTATGGGGATACCGATGGACGATATCCGACGGGCGGCTTGCACGTTCAGGGCGGTGGAGCACCGCATTGAGTTTGTGCGTGAGCGCTCCGGCGTCAGGTATTATAATGATTCCAAGGGTACCAATCCGGACGCCGCGATCCAGGCGATCCGAGCGATGCCGGGACCGATCGTGCTGATTGCCGGCGGTTATGATAAGCATAGCGAGTATGACGAGTGGGTCGCGGAGTTTGAAGGCCGGGTGAAATATCTCGTTTTGATCGGTCAGACCCGCGATAAGATTGCCGAATGCGCGCGCGCTCATGGGTTCACGGAGATCATGTATGCCGAGGATATGGCGGAGGCTGTGCGTGTCTGCGCCGCTTATGCCGACGCGGGGGACAACGTCCTGCTCTCCCCGGCCTGCGCCAGCTGGGGTATGTTCAAAAATTACGAGGAGCGCGGCGATATCTTTAAGGAGTGCGTCCGGAATCTGTAGAATGATGCCAGGGTCAGAAGATACGCAATGAATCAAAATCAGGGAGGGAGCAAAGCCATGGCGAAAAAGCACAGGCCGAAACATTTTTATGATTACAGCCTGCTTTTCTGTGTCATTTTTCTGACGGCCTTCGGGCTGGTGATGATTTACAGTGCCAGCTCCTATACGGCGCAGCTGAGGTACGGCGACGCTTCCTATTTTATGATGCGGCAGTTAAAGATCGCCGCGGGCGGTCTGATTCTGGCGGTGGTGGTCTCCAAGATTGATTATCACCATTATGCGAAATTTGCGGTGTTCTCTTATATTCTTTCCTATATTCTGATGATCGCGGTATCGCTGGTGGGCAGGAGAGTGAACGGCAAGCGGCGCTGGCTGGGAGTCGGTTCACTGAGCTTCCAGCCGACGGAATTTGTCAAAATTGCCCTGATTGTGCTTCTGGCCGTCGTCATCACGGCGATGGGCCGCAAGATTAACAGCTGGCGTTGTGTCGGCGTGATCGCGGCGCTCACGCTACCGATCGCGGCGATTGTCGCGGCAAATAATTTAAGCTCGGGTATTATCATCGTCGGGATTGCCTTTGTGATGCTGTTTGTCGCCTGCCGGAAGACAGCGCCGTTTTTTGCCTGCGCGCTGGCCGCGGTCGGCGTGACGGTGATTGCCGGACCGCTGGCGACATTCCTGGAGAAGATCAACCTGCTGCATGGTTATCAGCTGAACCGCATCTATGTCTGGCAGAATCCGGAAGCCTATTCCCAGGAGGGCGGCTACCAGGTGCTGCAGGGGCTTTACGCGATCGGTTCCGGAGGCCTGTTTGGCAAGGGACTGGGTGAGAGCATTCAGAAGATGGGGTTCGTCCCGGAAGCGCAGAACGACATGATTTTTTCAATCATATGCGAGGAACTGGGATTGTTTGGCGCGGTGTCGGTGATCCTGATTTTTCTGTTTATGATCTATCGTTTTATGCTGATTGCCAGCAACGCTCCGGATCTGTATGGCGCGATGCTGGTAGTGGGCGTCATGGGACACATCGCGATTCAGGTGATTCTGAATATCGCCGTGGTGACCAATACGATACCCAACACGGGTATCACGCTGCCCTTTATCAGCTACGGAGGGACTTCCGTGCTGTTTCTGATGATTGAGATGGGGATGGTGCTCAGCGTTTCCAACAAAATTAAACTGGAAAAGTAGAAGCCTGACGGGCTGCCTGCACATAAGATGACAGTATAGCGGATTTTTATGGAGGTAGTGGCTGTGCCTGTCATTTGTGTCCAGGGCCTGCGCAGGCTGAATGGGGAGATCTGGATTCAGGGCTCCAAGAACGCGGTGCTGCCGATGATGGCAGCATCACTTCTTTGCAGGGGAACGGTTACCATCGCAAACGTCCCGCTGATTGAAGATGTCTTCTGCATGCTGGAGATTCTGAGGACCCTGGGCTGCCGCTGCGATCTGCGGGAGCATGTGCTGACCGTCGATGCGCGTGATGCGGTCGGCCGTCCGGTCCCCGAGGAAGCGTGCCGGAGTATGCGTTCCTCAATCATGCTGTTGGGGCCGCTGCTCGGCCGTTTCGGTGCGGCGCAGATCTGGTATCCGGGCGGCTGTTCGATCGGCAGCCGGCCGATTGATCTGCATCTTGGAGCGCTGCGCAGTCTGGGCGCACAGATTGTGGTGGAGGGAGAACAGATCCGTGCGCAGGCATCCGGTCTGCATGGCGCTAGGCTGCGATTTCCCTATCCGAGTGTCGGCGCGACGGAAAATGCGGTAATGGCTGCCGTTGCCTCGGAAGGAACGACGCGGATTTCCGGCGCAGCCAGAGAACCGGAGATTGAGGCTCTCTGCGACTTTCTGCGGACGCTTGGAGCCGGGATCAGTGGGATTGGCAGCGGCACGCTGACCGTGACAGGAGGATCTTTGCTGCATGGAGGTTCGTTTACGGTTCCGGGAGACCGGATCGTTGCCGGAACCTATCTTGGGGCGGCGCTGACGGCAGGCGGGGAATTGCTGCTGCGCGGCGCGCCTGAGGGGCAGATGGGGGCAGCGCTGGCAGCCGCCTCCCGGATGGGAGCGGAAATTGCCGTGGAACCGTGCAGCATCCGGATAAAAATGACCGGCCGTCCGCGGCCGGTCAGCCTGACTACGGAGCCTTATCCGGGTTTCCCTACCGATCTCCAGTCGGTGATGCTGGCGGCCGCTTCGGTAGCGGAGGGGGATTCGTTTATCCGCGAAACGGTGTTTGAAGAACGATTTTCCACCGCAAAGGAATTGCGAAAACTGGGGGCGCATATTATAATAAATGGCGGAACCGCGGCTGTGGAGGGGCGTTGGCCGCTTTGCGGCGGTTCGGTATCCGGACGCGATCTGCGCGGCGGCGCGGCGCTGGCCGTGGCCGGTCTCGCGGCAGAGGGGACGACGTTTGTGGACGGTTATGCCCATATCCGGCGCGGCTATGAGGATATCTGCGGAGATCTCGCCGGAGCCGGAGCAGAGATCTGCCTTGAGGATATCGACAGAAGAAAGGAACACGGCGCATTGTGACAGAGCAAGCTTTGGAAAAAAAACGGACGGGACCGGTTCTGGCGGCCGTGGCGGTGCTGCTTCTGGCAATTATCCTGCTTTCCGTAAATGTGAAGGAAATTACGGTCACCGGAAACGAGCGCTACACCGAGCAGGAAATGGTGGATCTCGTTTTTCCGGATCACATCAGCCGGAATTGCGCATGGTGTTATCTGCGTGACCATTTTGGGACACATGAGACGATCCCGTTTGTCGAGGATTACAGTCTGGTATTCCATGGGCCGCGGCAGGTGGAGATCATCGTTTATGAGAAGACGGTGGTCGGCTACGTCTCTCCGATGAGCAACAGCTATATGTATTTTGATAAAGATGGCATTGTTGTGGAAAGCTCCAGCCAGCGCCTGCAGGGCGTTCCGCAGATTACCGGACTGGATTTCGGGTACATTGTCCTCTATCAGAAAATACCGGTAGCGGACGAAACGGTGTTTCAGGAGATATTAAACCTGACACAGATTCTGTATATTTATGGCATGAATGTGGATCGCATCCAGTATGACAGTTTTGGCGAGGCGACGCTCTATATCGGCGAGGTGGAGGTGACGCTGGGCAGCAATGACAACCTGAACGGCAAGATCGCCGAGCTTGGCGATATGCTGCCATTGCTGGAGGGACGCCGCGGCACGCTTCATCTGGAGGATTACGACGATACGAACACGACGGCCGGTTACTCCTTCCAGCCGAAAGGATGAAACAGGCGCTTTATTGCAGAAAAATGTTACAGGAAAATTTTGCAATTGGGAAAATAAGAGTTGATATTTTGACAGAAATCAACTATAGTTATAGATAGATTATTTTGCATGGCTTTGTTACAGAATTGTTACAAAACCGACGGAGTGGAGGATTAAGGAGGAGACAGTCTTGTTAGAGATTAAGATAAATGAAGCGGAAAATTCGGCGAGGATTGTGGTGATCGGTGTCGGCGGCGCCGGGAACAACGCGGTGAACCGCATGATTGATGAGAATATCGCCGGGGTTGAGTTCATCGGGATCAACACGGATAAGCAGGCGCTGCAGTTCTGCAAGGCGCCGACCGCGATGCAGATCGGCGAGAAGCTGACGAAGGGGCTGGGAGCCGGAGCGAAACCGGAGATCGGTCAGAAGGCGGCGGAAGAGAGCTCGGAAGAGCTGGCTCAGGCGATGAAGGGCGCGGACATGGTTTTCGTGACCTGCGGCATGGGCGGTGGCACCGGTACGGGCGCGGCTCCTGTGATTGCCAAGCTTGCCAAGGATATGGGGATTCTCACGGTCGGCGTTGTCACGAAGCCGTTCCGTTTTGAGGCAAAGACGCGCATGAGCAACGCGCTGGCCGGTATCGAGCGCCTGAGAGAGAGCGTCGATACGCTGATTGTGATTCCCAATGACAAGCTTCTGGAGATCGTGGATCGCCGTACGACGATGCCGGACGCTTTGAAGAAGGCGGACGAGGTTCTGCAGCAGGCGGTGCAGGGTATTACCGATCTGATCAATGTTCCCGGTCTGATCAATCTGGATTTCGCGGACGTGCAGACGGTTATGACAGATAAGGGGATCGCTCATATTGGTATCGGACATGCCAAGGGCGATGACAAGGCGCTTGAGGCTGTGAAGCAGGCGGTCGCGAGTCCGCTGCTGGAGACGACGATCGAGGGCGCGACCCATGTGATTATCAATATTTCCGGTGATATCAGCCTGATCGAGGCAAACGACGCGGCGAGCTATGTGCAGGAGCTTGCCGGAGACGACGCCAATATTATCTTTGGCGCGATGTACGATGAGAACGCGCAGGACGAGGCGAGCATCACCGTGATTGCTACGGGTCTTGACGCGCACGGCGCCAATAGCCCGGTGAACAAGGCGATGGCAGGCTTTGGCAACTATAAGCCTAAGATGCCGTCTTCCGTTGGCCTGGGCGGTGCTTCCTACGCACAGGCACAGGCGGCGCCGACCAGGGATGCCGGTTATACGGCTTCCGCGGCGCGTCCGGTTGTGCAGCCGCAGTCCGCGGCCGCTCCCAAGACGGAGACCGCTCCGTCTCAGCCGCAGCAGACACAGGCTCCCACGCAGCCGGCATACCGTCCGCTCAAGCGCGACAGCCAGCAGATCAACATTCCGGATTTTCTCAAAAACCGGCGTTAAATTCTGATCAAGAACAAATTTTTCAGACAGGATTTTTACAGGGCAGAAAGCAAGATGCTTTCTGTCCTTTTTTGTCGTTCAAAAAAACGGCGCTGTACGACGCCCTTTGACAACATCCGCTTTGACAGACTGGTATACTGTCCGCAAAGGGCAGAACCGGGTGAATGAGAGTGGCTTTGATCCGGATGAATCCAGTCCGATGAAAGGAGGCGGTGCGGATTTGCAGGCGGCAGGCGCTGTCATCTATCTGGATCTGTATTTTCTGGTAAATTTCCTGATGGATTTCCTGCTTCTTGAACTGACAGGCCGTTTACTTGGCCTTGCGGCTGCGCGGATGTGATTGCCTGTGGCAGCGGCGGCAGGGGCCGTTTGCGCCTGCCTGACGTTGATTTCGCCACGCCAGAATCCTCTGACGGAACTGATCCTTTTTCTTATGGTTCCGGCCGCATTGATGCTGCGCCTGGCTTTTGGCCGGGCTGCGATAAAAGAATTTTTATGCCGCCTGCTTTTTTTCTGGTTGCTCGGCATCACAGCCGGTGGTTTGCTGGGATTTCTGGAAAGCCGTGTACCGATGGTGGTTTACGCTTCCGCGAACCTTCCGGTGCGTCAATGGCGGCTGGCCGCGCTGGCCACGGCGATAACCGGCGCGGGAGGGTTATTGTGGGTCACCATTGGAAGTTTGCGACATTACCGCTGCCTTTGTGCCGGTCTCTGCAGGGCGACTCTGTATTACCGGGGAAAACAGACGACGGTGACGGCGCTCTGGGATACCGGGAACCGTCTTTATGAGCCATACGGCCACCAACCGGTGCATGTGATTACAGCCGCTGCTCTGCGCCGTGTCTGCGACGCGGTAGGGCAGGTGATTTACATCCCGTTCCGGACGGTTGGGACGGAGACGGGGATTATGCCGGGAATCCGGATCGATAGGATTGAGGTGCGCCGGGATGGCCGTCTCATCCGAAATTATGAAAAACCGTGGCTTGCTGTGAGTCGGCTGCCGTTGTCTGCGGCTTACAGCTATGAAATGCTTTTGCATGGGGATGGCCAGGAAACCGAAAAATCGGGAGGGACAAAATCATGTTAGTAAAAGTATCGATATCAAATCGATTTCAATTTAAGGCGGCACCGTCATTTAAGACCATGCTGATGCAGAGACAGGGGGAGGTTCATTACATAGGCGGGGCGGATATCCTGCCGCCGCCGCTGGACGCCGCGAGTGAGGCGGAGATGATCAGCCTTCTGGGCTCGGAGGATGAAAAGGAGGCGCGTTCATCGCTGATTGAGCATAATCTCCGCCTGGTCGTCTATATCGCGAAGAAATTTGACAATACGAGCGTCGGCGTTGAAGATCTGATCTCCATCGGCACGATCGGGCTGATCAAGGCGATCAATACGTTCAATCCGGAGAAAAAGATCAAGCTGGCAACCTATGCCTCGCGTTGCATCGAAAATGAGATTCTGATGTATCTGCGCCGCAATAATAAGACGCGGCTGGAGGTCTCGATCGATGAGCCGCTGAATGTCGACTGGGATGGAAATGAGCTGCTTTTATCGGACATTCTTGGTACGGATGACGATATCATTTACCGGGAGATGGAGGACGAGACGGAGCGGAACCTTTTAAAGAACGCGATTAACCGCTTAAACCCCAGGGAGAAGAAGATTGTCGAGCTGCGCTATGGACTCAAAGACATTGACGGGACAGAGATGACGCAGAAGGAGGTTGCGGATCTGATGGGAATTTCTCAGTCTTACATTTCCCGTCTGGAGAAAAAGATTATGAAGCGGCTGAAAAAGGAAATTGTCCGTTTTGAGTAAAAGCGGCGGTCTGGGACAAATGCTTTTCGGATTCCTGCTGCTGGCTTTGGCCTGTGCCTGTCCGCTGTTTATGTGCGCGAAGGACGTCTGGCCGGAACTTTCGCTTTCAGAGGTGGGTGCGTCGATATTTTCCGGATTATTATTCGTGAAAAATGCGGGTACGGGAGGAAACGTGGCGGATCCGGCCTATGCCATCTATAAAAAATACAGGTATGCGTATGAAATGTACGGATACCTGTTTTTGTCTTCGGGGACGGACGTGGGAAAACGGACAGAAGGCGGAACGGTGTCGGGAATGATTCCGGCGGGAAATGCCGCCGTGCCGTTACCGGAAATCACCCTTCCCGGAAGTCCTGACGGAGACTGGTTCGGAGCGGGTACCAATGGCGGCCCGGCCACGTTGCCGACGCTTGCGCAGCTGCAGGATTATGATTTTCTGATGAAACATTATTACAGCGTTCACACCTCGACGACGGCCGGGCGTGATCTGATGAGAGTGGAGACGTTCCTTGGGATGAATCTGCGCCTGGAGAAAAATGCCGACGTGCCGCAGATTCTGATCTATCACACGCATTCGCAGGAAACCTACGCCGATTACGGGCCGGGAAATACGCAGGCAAATGTGGTGAGCGTCGGGGATGATCTGGCGCGGCTTTTGCGGGAGCGTGGCTGGAATGTCATTCACGATACTTCCGTCTATGATATGCGGGACGGGGAACTCGATCGGAACCGCGCTTACAACTACGCGCTGGAAGGAATTACGGAAATCTTGCGGGAAAATCCGACTGTGGAGGTCATCCTCGATCTCCACCGCGACGGCGTTGCTGATAATGTGCGGCTGGTGAGCGAGATCGATGGAAAGGAGACGGCCAATATCATGTTTTTTCAGGGCATGTGCCGTACGCCCGAGGGGGAGATCAGCTATCTGCCCAATCCTTATCTGGAACAGAATCTGGCCTTCAGCTTCCAGATGCAGTTGCTTGCCTCCGGGCGCTATCCGGGCTACGCGCGTAAAATCTACCTGAAAGGACTGCGCTACAACATGCACCTGCGCCCACGCTCCGCGCTGATCGAGGTGGGAGCGCAGACAAATACACTGCAGGAAGCCCGAAACGCGATGGAGCCGCTGGCGGAACTTTTGGATACGGTCTTGCGGGAAGATTGAAAAAATGATATCATACGAAAAGGGCAGAGCCAGATGGATGAATATGTGGACGCCGTGTTTACACGAGCGGACACATGTTTATCCATATGGCGAGCGAAGCGACCGAGAAAAACCGAAGGTTTTTCGAGGCTCTGCCCGTGGAGAAGAGCCAGATGGATGAATATGTGGACGCCGTGTTTACACGGGCGGACACATATTTATCTATATGGCGAGCGAAGCGACCGAGAAAAACCGAAGGTTTTTCGAGGCTCTGCTCGTGGAGAAGAGCCAAAGGTTTTTCGAGGCTCTGCCCGTAAGATTGCCATAACAAATGCAAAGAAAGGAACCCACACATGTCGGCGGAGGAACAGAGCAGGATACGCAATTTTTGCATCATCGCCCACATCGACCACGGCAAGTCAACACTGGCGGACCGGATCATTGAGATGACCGGTCTGCTGACCAGCCGGGAGATGCAGGCGCAGGTGCTTGACAATATGGATCTGGAGCGGGAGCGCGGGATCACGATCAAATCGCAGGCCGTGCGCACAGTCTACCAGGCGAAGGACGGTAAAGAATATATTTTCAATCTTATCGATACTCCCGGACATGTCGATTTTAACTACGAGGTTTCCCGGAGTCTCGCGGCATGCGACGGCGCGATCCTGGTCATCGATGCGGCGCAGGGGATTGAGGCGCAGACGCTGGCCAATGTCTACCTGGCGCTGGATCACAACCTTGACATCGTGCCGGTGATCAATAAGATTGATTTGCCGAGCGCCGAGCCGGACCGCGTCGCCGCGGAGATCGAGGATGTTATCGGTCTGGAGGCGCACGATGCGCCGCGGATCTCGGCAAAGACCGGTCTGAATGTCGAGGATGTGCTGGAGGCGATTGTACACAGGATTCCGGCCCCGGCGGGTGATGCAAAAGCGCCCTTAAAAGCGCTGATTTTTGATTCCCTCTATGATTCCTACAAGGGCGTGATTGTGTTCTGCCGTCTGGTGGATGGATCTGTGCGCAAAGGTACGCGCGTGCGCATGATGGCGACGGGCGCCGAGGAGGAGGTTGTTGAGGTCGGCTATTTCGGAGCCGGACGTTTTATCCCCTGCGAGGAGCTGACGGCGGGCATGGTGGGCTACATTACCGCCAGCATCAAAAATGTGCGCGACACGATGGTGGGCGATACGGTGACAGACGCGGATAACCCCTGCGCGGAGCCGCTGCCCGGCTACAAAAAGGTGACCTCGATGGTCTACTGCGGCGTCTATCCGGCGGACGGCGCGAAGTACAACGATCTGCGCGACGCGCTGGAAAAGCTGCAGCTCAACGATGCCTCACTTTTCTTTGAGCCGGAGACCTCGATCGCCCTGGGCTTTGGTTTCCGCTGCGGGTTCCTGGGTCTGTTGCACCTGGAGATCATCCAGGAGCGGCTGGAGCGCGAGTACGACCTCGATCTGGTGACGACGGCTCCCAGTGTGGTCTACCGCGTGCATAAAAAGAACGGCGAGATGATCACATTGACCAACCCGACCAATCTGCCGGATCCGACGGAAATCGAATACATGGAAGAGCCGGTCGTCTCCGCGGAGATCATGGTGACGACCGAATTTATCGGCGCGATCATGACGCTCTGCCAGGAGCGCCGCGGCGTCTACAAGGGCATGGAATACATGGAGGAGACGCGGGCGCTGCTGCGCTACGAGCTGCCGCTCAATGAGATTATCTATGACTTCTTTGACGCGCTGAAATCGCGCTCGCGCGGCTATGCTTCGTTCGACTATGATCTGAAAGGATACGAGCGCTCGGAGCTTGTGAAGCTGGATATCCTGATCAACAAGGAGGAGGTGGACGCGCTTTCCTTCATCGTCCACGCCGATTCGGCTTACGAGCGCGGCCGGAAGATGTGCGAGAAGCTTAAAGGGGAGATCCCGCGCCATCTCTTTGAGATCCCGATCCAGGCGGCCGTGGGCGGCAAGATCATCGCCCGTGAGACTGTGAAGGCGATGCGCAAGGATGTGCTGGCCAAATGTTACGGCGGCGATATTACCCGCAAGAAAAAACTGCTGGAGAAACAAAAGGAGGGCAAGAAGCAGATGCGCCAGATCGGCAGCGTGGAGATTCCGCAGAAAGCCTTTATGAGCGTACTGAAGCTGGACAATGAATAAAAACGAGCTGGAGCTGTACATCCATATTCCCTTCTGCGTCCGCAAATGTGCCTACTGTGATTTTTTATCGTTTGTGGTGCCGGAGCGGGACTATCGGATTTATATGGAAAAACTGGCGGATGAGATCCGCGGCCAGTCCGCCTGCTTCGCGGACAGACGTGCGGTCAGTATCTTCCTGGGGGGAGGCACGCCCTCCATTTTGCCCGCTGATTTGATCAGCGGGCTGTTTGACGTGCTGCGCGAATGCTTTGTGATCGACGCGGATGCGGAGATCACGATTGAGGCGAATCCCGGTACGTTGACGATGGAAAAGCTAGGCGTTTACCGTGCCTGCGGGATCAACCGCATCAGCCTTGGGCTGCAGTCCGCCGACGATGAAGAACTGAAAAATCTCGGGCGTATCCACACCTACGATGATTTCCTGAAAAGCTATGAGCGCACCAGACAGGCGGGCTTTTCCAACATCAATGTCGACCTGATGTCGGCCATTCCGGGTCAGGATCTGCGCTCCTGGCGCAATACCCTGCGCAAGGTGCTGATGCTCAAGCCGGAGCACATTTCCGCCTACAGCCTGATCATCGAGGAGGGAACGCCGTTTTTTGAGCGTTACGGTAGGGCGGCCGAAAAGGAGGAAAATGTAAGCTATGTGGGAAATGCGGGAAACGCGGAAGACCTGGAGAACGCCGAAATTACAACCGGTGCTCCGGCTGCCGTAAGCACGGCATTTCCGCCTCTTCCGGACGAGGACACGGACCGGGAGATGTACCATCTCACGAAAGAGATCCTCGCGGAGCATGGCTATGAGCGCTATGAAATATCGAATTACGCGCGGCCGGGGTATGAATGCCGCCACAATATCGGCTACTGGACGGGGGTAAATTATCTTGGTCTCGGCCTTGGCGCGTCGTCATTGATCGATGGCTACCGCTATCACAACACCTCTGATCTTGCAGAATATCTGAGTATGGATTTGTGGAAAGCGGGAGCGGCGGCCCGCGATATCCAGAAGCTGACCGTGGAAGAGAGGATGGAAGAGTTTATGTTCCTCAGCCTGCGCATGATGGAGGGAGTTTCCGGCAGCGAGTTTCTCGCGCGCTTTGGCCGCAATCTCTGGAATGTCTACGGGGAAGTGCTGCCAAAGTTAAAGGCGCAGGGGCTGATCGAAGAAAATCCGCCCATCCTGCGCCTTACGGACTATGGAATTGATGTCAGCAACGTGGTGCTGAGTGAATTCCTGCTGTAAAAGTCCGATTCTTGCAATCTTTATAAAAAAATGCTTGCGTAATTAAAAAGCTGTGATAAAATAAAGAATAGGAAGCACGTGGAAGAGAGAAAGAGGGCATGCGTCTTGCGGAAGGTGTATGCTCTTTTTTTATCTTACAGGGAGAATATTATGTTCTGTGAGAGACCCGCTGCTGCCGGTAAAAAGCGCTTACTCTGGAGGAGGATGATGATGAGCGAGAAATTTTATGACGTAATTGTGATTGGCGGCGGCGCGATTGGCTGCGGCATCGCCCGCGAGCTGTCCCGCTACCGCTGCAATGCGGCGCTGCTGGAAAAGGAGGAAGATGTCTGTTCCGGGACGTCGAAAGCAAACAGCGCGATTGTCCATGCCGGTTATGACGCGATGCCGGGGACATTGAAGGCAAAGCTGAATGTGCGTGGTAACGCCATGATGGAGCAGCTTTCCAAAGATCTGGATTTTGACTTTAAACGCAATTCCTCGCTTGTTCTCTGTTTTTCAGAGGAAGACCGGCCGGCGCTGCACGCGCTGTATGAGCGGGGTCTGGCCAACGGTGTGCCGGATCTGAAGCTGATTTCCGGCGATGAGGTGCGCAAAAGAGAGCCGAATATCACGGACGAGGTGGTTGAGGCGCTGTACGCGCCGACCGGCGGTATCGTCTGTCCTTTCGGTCTGACGATTGCACTGGCGGAGAATGCCTGCGAAAACGGCGTCGACTTTTATCGCAGCACGGGGGTAACGCGGATCGAAAAGACGGGGAAGGGTTATCTTCTACATACAAACCAGGGCGATTTCCGCGCGACCTATGTGGTCAATGCCGCCGGCGTCTATGCGGATGAGCTCCACAATATGGTCAGTGCACGGAAGCTGCACATTGTGCCGCGTCGCGGCGACTATTGTCTGCTCGACAAGGAAGCCGGGAATCATGTTTCGGCGACGGTCTTCCAGCTGCCGGGCAAATATGGCAAGGGAATTCTGGTCAGCCCGACCGTCCATGGCAATCTTCTGGTCGGCCCGACCGCAATCGATCAGGATGATAAGGATCTGACGGCGACGACAGCGGAGGGGCTTGCCGAGGCGATGGAAAAGGCGACTAAGAGCGTAAAGAATATTCCTTTCCGTCAGGTGATCACTTCCTTTGCAGGTCTGCGCGCCCATGAGGATGGAGATGATTTTGTTCTCGGGGAAGCGGAAGACGCCGAGGGATTTTTCGACGCGGCCGGGATTGAGTCTCCGGGACTTTCCTGCACGCCGGCGATCGGCGAGTACGTCGCGACCATGGTAGCTCAAAAGGGCGGTTACGCGAAAAAGGATGACTTTAAGGCGACGCGTCAGGGTATTGTCCGGGCCGCTTCGCTCCCGGTGGAGGAGAGAGCCGAGCTGATCCGCAAAAATCCGGCTTACGGCACGATCATCTGCCGCTGTGAGGGCGTCAGCGAGGCTGAGATTGTGGACGCGGTGACGCGCACGCTGGGAGCGCGCTCGCTTGACGGGATCAAGCGCCGGGTGCGTCAGGGTATGGGGCGCTGCCAGGCAGGCTTCTGCACGCCGAGGGCGATGGAGATTCTGGCCCGCGAGACCGGGATGACGATGGAAGAAATTTGCAAGAACCGTGAAGGTTCCGAGATGATAAAAGGTTAGGAGGCAGAGAAGATGATCCGACATGACATCGTAGTGATTGGCGGCGGTCCGGCGGGACTGGCTGCGGCGGCTGCGGCCAAAAAGAAAGGCATTGACGACATTCTGATCCTGGAGCGGGATACGCTGCTGGGCGGTATTTTGAATCAATGTATCCACAATGGTTTCGGCCTCCACACCTTCAAGGAGGAGCTGACGGGACCGGAGTATGCGGCACGTTACATTGAGCAGGTGAAAGAGCTGGGTATCCCATACCGTACGGGAAGCATGGTCATTGATGTAAATAATAAAAAGGAAATCACGGTGATCAGCCGCGAGGAAGGCCTGCAGATTATTCAGGCGAAGGCCATCATCCTGGCAATGGGATGCCGGGAACGGCCGCGCGGCGCGCTGAATATCCCCGGCTGTCGGCCGGCCGGTATCTACACGGCGGGCACGGCGCAGCGTCTGATGAATATCGAAGGCTATATGGTTGGCAAGGAGGTCGTGATCCTCGGTTCCGGCGATATCGGCCTGATCATGGCCCGGCGTATGATGCTGGAGGGCGCGAAGGTGAAAGTGGTTGCCGAGCTGATGCCTTATTCCGGCGGTCTGAAGCGGAATATTGTCCAGTGCCTGGATGATTATGGAATCCCCTTAAAGCTCAGCCACACGGTGGTTAATATTGAGGGAAAAAGCCGCGTGACCGGAATTACGCTGGCTGAGGTTGGCCCGGACCGCAAACCGATTCCCGGCACGGAGGAACATTACAGCTGCGATACGCTGCTGCTTTCCTGCGGACTGATTCCGGAGAATGAGCTGACAAAGGAACTGGGTGCGTCGATCAGTCCGATCACTTCCGGCCCGGTGGTCAATGACCGGCTGGAGACCGACCAGCCCGGCGTATTTGCCTGCGGCAACGTTCTGCATGTGCATGATCTTGTGGACTATGTTTCGGAGGAAGCAGCGCTGGCCGGCGGCTATGCGGCGGATTTTGTGAAGACGGAGAAAGACGCCGGAAAGGCGCCGGTAGCATTGAAAGCGGAGAATGGCGTGCGCTACACGGTGCCGCAGTATCTTGATCCGGAAGCGATGGCCGACAAGCTGACCGTGCGTTTCCGTGTCGCGGATATTTATAAAAACCGCTCCATCTGTGTCTACTTTGACGGGAAACTGGTGAGCAGGACGAAAAAACGTGTGCTGGCGCCGGGTGAGATGGAACAGGTAGTACTGAAAAAAGAAGAAGTGCTCGTGAGCGCCGGATTAAAGGAAATTACAATACGCACGGAGGTGGAGGAGTCATGACGGAAGTAAGGGAAATGATCTGTATCAACTGCCCGCTGGGCTACCCGCTGACAGTGACGATCGATGGTGAAAATATTAAGGTAGAAGGAAATACCTGCCCGCGCGGCGAGGCGTACGGAAAGAAAGAAGTGACGAATCCGACGCGCATTGTGACCTCGACGGTGCCGGTGGAGGGCGGCGATCTGCCGCGGGTCTCCGTGAAGACGGCGAGCGATATTCCGAAGGGGAAGATATTTGCCTGCATGGACGAGATCCGTAAGGTGAAGGTGAATGCTCCGGTAAAGATCGGCGACGTGATTATTCCGGATTGCGCCGGGACCGGCGTGGCGATCATTGCCACAAAAGCGACGGGTCAGGCGTAGGGCAGATCGGCGTGCGGAAATGTTCGCATGACGGATTGCTCACAGGAATAAAGAAAGGACAGTGCGATGGATGAAAAGAAACAGTACCAGATGAGCCTGACGGAAGAAGCAAAGCAGAAGGTATTGCGGGAGACGGAACTGTTCGTGCTGGACATGGACGGAACATTTTACCTCGATACGGATATTCTGGATGGCTCACTGGAATTTCTGCGCCAGGTGGAGCGGCTGGGGAAGCGGTTCGTGTTTTTCACGAACAATTCCTCCAAGTCGCCGAAAACCTACATGGACAAGCTGGCGAAGATGGACTGCGTGATTACGCGTCAGCAGATCATTACCTCAGGTGATGTGATGATCGAATATCTGAAGCAGTACTATCCGGACAGGCGTATTTATCTGGTCGGAACGCCGGATCTGGAAGAAAATTTCCGCGAAAACGGTATCAGCCTGACGAAAGACATGCCGGACGCGGTGGTGATCGGCTTTGATCTGACGCTGACCTACGAGAAGCTGGAGCGGGCCTGCACCTATATCCGCAACGGCGCGGTGTTTCTGGCGACGCATCTGGATATCAACTGCCCGACGCGGGACGGCTTTATCCCGGACTGCGGCGCGATGTGCGCGGCAATCTCGCTGTCGACCGGGAAACAGCCAAAGTATGTGGGCAAACCGTTCCGGGAGACCGTCGATATGGTGTTATCGCTGACAGGGGCGGTTCGCGAGAAGGTTTCCTTCGTGGGTGACCGCATCTATACGGACGTGAAGACCGGCGTGGATAACGGTGCGCACGGGATCCTGGTACTCAGCGGCGAGACGAAAATGGCGGATCTGGAGATTTCGGAAACGGTGCCGGATGCCGTATTTACGGGTCTGAATGAGATGGGGCAGATGTTGGCGAAGATGTAACGGAACGTCAGCTGTTTTATCGAATGAAAGCGGCCATATCGGGCGTGCAGACGCTGATTGGCCGCTTTGTTAATGAAACAGACAGAAAAATTTAATAGAAGTGCGTTGTTCTTTTTCTCTGCTTTTGGTATACTGGGTTTATCTGGCAACACAGGAAAAGCGGGGAAAAAGAATGTTTTTTTTGGAAAAGAAGATCCGACGCGCGCTGGGGCTTGCCCTGGCGTTTTGTCTGGCGATGTCGGCGTCGTTTCCCGCGGCGGCCGATACAGCTAAAAATAATCTGATCACCGCCGGTTCCTCCCTGGACGCAGGTCCGGGTGCGTCCGCGGAGCTGCGCGGCGTGTGGATTTCTTATCTTGACTGGCTGAAATTTCCCTCCGATGAGGCGGGGTTTGAGAAGGCGGTCGACCAGGTGCTCGACCGCTGTGTAGAATTAAATATGAACGCCGTCTTTGTGCATGTGCGGGCGGACGCGGACGCGATGTATCCGTCGGATTATTTCCCCTGGTCACGTTTTATCACGGGGACGCAGGGACTGGATCCGGGTTATGATCCACTCGATTATTTTGTCGAAGCGGCCCATGACCGCGACCTGCAGTTTCATGCCTGGATCAATCCGCTCCGCGTGACCGGTTACCGCAACCGCTGGGATTATGTGAGCGAAGATAATCCTGCGAAGATATGGCTGACTGACAGCAGCACCCACAACGACCGCTGGGTGCTCAAACAGGGCGGCGAGTATTATTTTAACCCCGCGGTTCCCGAGGTGCGCGAACTGATCGTGAGCGGCGTGCGGGAGGTGGTCGATATGTATGATATCGACGGGGTTCATTTTGATGACTATTTTTATCCGGAGGTGGACGACAGCAGCCGGGACAAATGGTTTGACAAACCGGAATATGACCGTTCCGGGAGCAGTCTGTCGATCGCCGACTGGCGGCGGGAAAATATCAACACGCTGATTCAGGCAGTCTATGAGGCGGTGCACGAATCCCGCGAGGAGGCGGTATTCGGCATCAGCCCGGAGGGCTATATCGATAATCTGCGCAGCGATACCCGGCTTTTTACGGACGTCGATACCTGGATGACGCAGCCGGGTTATGTGGATTACATCATGCCGCAGCTGTACTGGGGATTTGAGCACCGCCTGGCGGATGGTAGCCTTGCGCCTTATGCGTTTGAGAACAATCTGCGCACCTGGGTGGGGTTGCGACAGGAGGGCGGGGAACGGGTCACGCTCTATCTGGGGCTGGCAATGTACAAGGCCGGTTCCGGCACAAAGGATAACAACGCGGTTCCAGAATGGCTGCGCCGCAGCGATATTATCAAACGTCAGGTGGAGGCCGGGCGAAAGAGCGGCGCGGTAGCGGGATATTGTTTTTACTCCTACAGTTCGTTTCAGGACGCGGACTGCCAGGAGGAAGTGGAAAATCTGATGAAAGTGCTGAAATGAGGAGGAAGACTGCGATGAAAAAGCTGGAGGATTACGTAACAAGTATCCCGGATTTTCCGGAGCCGGGGATTATTTTCCGGGATGTGACTTCGATTTTGCAGGATCCGGAAGGGCTGCATCTGGCGATCGCCGATCTGTGCGCGATGGTAAAAGGTCTGGATTATGACGTGGTGGTCGGCCCGGAGAGCCGTGGGTTTATTTTCGGGATGCCGGTGGCTTACATCGAGCACAAGAGCTTTATTCCGGTGCGCAAAAAAGGCAAGCTGCCGCGCGAAACCATCACGGAAACGTATGATCTGGAATACGGCAGCGCGGAGATTGAGATGCATAAGGACGCGATCCGGCCCGGCGACAAGGTCGTGATCATCGATGACCTCATTGCCACCGGCGGTACTACGGAGGCGATCATCCGCCTGGTTGAGCGGCTTGGCGGCCAGGTCGTCAAAATCTGCTTTATCATGGAGCTTGCCGGTCTGAATGGGCGGGATAAGCTTGCCGGGTATGAGGTGGAGTCAGCGATTGTCTACGAGGGAAAGTAATGCTGCAGGGATACTGCTGGAGTGATGCTGTTGCAGCAGTATGCTGTAGTAGTGAGTGCTGATGAGCTACGAGGCCGCTTCGATAAATCGTTTTATCTTCCGGTAATCCTTGACTCCATCCGTTTCCAGTGAAGAGCTGGCGTCCACCGCGAAGGGATGGCAGGCTTCAATGGCAGAGGTGACATTTTCGGGTGTCAGTCCGCCCGCGAGAAAGAAGGGGCGGTCTACATTGCGCAGCAGCGTCCAGTCAAAGGGCACGCCATTTCCGGCGCCGCCGTCAAAGAGCAGATAGTCTGCGCGGGACAGCAGAGCATGCTGCACGTCGTCGGCGGAGCGGATCACGAAGGCCTGAATCACCGGAGCAGACATCAGGGCGCGCAGTCCTTCCAGGTAAGCGGCGTCCTCCTGTCCGTGCAGCTGGATGCAGTCGATGACGCCGTGGTTTGCCAGTCCGGCCGCGAGAGCGGCGGGCGCGTCGCGAAAGACACCCACCGCGGGTATCCGTGGATCCAGCTTTGCTTTTAACTCCGCCGCGTGTTCCGGTGTGACACAGCGGCGGCTTTTTTTTGCAAAAACGAACCCAATGTAATCGGGCTGCAGTTCATTTACGTAATCGATGTCAACGTCGCGGGAAAGTCCGCAGATTTTAACCTTTACCGGAGATTTTTCTTCAGACTTCCGGCATTCTTTAACCTTCATTGGAGATTCTCCGGTAGGCTTCCAGCGTTTTCATGGCCGCGCCGGAGTCAATGACACTGGCCGCTTTCGCGATGCCTTCCGCGATACTCTTTACCGCGCCTGCCGCGTAAAAGGCAGCGCCGGCGTTGAAGAGAACAACGTCACGTTTCGGACCGGTTTCGCCGTTTAAGATCGCCAGCGTGATCGCCGCGTTTTCTTCCGGGCTTCCCCCGCGCAGATCATCCCGCTTGCAGCGTGTGAAGCCGAACGCTTCCGGCGTGATCACATAATTTTCGTAGGAGCCGTCATGGAATTCACAGACCGTGGTCGGCGCGCTCAAAGAGACCTCGTCCAGCTTATCCTGACCGTAGACGACAAGGCCGCGGCGCACGCCGAGACTGGTGAGTACTCTGGCGAGCGGCTGCACGAGAGATTCGTCGTAGACGCCCTGCAGCTGGTAGGCCGGATGAGCCGGGTTGGTCAGCGGTCCGAGAATATTGAATACGGTGCGGATGCCAAGTTCTTTGCGGATGGCACCGACGTATTTCATCGAGGTGTGATATTTCTGGGCGAACAGAAAGCAGATGCCGATCTCGTTCAGCAGACGGACGCAGGTTTCCGGCTCCTGGTTGATGTTGACGCCGAGAGCCCGCAGACAGTCGGCGGCGCCGCTGCTCGAGGAAGCGGCCTGGTTGCCGTGCTTTGCAACGATGACGCCGCCGGCGGCCAGTACCAGCGACGCGGTTGTGGAAATGTTGAAACTGTGAGCGTTGTCGCCGCCGGTGCCGACGATTTCCAGGACGTCCAGACCATGATTGATCGGAACGGCGTGCTCGCGCATCGCGGCGGCGGAGCCGGAAATCTCATCGATCGTCTCGGAACGGGTATTTTTTGTGGAGAGCGCCGCGAGATAGGCCGCGTTCTGTGTGGGCGTCGTCTCGCCGTTCATGATTTCATTCATCACGGCGTAGGCCTCGTCGTAGGTCAGATCTCCTTTGTCAACAATTTTGATGATTGCTTCTTTAATCATATCGTTACCTCCTGATAAATCTGTCAAATTTAGTGTTTATAGCAACAACGCTTTGCAAGTCTGTTCCGTTGTGACTTCGTTCAATGTTTCTATTTTCCATCGTTTTTTTCGTACTGTCAAGCAGAAAGAGGAATATTATGTGAAATTTGCCGGAAATATAATAATGTACTTGAAAAATACCCAAGGGGGGTATATAATGACAGTCATGAACTAAAAATACCCACCAGGGGTATGATGATCACATGGAATATATCAATTATCTGATATGATTACACAGTGTTGTGAGGAAAGGTGGAAGGATGACGGAAAATATAAGAGACGAAGAGAGTGTTTTAAAGCCCCTTCCGGAAGAGATGGGAGAGATGGAGATCACGGCGGCGGAGGCGGCAGTGCAGGCGGAAGGATGTCTGGGCTGTCACAGGAAGAAGGAGCGCTCCGAGAAGGAGTATAAGGATCTGATTCACCGGCTCAACCGTATTGAGGGGCAGATTCGCGGCATCCGCGGCATGGTCGAGCGGGACGCTTACTGTCCGGATATTCTCATACAGGTGGCGGCGGCAAATGCGGCGCTCAACAGCTTCAACCGGGTGCTGCTGGCTAACCATATTAAGACCTGCGTGACGCGCGACATCCGCGAGGGCAGGGAAGAAACGGTGGATGAGCTGGTGAATATGCTGCAGAAGCTGATGAAATGATGAATGTTAACATAAATTTTAACACGAGGTGAATGACATGAAGCAATATATCGTTACCGGGATGAGCTGCGCGGCCTGCAGCGCCCGGGTAGAAAAAGCCGTGTCGAAGGTGCCCGGTGTGACCGCCTGCTCGGTCAGTCTGCTGACCAATTCCATGGGCGTGGAAGGCACGGCAGCGGACGGAGAAATTATCCGGGCTGTGCAGGACGCTGGTTACGGCGCTTCTGTAAAAGGAGAAGCGAAGACCGGGAATACACAGAGCGCGGCGGCCGCCGAGGAGGCGTTGGCGGATCACGAGACGCCGGTGCTGAAACGCCGCCTGATCTGGTCGATCGGGTTTCTGGTTGTTCTGATGTATTTTTCAATGGGACACATGATGTGGGGCTGGCCTTTACCGGCGTTCTTTGCTGACAATCATGTGGCCATGGGTCTGGTACAGCTGCTTCTGACAATCATTGTCATGGTGATTAACCAGAAATTTTTCGTGAGCGGTTTTAAGGGACTAGTTCACCGCGCCCCCAATATGGACACGCTTGTGGCGCTGGGTTCGGCCGCGGCGTTCACCTACAGCACTTACGCGCTGTTTGCGATGACGGACGCCCAGGTGCGCGGGGATATGGAAGGCGTCATGTCCTATATGCACGAGTTTTATTTTGAGTCGGCAGCAATGATTCTCTCACTGATTACAGTCGGTAAGATGCTGGAGGCGCGTTCCAAGGGACGAACGACGGACGCGCTCAAAAGCCTGATGAAGCTGGCGCCGAAGACGGCGACGGTGGTGCGCGGCGATACGGAGGTCGAGGTCTCCATCGATGAGGTGCGCAAGGATGATGTTTTTGTGGTGCGCCCCGGAGAGAACGTGCCGGTGGACGGCGTGGTACTTGAGGGCAGCAGCGCGGTCAATGAGGCGGCGCTGACGGGGGAGAGCATTCCGGTTGACAAGGCGGAAGGCGATCCTGTCTCCGCGGCGACGGTGAATCAGTCCGGCTTCCTGCGCTGCCGCGCGACGCGGGTCGGCGAGGATACGACGCTCTCGCAGATTATTCAGATGGTGAGCGACGCGGCGGCAACAAAGGCGCCGATCGCCAAGATCGCGGACCGCGTTTCCGGCGTGTTTGTACCGGCGGTGATTACGATCGCGGTGATCACGACGATCGTATGGCTGCTTGTCGGGCAGAGCTTCGGGTTCGCGCTGGCGCGCGGCATTTCCGTGCTGGTGATCAGCTGTCCCTGCGCGCTGGGCCTGGCGACGCCGGTGGCGATCATGGTCGGCAACGGTATGGGTGCGAAAAACGGTATTCTGTTTAAAACGGCGGTTTCCCTCGAGGAAGCGGGAAGGACGGAGATCGTCGCGCTGGATAAGACCGGCACGATCACGAGCGGCGAGCCGAAGGTGACGGACATTGTCCCGGCTGCGGGTATGAGCGAGGAGGAGCTGCTGCAGCTTGCCTGTTCCCTGGAGCGGCGCAGCGAACATCCTCTGGCAAAAGCAGTGCTGGAGTATGGAGAAGCGCATCAGGTACGCATGGACGAGGTTCGTGATTTTACCGCGCTTCCGGGCAACGGCCTTTCGGCGGTTATGGAAAGCAAAAAGCTGATCGGGGGCAATTATAAATTTATATGCGGGCACGCGGAGGTTCCGGAGGATCTGCGCGAGCGCTCCGAACGCATGGCGGAGCAGGGAAAGACGCCGCTGTTTTTTGCGAGAGATGGGAAGCTGGCCGGGATCATCGCGGTGGCTGATGTGATCAAGGAGGACAGCGCCAGAGCGGTGAAAGAACTGCAGGGCATGGGCATCCGGGTTGTGATGCTGACCGGCGATAATGAGCGCACGGCCCGCGCGATCGGCGGGCAGGCCGGTGTGGATGAGGTCATTGCGGGCGTGCTGCCGGAAGGCAAGGAGAGTGCGATCCGGGGTTTGAAGCGGGAGGGCAAGGTGGCGATGGTCGGTGACGGCATTAACGACGCCCCGGCGCTGACGCGGGCGGATATCGGTATCGCCATCGGAGCGGGAACGGATATCGCGATCGACGCGGCTGATGTGGTGCTGATGAAAAGCCGTCTGTGCGACGTCCCGGCGGCGATCCGTCTGAGCCGAGCGACGCTGAAAAACATTCATGAGAATCTGTTCTGGGCGTTCTTTTACAATGTGATCGGCATTCCGCTGGCCGCCGGCGTATGGATCCCGCTGTTTCACCTGCAGCTCAATCCGATGTTCGGCGCGGCTGCGATGAGCCTTTCCAGCTTCTGCGTTGTGACAAATGCCCTGCGTCTGAATCTGTTTAAGATGTACGACGCGGGTCATGATAAAAAAATTAAAACAAACAAAACAAAAAGGAACAAGGAGGAAAGAGCAATGACGAAGACAATGAAAATCGAGGGAATGATGTGCGAACATTGCGAGGCACGTGTGAAGAAGGTGCTGGAGGCTCTGCCGGAGGTGACGGAGGCGCGCGTCAGCCATACAAGCGGTACGGCGGAAGTGGTGCTTGGCGCGGATGTTGCTGACGATGTGCTGTGCAAAGCGGTTGAGGATCAGGATTATAAGGTCCTTGGTATCGAGTAATCGGGGCGGATCGATCATGAGCATGCGAATGATTCTTGCTTCCGCTTCGCCCCGCCGCCGCGATCTTTTGCGGCAGGCGGGGATTGAGCCGGAAATTGTGCCAAGCCATGTGCAGGAAAACGTCACCGTGCCGGAACCGGATGAGGTTGTGCGGCAGCTTTCCTTAAGGAAAGCCCGGGACGTCGCGGCCGGTTTTGCCGGAGAAAATACTGATGACGTGGTCATTCTCGGCGCGGATACGGTGGTGTCAATTGACGGCCGTATTCTGGGCAAACCCGCTGATGAGGCGGAGGCGATCGCGATGATCGGATTATTACAGGGATGTGCGCATCAGGTCTATACTGGTGTGACATTGATTTTCCCGGGCACCGGCGAGGAGGTTAACTTCGCCGAGCGGACCGACGTGCATGTCTGCGCGATGACGGCGTCCCAGATCGCTGCTTACGTCGCGGCGGGAGAATCGCTTGACAAAGCCGGCGCCTATGGCATCCAGGGACGATTTGCCGCTTATGTCAGCGGGATCACGGGCGATTACAATAACGTAGTCGGCCTGCCGCTGTGCAGAGTGTGCCAGGAGCTGGTGGCACGTAATCTATATGAATGAGCGCAAGTGAGTCCGAAGGGCGCTTGCGCAAGGTACGCCCTTCGGGTATACGCATTCCTGGCGAACGGTGAATGGTGATCATGAAATAAAATATCATAAACGGGGCATACTGTCAGTATCCGGAGTATCCGGAAAAATGAGGAAAGAAGGCTGACAGTATGAACCGTTCTAATCAGGCGGGCGGCCTCGCCCGCTATCTTCAAAATATTGTCCCCGTATCGTTTGAACTGGAAACCGCGACAGAGTTTCATTTGGTCGGCACGGGTCCGGCCCGTTTCCGTATGAAGCTGAAAAATGAGCTTCCCAGGCGGGAACTGCTGCGCAGCACCTCGCTCGCTCTGGGGGAAGCCTACATGCGCGGCGATATTGAGCTTGACCGGGATCTTTACGAGGTTCTGGATCTGTTTATGGGGAGTATGGATCGGTTTAAGGTCAACGAATCCGCGCTGTATTCCCTGCTTCATACGTCGCAAAGTCCGAAAAACCAGAAGCGGGAAGTGACATCCCATTATGATATCGGCAATGATTTTTATTCCCTGTGGCTGGATGAAACGATGAGCTATTCCTGCGCGTATTTTCGCCACGAGAGCGACAGCCTGTTCACAGCGCAGGTGGCCAAGACTGATCACATTCTGGAAAAATTGCAGCTGAAAGAGGGTCAGACGCTGCTGGATATCGGCTGCGGGTGGGGCTTTTTGATGAAACGCGCGGTTTACCGTTATGGAGTTCAGGGAACGGGAATTACGCTCAGCAGAGAGCAGTACCAGAAATTATCGGAGGAAATCCGTGAGGAGCACCTGGAGGACCGGCTACAGGTATATTTGATGGATTACCGGGAACTCGCCACAAAAGGGTGGCAGTTTGACCGTGTCGTCAGCGTCGGCATGCTGGAGCATGTCGGGCGGGGCCATTATGGGCGTTTTCTGGAAGCCGCCGGGAATGTGTTAAAGCCGGGCGGGCTGTTCCTGCTTCATTATATCAGCGCGCAGAAAGAGCACAGCGGAGATCCATGGATCCGGAAATATATCTTCCCGGGCGGAGTGATTCCCAGTCTGCGCGAGATCATCCAGCTGCTGCCGGATCATGACTTTCACACGCTGGATGTCGAAAGCCTGCGTCGCCATTATACGCGCACATTGCAGTGCTGGCGCGCCAATTTTCTCACCCATCGGGCACAGATTGAGACGAAATTTGGAGAAGAATTCGCACGCATGTGGGAGCTTTATCTGGCGGCCTGCGCCGCGAGCTTTCACAATGGCGTTGTCGACCTGCATCAGCTTCTGCTTTCCAGGGGGATCAACAACGAACTGCCGATGACGCGGACGGTGTAAAATAAGTTAAAAAAAGTGTAAAAAAATGGTTGACTTTTGGCGGCAGGTTTGATATTCTAATACACGTCCTCAAAACGAGGCAGCAAGAAAATAAAAAAGATTTAAAAAGTTGTTGACAAAGAAATTACGATGTGGTATATTAAACAAGTTGCCGCTAAAAAGTCAGCGACGAGACGGACCTTGAAAATGGAAGATTGAACAGTGTTTAAAACCCTGAAGATTC
>JAJQAA010000003.1 GCA_021204045.1 Clostridiales bacterium
GCATCTGCTCTATGTCCTTGCAGATTTCGTAAAACGGGGAATTCTGGTAAAGACAACACAGGGATATTACATTCAGGATTCGGATGCCCTCCGAAAAATCTCCGAAGGGCATTAGTTCTTCCTCGTATTTACCATAAATATCAGTCCGGTGCATCACAGTGCATGGAAAACCGGCTCCATGTTTTCATAAGTACAGAAGTACCGAAATCCAAGTTCCTTCAATACCAGGCTGTCTTCCCGGATATATGCTCCAAGATGAGAAGGTGCATGGCTGTCACTGCCGATGGTGAGGATTCTGCCTCCCAGATCACGATACAGCTTCAGAATTTCCATGCAGGGCTGAGAGTCCTTTAAGCCGTAACGATGGCTTGAGGTGTTGAGTTCAATGCCCTTCCCGTCAGCAATCACAGTTTTCAGAATTTTCTCAACGACAGGATGGATTTTTTCAAACGGATATACGCCTGCGTTATCGTATCGCGCAATCAGATCCATGTGGCCTAATACGCTGTAATTTTTATAGCTTTTCACCAGATTGAGCATTTCCTCATAATAGCGCTCATTGTATTCCTGCTGAGTCCTTCCACGCTGAAAATCCTGCGTCCAGAACTCTTTGTCTTCCACCTGATGTACGGACAGGATAATAAAATCAAAAGGATAACGGGAAAAAAGCTTTTCATACAAAGGGATTGTATGCATCTGCATTCCAAACTCCAGGCCGGTTCTGATCCTGATTTTATCCCCATAGGTAGTTTTCATCTGTGCTATTTCAGCCATATATCTGGGATAATCCACGTTGGCGAAGGGATCGCCGTTTCGGTATTTGATTTCCTGTCCCCAGTCCCAATCGACCTTGATCCCGTAATCCACATGATCCGTGAAACAGATTTCCTCCATTCCCATCCCAATGGCGTCTTTCACTACATCCTCCATGGGATAGGTGGAGTCATCGCTGTAATAAGTATGAACATGATAATCAGCAAACATCGTTTTTCTCCGATTCGAATTCCGTCCAGTCAATCTTTTTGTCTTTAAAATAATACTCCCGGTCATGCTCGTTCACTTCCCGCAGCACCCGGCAGGGATTGCCCACCGCGATGGTGTTGGACGGCACATCCTTTGTGACAACGCTCCCTGCGCCGATCACTACATTGTCGCCAATGGTGATGCCCGGAAGGATCTGGACACCCGCGCCGATCCAGCAGTTTTTGCCAATGCGGACGGGCATGTTATACTGATATCCTTTTGCCCGCAGTTCAGGCAGGATCGGATGGCCCGCTGTCGCTACGGTAACGTTTGGGCCGAACATGGTATAGTCGCCCACGTAGATATGGGTATCGTCTACCATCGTCACGCCAAAGTTGCAGTAAACACCTTTTCCGAAATGGACATGGCCGCCGCCCATATTTGAGTAAAAGGGCGGTTCGATATAACAGCCTTCTCCAATTTCAGCGAACATTTCTTTCATAAGAGCCTGCCGTTTGTCCATCTGAGTCGGACGGGTCTGGTTAAACTCATAGAGACGGTCAAGCCGCTTGAGCTGGTCGCGCATGATCTCCTCATCACCCGGCAGATACAGTTCCCCTGTGTGCATTCTGTCTTTCATAGCCATATTAAATTTCCTCCTTCATTGTCAGGTTTTTCACCCATCTGTATTTTTTATAATGAATATATACCGCCGGCAGCTTGACCAGCTCATCAAGGCTGACGATGAAATACACCGCAATAACCGGCAGTTTGATCACGAACGCGCTTAAAAAGCCAAGCGGAACAGAAATACACCACATCACTATCGTGTCACAGAGAAAACCAAATTTAGAGTCTCCTCCTGCGCAGAAAATTCCGGAAATGGTGGTACTGTTGACCGATTTTCCTATCATGTAATACGAGCAGATCAGGAGCATACCGTTCAGATATCCTGCTGCGGTGTTGTTTAAAGCGGCGGCATAGAGTATCAGCGGACGCAGAACGAGCAGAAGGATTCCGGATAGGATACCTACAAGGACAGAAAGTCTGCATAAGCGGTCGCCATAAACTCTGGCTTTTTCCGTCTTTCCCGCACCCAGCTCATTTCCGACCATGATCCCGCCGCCGCTTCCCAGACCGAGGCACAGGCAGCAGACAAGGTTTTTTACAATACCTGCGACAGAATTTGCGGCAACCGCATCGCTCCCCAGATGTCCCATAATGATCGAATACATGGTAAACCCGATGCCCCAGACAATTTCATTTCCGAGCACAGGTGCTGTGTACTTCCAGAAATCTCGGCAAAGCACTTTGTCGTTTTCAAGGATGTTTCGGATACGCAACTTCAAGCGTCCTTCTTTTGAAAGTGCCGCGACACACCAGAGGACTTCGGCGGCTCTGGCAATCGTAGTGGCCATGGCAGCACCGGCAATTTCAAGACGGGGGAAAACCCAAAGGCCCAAAATTAACACCAGATTCAGGAACAGATTGCCAATCATACATACGGAACTGATCAGGCTCGCCTTTTTTGCCCGGCCACAGTTCTTTAACACGCACAGGCAGACCTGAGATATGCCTGTCAGAAAATACGATGGCGAGACGATCCGAAGATATTCGGCTCCGCCCTCGATTAGCACCGGTTCATTCGTCAGCAGCCCCATGATGAGTCGCGGGCAGGTAAGCGACGCGATGAAAAACACGAAGCAAACTGCCGCAGTGATCTTCAGCACATAGGCAAAAATCCATTCAACCGCTTTTACGTTCTTCTTGCCCCAGTACTGTGCTGCCAGCATGGACAGGCCAATAGTCATGGCAGCCAGAAACAGATTTTCTACGAATGTGATCTGAGTGGCAAGGGACACCGCTGACATCTTATCCTGTGAGATCAGGTTGAGCATGATGGCATCCGAAGCACTTACCACGGCGAGCATGAACTGCTGCAGCGCTATGGGGATCACAAGCGATGCGAGTTTCTGATTAAATTCCTGATCTTCAAATACCGCAAATAATTTCCGCAATGTTTCTTTCTCCTGTTGACTCCTGTCGATTTCTTTGTATAATTATATAGTAAAGAATCGGGAAAAACTTTCATTATTTCGCAAATTAATATAACAATATCGTTGACTTTGAGCATTGCTTCAGGAGCAGAATGGCGACCGGACATTCTGAAAATCCAGAACACTCATGATATTATGTCAGGAAGGGAAAATATGGCACGGGTAGACATCCGGAAGGACGGAGCGGAAAATGTAAAATACGATTATGACGGCTATTTTGCGTATGTGCGCAGAGGTCTGCTGTCATCTTATCCCGGGTTTGCGGCTGACAGCCACTGGCATGACGACCTGGAGTTTATATCTGTTCTATCAGGCGATATGTATTACAATGTCAATGGCGAAATTGTACATCTCGGCGCAGGACAGGGAATATGGGTAAATGCCAGACAGCTTCATTATGGCTTTTCACCGGAGCATACGGAATGCGATTTTTACTGTGTGCTGCTGCACCCCATGCTTCTTTGCGCTTCACAGCAGATAGACCGCGACTTTATTTCACCGATCGTCTCGGATGAGTCCCTTCCTTATATCTTGCTTGACGGCCGGACTCTCTGGCAGGAACAGATACTGGATGCAATCCAGTCCATTTATGAATGTCGGGAATCCACTTTTGCGCCGCTGCACATCCAGAGTCTGTTCTACCAGATCTGGGGACTGATGAGTGAAAACGTTCAAAATGTCAAAAGGAAAACTGGCATAAACGACCGCCGCCTGTCCATCCTGAAAGATATGCTGTCCTACATTCAGGACAACTACAGCAGCAAGGTGACGCTCAATGACATTGCGGCTGCGGGAAATGTAAGCAGCAGTACCTGTCTTGCGATATTTAAAAAATATCTGCGGGATACACCGGCAAATTATCTGATCAGATACCGGCTGAAAAAAGCGATGGAATTATTGCAAAAAAGCGACCTTTCCATTACGGAGATTGCGTTTGATACAGGGTTCAGAGGAGCAAGCTATTTTGCGGAGGCATTCAGAAAGAACTGCGGCTGCTCGCCGAGCGAGTACCGGGCAAAGAATCAACCCGAAGCGTAAAAAATACCAGTCTGCGGCTTAAGTATTGCGCAGACTGATATTTTCTGCTTATCGCATTCATCAGCACTACTTCAGTTTTTCATATACATCATCTGTAACAGCTTCCAGCCATTCGTTAGAACTATTTTCACCTGGCACCTCGACTGCAAGATGAGAAAACCAACTATCCGGCGCCGCACCGTGCCAGTGTTTCACACCGACAGGGATGTTAATGCAGTCGCCTGGTTTCATCTCCACAGTCTCTTTGCCCCACTCCTGGTAGTATCCGCGCCCGGCCACGCAGATTAAAATCTGACCGCCGCCCTTGTCAGCGTGATGGATATGCCAGTTGTTGCGGCAGCCCGGCTCAAAGGTCACATTGAAAATGCCAACCTGACTGGTAGATATCGGAGCGAGATAGCTCTGGCCAATAAAATACTGTGCATAGGCATCGTTTGGCTCGCCGATGGGGAAGACCATTTCCGCCGCATGGGCTGCTTTTGCATCATCAGCCGAAGCACCTTTCACGCTGTCCGCATAAACTTCTTTCGCCATGCGGAAAGCCGCCCACGCATTCGGCCAGCCTGCATAGAATGCCGCATGTGTCAGAATCTCTGCCATCTCCGTTGCGGTCACACCATTGTTTTTTGCGTTCTGGATATGATATTGCAGGGAGCTGTCCAGAATACCCTTGCTCATGAGTGCTGTGATTGTCACGATACAGCGGTCACGCAGGGAAAGCTTATCTGTTCTGTTCCATTCTTGTCCGAAAAGAACGTCGTCATTTAGTCTCGCAAATTCCGGGGCAAATTCTCCCAGTGCATTTCGTCCTGCTGTCTGTACAATTTTCTCCATGTTCCAAAATCTCCTCCTTCAAATATTTTTAACCCATTTTTTCAGGTCAGCCGCAGACTGCCTGCCGTTTAAGAGTTTACCGGTTACAATCTCTGCCTGAGCAGAAACAGATGGTTTCAGAGCATCAGCGGTCCGGCCGAATCCACTGCCGCCCGAGGTAGCAAAAAGGACAATCTTCTTCTTTGAGAAATCATAGCTTTCAAGAAATGTATTGATGATCGTGGGCGCGATTCCCCACCAGATCGGGAAGCCCAGAAAGATCGTATCGTAACCATTCACATCAGCGTCTGTATCTGCCATAACCGGACGGCTGGAAAGATCATTCATTTCAATAGAACTGCGCGACCTTTTATTGGTCCAGTCCAGGTCTGCATTGGTATAAGGCACTTGCGGCCTGATTTCATACAGGTCTGCACCGGCTGCCTTTGCCAGCTCTTTTGCAACGCCCGCAGTCACACCGCTGGCTGAAAAATATGCTACTAATGTTTTTGCTGCCATATCAAAGCCCTCCTTGTAATTTCCTCTTTGTTTTAAGTTCATAGATCAGGCGAACAGGAGGCAGCTTAAGCCGGTAAACTACCTTTCACGCTCCTCCGCATAAAAATACTGGTATGGAAATAGATACTGTTCCTATCCTTCCATACCGTCATACTCGCAGCATAGCTGCTCGTTGACCCTCGAGATTTCCCGCCGCAAGCGGCGCAAGTCTCTTCCGGTCATATTATAATTCTCCTGACTTCTTATATCAAATGCTTAGTTTCGATCAGTTAGTTATGCCCAAAAAGCATCTTATTTCCGCTATAAATTTTCCTGCAGCCGGTATAAGCGGCTGGCTGCGTTTCCAGGCAAACACGCTGTCGGATATGATTTCAGGCGAAAGCGGCCGATTGACAATTTTCCTGTCATCCCAGAAAGGGATTGCCCCTTCAATGATGATGGAATATCCAAGCCCTGCCTGTACCATCAGCGCGCCGTTTGTTGCCAGGTTGCTGGTAAACAGAACCTGCGATTCCGAAAAATCCTCTCCAAGCCAGTTTGACAGCTCATTTCGCACATTGGCGCGGGCCGGCAGGATCAGTGGCTTTCCCTTCAGATCATTTGGCGATACCGTCTCCCTGGCTGCAAGCGGATCGTCCGGGCGCATCAGAGCTACCCATCGCTCCTTCAGATTCAGACGGAGAAAATCAAACTTTTCGATATCAATCGGTTCCAGAAGGATGCCGATGTCGACCAGATCCTTTTCCATCTGTATCCTGTCCACCAGGGCAAGGATTTCCTCCGCCCTGCGGCGAAGCAGCATTCCTTCATTGGTCAAAGTGATTTTTCTCGCGCTGCGTTCAAACAGTTTAACGCTGACTTCCTCCTCAAGCGCAGCGAGCTGTCGGCTTAAAGTTGGCTGTGTAATATGTAAAATTTCTGCTGCCCGGTTGATTCCTCCTTCCCGGGCGACCGTGAGAAAGTAGCGAAGCACTCGAATTTCCATATGGGTACCTCCAAGGCATAGTAAGGGCTCATAACTGTCAAACGATACTCCCCAGATATTCCACAAGCGCGTACAGAGGAACATTGACCATCCAGTCCTGCTCCCGGTAGTTCGACAGAGAAGATCGAATCGCGATTTCAGGCCTGTATTTCTCACAATAGCTTTTCAGACTCTTTGCACGCAGATTTTCCTCCGCCTTGACTTCGATCGGTATAATATATCCTTTCTGCTGCACAACGAAGTCGATCTCTCCCGAGGAGTTTTCCGTTGCGTAATAGTACAGACTCATACCTGCGGCAGCCAGTTCCTGTGCCACAAATTGTTCCGTCAGTGCTCCCTTAAACTCTGTAAACAGCTGATTTCCCTCCAGCAGAGTCCTCGCGTCAAGGTCGCACAGCGCCGATAAAAGACCCACATCCAGAAAATACAGCTTGAAAATATTCATTTCCATGTAAGAAATCAAAGGAATCCCGGGCTTGCTGACGCGATATCCCTTATGAATGAGCCCACAGTCCAGCAGCCACTGAATCGCCAGTTCAAAATCTTTTGCCCGCGCGCCTTCGCGAATCAGACCATATATAAATTTCTTATTTTCCTTCGTGAGCTGCATCGGAATAGAGTTCCATACCATCTGAATACGAGGAACTGTCCCAGCCGGAGCATGCTTCGAAAAATCATTGGCATAATATGTCAGAAGCTGCTTTTGTACCGCCTGCACCTCATAAAGATTATCGGTCTCCAGATAAACACTGACAGCCTCCGGCATTCCCCCGACATAATAATATTTCTTCAACAGATCCGCATACTTCGCGGAAAAAGCCGCAAGCATTTCATAGTCGTTATCTTCCAGCAGCGCAGCCAGGCTCTCCTCGCCTGCTGCCAGCAGGAACTCCCTGAAATTCATGGGATACAGACTTAGGAAGTCTACTTTTCCCACGGGAAAAGACGTTCCCTCATGAAGCGCCACCCCCAGCAGAGAACCCGCCGCAATGATCGCGTATTCCGGGGCATTTTCATAAAAATACTTTAGCGCGGTCAATGCCTTTGGAACTTCCTGGATTTCGTCAAAAATCAGCAGCGTATTTCCCGCGTTAATCTCCATCCTGCTCTCTACTTTCAGCGCGGAAAGAATCCGGTGAATATCAAAGTCCATAGAAAATACATTCTGCATACGTTCATTATTGTCAAAGCTGATATAGACAGCATGTTCAAAATACCGCCTGCCAAATTCCTTCATGATCCACGTCTTTCCCACCTGTCTGGCTCCGCGGATGATCAATGGCTTTCTGTTTTTTTTCTCCTTCCAGCTCACGAGCTGTTTCATAAGCAGCCGTTCCATAAAACCAGATGCCTCCTTCTTCGCCTTCTGTCACAGAGAATAACATTTTTCAGGCGGAACTTCAACGGTTTTTTCCATTTTTCAGGCGGAACTTCAACAGATATATGTCCAAAATCCTCTTTTTCTTTACAATAATGCATTTGAGAATGAATAACAAATACTTAAATTGTTGCAGTTTCTATGCCTTTCAGCTATATAAAGTATCTAATATACTGCCTTTCAATTCTTTGTACTTTATGATTCTTCCACCCGTTCGATTTTAAACACATTTATGGTATCAACATCCGGGCAACAAAATACAGCGGTTCCTTTCGGCTGCCCCGGTATTTCTCCGCCATATCTCAATATGTCAATATATGGAAATGCCACATGCATTACCATAGGACATATCTTTCCGCGTTCGGTATCAAAATCAAAAGAATCACCAATCCGGTGTCCTCTGTGGCACCCCATTGGTCCTTTTCTGTCAATTAACGTGATTCTGATTTCAGGTCTTTTCGACATCACAAAATATCCTTCAAATGCCTGAAAGATCTACCCTGTAAAAGCAATCTCCCAGTTCTTCCTTTTGCAGACACATCAGCATGTAAATCGGAAAATACGTGACCGCCCCGTTCCTGCTCAGCTGATCTAGGCAGAACACATACACATCTGACATTCCATACGTTTCGATCATACTGGAAACAGCGGAATGGCGTTTGTAGGTTTTCCCTGATTTTATCTCCAGTGGAATCACTTCCCCCTTCTGTTCGATCACAAAATCCAGTTCTCCCAGCTTCTTGTTTCGATAATAATAGAGCGGAAATCCGTGGCAGTGCAGCTCCTGCGCCGCTGCATTTTCAAAAATTGCCCCAAAATTAATGTTATTGTCATGCTTCAGGATGGAGAGCTGTATTCCTTCGGCATACATACTCGCCAGCAGTCCGACATCCGAAGCGAACAATTTGAAAAGACTGGTTGCTTTTGAAAGGACAAGCGGTGTTTTCGGCTCATTTACACAGTAAGTTAGAAGAGCCACTCCGGCATCTTTCAGCCAGAGAAAACTATTTTCATATCTGGAAAAAACCGCCCTTTCATTCAGGTTTTTCATAATAAAGCGCTTATTCTGATGGTTCAGTTCGCTGGGTATCAAATCGAAAATTTCTGCCAGATATAACCGGTTGTCCGGGTCATATTTGGCAATATCCTGTTTGTACAGCTCACAGATATATTGCTGTACCTGAGCAACTTCCCGCAGATTGTTAGTTTCCAGATAGACGCGCACGGCCTCCGGCATACCACCTACAATCAGATACAACCAGAAGAGCTGCAGCAGACTCTGATGAACCGTTTCCAGCACCGGCTTTTTCTCGGCATAACACTCATATACATGTGAAATTACCGTGTCGCTGACCCCATTGGCACGGCAAAACTCCTCAAAATCCAGCGGAAACATCTCGAGGACCCCCATATATCCTACCGGAACGGAACGAATATTTTTCATTTCTACGCCCAAAAGTGAGCCGCTAAGTATATAACGATAACTGCCCTCCTCTACAAGAAATTTGATTGCCGTCAGAATCTCCATACACTCCTGCACCTCATCAAGGAAAATAATGCTTTTCCCCCGTTTCAGTTCCTTCCTTGCAAGTACGGAAATACTGAGCAGTAATTCTCTGCTATCATGAGCTTCCGAAAACAATTTTCGGGCATCCCGATTCTCCAGAAAGTTCAGTTCTACATAATCCGGATCGATAGCGGACACTGTCCGGCGAATGGAAAATGTTTTTCCGGTCTGCCTCGCTCCTGTCACAAGCAGTGCTTTTTTTTCGTTTTCCTTTAAAAACTGTTCTATCTTCTGTTCCGCCGCTCTGGAAATCATTTGTCTCGCCTCCTGCCGATTCGTCTTTTATTTCTTATCGTATCACAATTTTTGTATTTTTCCAACCCTCTTTCCGTCTATTATTTGTATTTTTCCAACCATCATTTGATCGTTTTTTTGTGTTTTTCCAACCAAAAAAAACAGATTCCATCCGAAAAAAACCTCCGCAGCCGCTATTATCTGGCTGCCAGAGGTTTTTCCTTTTCCATAAGTTTTTATCCGAACTTTTTACATAACCATTTATCCGGTTTTATCACTCGTCCTGCGCATCCGCACCCTGAGCCGCTTCTCCCTCGCTGACCTCGATTCCCAGCTCCACAAGCTGCTTTTCATCCACCGGCGACGGAGCCTCGCACATCAGACAGGAGGCGTCCTTCACCTTCGGGAAGGCGATGACTTCGCGGATACTGTCGCAGCCGGCCATCAGCATCGCGACGCGGTCAAGACCGTAAGCGAGACCGGCATGCGGCGGCACGCCGTATTTGAACGCGGTCAGCAGGAAACCGAACTGCTCCTGCGCCTGTTCCGGCGTAAAGCCCAGCACCTCAAACATCTTCTCCTGGATATCGTTCTGGTGGATACGCACCGAACCGCCGCCCAGCTCCGTGCCGTTGAGCACGATATCGTAGGCCTTCGCACGCACCGCGCCCGGATCGGAATCGATCAGGTGCCAGTCTTCCTCCATCGGCATCGTAAACGGATGGTGCATGGCCACAAAACGCCCCTGTTCCTCCGAATACTCCAGAAGCGGGAACTCGGTCACCCAGAGGAATTTAAAATCATCCTTTTTGAGCAATCCCAGCTGATTCGCCAGCTCCAGACGCAGGCTGCCAAGCACATCCCAGACTACCTTATTGCAATCGGCCGCGAACAGCAGCAGATCCCCCGGCTCTCCGTCCATGGCTTCCGCCAGCGCCCGCAGCTGCTCCTCAGTGAAGAATTTCGCAAACGAAGATTTGTAGGAGCCGTCCGCCTGAATCGACAGCCAGGCAAGACCCTTCGCACCATAGCCCTTCGCATGCTCGACCAGCGCGTCGATCTTCTTGCGCGGCATACCGGCCTGTCCCTTCGCGTTGATGCCGCGAACCGTTCCGCCCTTTTCCAGAGCGCCCTGGAATACGGCAAAATCACAGCCCCGCACGACCTCGGACACATTCACAAGCTCCATGCCAAAACGCAGATCCGGCTTGTCCGAACCGAAACGGTCCATCGCCTCCTGCCAGGTCATACGCGGGATCGGCTGCGGGATTTCCACGCCCAGCAGCTCCTTAAACAGCTTATACAGCAGACGCTCATTGACGTCCAGCACATCGTCCACATCGACAAAGGACAGTTCCATATCGATCTGGGTAAATTCCGGCTGGCGGTCGGCGCGCAGATCCTCGTCACGGTAGCAGCGGGCCAGCTGGAAATAACGGTCATAACCGGAGCACATCAGCAGCTGCTTAAAAATCTGCGGCGACTGCGGCAGCGCGTAAAAGCTGCCGGGGTGCACGCGGCTCGGCACCAGATAATCGCGGGCGCCCTCCGGGGTGCTCTTGATCAGCGTCGGCGTCTCGATCTCCAGGAACCCTTCGTCCGCCAGAAACTGGCGCGTGAGTATCGCGATACGGCTGCGCAGGATCAGATTGCGCTGAATGTCGGGGCGGCGCAGGTCAAGATAGCGATATTTCAGGCGCAGCTCCTCTTTCGTGCGCGAATGCTCCTCGATCGGGAACGGCGGCGTCTCCGACTCAGCGAGGATGCGCAGCGACGCGGCCCGCACCTCGATCGCTCCCGTCGCCAGATTTTCATTGGCTGCGCCTGAGCGCGCCTCGACGCGGCCGGTCACCGCGATCACAAACTCGCTGCGCAGCTTCTCCGCCTTCGCAAAGTTTTCCGCCCCGCAGTCATTCTCCTCAAAGATAATCTGCAAAATCCCGGAACGGTCCCGCAGATCGACAAAGATAATGCCGCCCTTATTCCTGCTTTTCTGAACCCAGCCCATCACGGTCACGTCCTGGCCGATATTGGCGGCGCTCACCTCCGTACAGCGATGGGAGCGCTTCAGCCCCCGCATTGATTCTGCCATGGTTGTATGCCTCTCTCCTTTTCCCGGTTTGTCCGGTTATTCATTTCCTGTTTATTCCATATTATTCCTTTATTTCAATGCTTCCCGGTAAAACTCGACAAATTCCGTGTATCCTTCCTTGCCAAGCTGCTCCTTCTGGAACTTTTTATTCTTGTTCATCTGCGATACCAGCACCTGTGCGCCGCCCGCTCGCTCCGCCATCGCCTGTTTCATGATCTCACCCAGGCGCTTCGCGTCCATGCCCTTCTCGATCAGATAGGCTTTTTTCGGAACGGTAACAGCTGCCGACTGCTTCTGGTCCATGAGGATCGTGACAATGCGCTCAAAACCGATCGAGAAACCGCAGGCCGGCGTATCAATCCCGGTAAACTTGCCGATCATCCGGTCGTAACGGCCGCCCCCGGCGACGGAGCCGCCAAAGCCCTCCATCGATACCTCAAAAATCGTACCGGTATAATAAGACATGCCGCGCACGAGCGTCGGGTCAAAGCACAGCCGGAAATCCGTCACTGCCACGCCGGAGACTGTCTCCATAATCTGCGCCAGATTCTCCGTGGACGTCAGGCCGCCCGCCGTCTTCGGCAGCACCCCGGAAAGCGTCTCACCCAGGCGGCGCACTCCGGCCGCGTCATCACCCGCTCCGGAAAGCAGCTCCAGATAACGCTCCACGCTCTCCGGCGCAAAGCCGTCCGCCAGAAGCTCCTGCCGCACGCCATCCTCGCCGATCTTGTCCATCTTGTCCAGCGTGATAAAAACATGCTCCAGACCATCCTCCGGGAAGCCGCAGTGCAGCGCCATCGCCCGCAGGATACCGCGGTCATTGATGCGCACCATGAACGCGTTGTCCGGACAGATCCTGCCCAGCGCCGAGGTCGTCGCCAGAATCAGCTCGATCTCCGCCATATTGGAAGCGTCGCCCAGGATATCGATATCGCACTGCATAAACTGGCGGAAACGCCCCTTCTGCGGGCGGTCGGCGCGCCAGACATTGCCCATCTGCAGCGCCTTAAACGGCGAAGCCAGCTGCGCCGCGTTGTTCGCGTAATAACGGGAAAGCGGCAGTGTCAGATCGTAGCGCAGGCCGCTGTCGGTGAGATCGCCCTCCTCCTGCGCGGTCTCCAGATTCAGCTTCTCTCCCCGCTTTAAAATCTTAAAAATCAGCTTTTCATTATCCCCGCCCTGCTTGCTGGTGAGGTTCTCAATGTGCTCCACACAGGGAGTCTCAATCTGGGTAAAGCCGAAGCTCTGGTAAGTCCTGCGGATCTGATCCATCACATAATCCCGCACCTGCATCTCCGCGGGCAGGATATCTCTCATGCCGGTAACCGGTTTCTTTTTTAATGCCATCGTTCTTCTCCATCCATTATTGTAACGCTTCCGGCGGCGGTAATATCATTTTGAAAATATGACCGCACAGCCCCTGCGCCACGCCGCAACAATTATACTATCACCAACGTTAAAGTTCAACTTATTTTTACAGGAATGCCTCTGCGCTGCCCAAATGCATCTGCCGTCTCTGCACGACACCTCTGCAGTTTCCACTTCCACACCACCGCCTCTACAGCACCGCTTCCTTGCGCGCAATCATCTCATCGACACGATCAATGTACTGCTCGACGTTTTTGACCGTCTCGGCGCGCTCCACGCGGTTCTCCTCCCGGTGCAGGCGCTTGGTCGTCGTGCCGGCGCCGCAGCCGATGATCGTCTGCTGTTCCTCCATGATCAGGATATTATAGAGACAGGCCTTGCCCGGCGTAGCATAGCCGACATTTTCAAAATTACCCGCCATGTTTTTCTGGCGATAAAGGTAATACGGCTCCATCCCCATGGCGCGGGCATAAGCGGCCGTCAGCCCGATCATTTCCTCCGTGTTGGTGATCGTCAGATCCTTATAAAGCTCCCTGCTTGTGTTGAGGCGCGCCGCCCGCTTGATCGCCAGCGAATGCACCGTCACACTATCCGGTCCCAGCGCCTTCACCGCTTCCATCGTCGCCCGGACGTCGTCAATCGTTTCCTCCGGCAACCCGACTATCAGATCCATATTGATATTGTCAAAACCCGCCTCGCGCGCCAAATGAAATTTGTTCTTTACTTCCTCCACCGTATGACGGCGGCCAATCAGATCCAGCGTCTCCTGCTTCATTGTCTGCGGATTGATCGAAATGCGGGTAACGCCGTGTTTTTTCAGCACCGCAAGTTTCTCCATCGTAATGCTGTCCGGCCGCCCCGCTTCCACGGTAAATTCCTTCAGTTGAGAACAATCGAACGCAGTCCGCACCTTTGCCAGCAACCGGTCAAGTTCATCCGCCTTAAGCGTCGTCGGTGTGCCGCCGCCGAAATAGACCGTGTCCAGCGTGCAGCCCCGTTTCTTTTCCGCCACGTAATCCAGCTCGCGAAACAGCGCACCCAGATACTGGTCAATGCGTCCGCGCCATTTTTCGATCGGGAATGAAGTAAACGAACAGTACAGGCAGGTCGTCGGGCAAAAGGGGATACCGGTATAAAGACTGTAACCATTCTGGTAATCGAGCTGAGAAAGCAGCATTCTCTCCCGCGCCGCGATTTCGACCGCTAGCTTCGCCTTCTTTTCACTGGCAAAGTAAGCATCCCGCATCAGCGCGCGGATCTCATCCTCGCGCATCCCCTGGTCAAGACGCGTAAGCGCGATCTTTGTGGGCCGGATACCGGTCAGCGCGCCCCAGGGCAGAAGCTTCCCCGTCCGGCAGACCAGCATTGCGTACAGACGGCGCTTGACGCGGTTTTTGGTTTCTGTGCGGCTGTCCGGATCCGCGCAGACCGGATCCGCGCAGACCGGATCCGCTATTCGGGCGATCTCCGCGGCGACCGCCGCCGGAAGATCCGGAACACGATCCGCAGCCTCATCCTGCTCACCCGCCTCCAGCCGCAGATTCAACTGCGTCCGTTCTTCATTCCACTCACCAATCACAGCCAGACGCAGACCCGGCTGCCATTCGTGGCAAAAACTCTCGCCCGGATAAAACGCCATCAGCAGCTCGCGGATGTCCTGCTCAAACGCTTTATCATTCAAAATAATCCCAATCATATGACTTTGTTACCTCGCGCATGTTTTTTCGCCGCAGCTTTGCCGCAAAACCGCAAAAGGACGCAGAAAAGCCGGCATTCCATCAGAAATTCCAAATGCCGGCCTCTTACACAAGCTCTGTCCATAAGCGTTCAATGCTTCTGCATATAAACCGCCACCGGATTGTACTTTTTTTCAAATCCGATCGACGTCTGCTCTCCATGCCCCGGATATACCATCACCTCATCCGGCAATACGAGCAGCTTTCCGGCAATCGAATCAACGATCTCCCGCATGCTCCCGCCCGGGAAGTCCGTCCGCCCCAGCGATCCGGCAAACAACGTATCGCCGCTGATCAATACTTCTTCTTCGGCAATATAATAGCACACGGAACCTTTCGTGTGTCCCGGCGTCTCGATCACCTGCCAGTCAAAACCGGCAAGCTGCAGATGCTCGCCCTCATCTACCCAGACGTCCGCCTCCAGCGACACGCTGCCAAGCCCCAGGCTGTCGCTCAGATTCCAGGACGGATCCTTCAGCAGCCCGGCCTCCTTGCGTCCGGCATAAAGCGAGATATCGTACGCGCGGCAAATATCTTTCGCCGCCAGGATATGATCGCCGTGGCCGTGCGTCAGCAGCACCGCGCGCGGCTGCAGCTGCAGCTCTCCGCAGCGGCTTTTAATGCGCGGGGCGCTGTCCGCGGGATCTACAATCACCGCCTCCCGCGTCCTGTCGTTGTAAATGAGATAACAGTTTGTGCTGACCATACCAAGCACAAGGGAATCGATTCGCAGTTCGCTCATCCAGCCGTCCTTTCTATGTCGATCACGCTCTCAATCTGCATCAGCTTATCGGTAAGATTTTTCAGTTCCTCCTTGCCGTGAATATCAAAGGTCATGATGATCGTCGCCTTACCCTGCTTGCTCGTGCGCACATTCATCGAGGTGATGTCGATCTGCCGCTCCGTAAATACCTTTGAAATATCGACAAACAGGCCGATACGGTTATCTGCGTAGATCTGAATCTCCGTCGAATAACGCTCCGATTCTCCGCCCTCCGGCTGCTGCCATTCGGCGTCAATCAGCCGCACCCGCTCGTCCTCCGGCAGATTAACAACGTTAATACAGTCCGTACGATGGATCGAAACGCCGCGGCCGCGGGTAACAAAACCGACAATCTCATCACCGGGAACCGGACTGCAGCAGCGGGAAAACCGCACCGCCACGTCATGGATACCCTTGACGACAATACCGCCCTTGCTCTTTTTGGCGACGGGCGCCTTGCCGCTCATATCACTTAATCCTTCCAGGATATTGGTATCCGTGATCTCTTTCTTGCGCTTCTTCTCGCGCTCCTCGACCATCTTGTTGATGACCTGGCCTTCCTTGAGGCCACCGTGGCCGATGGACGCAAGCACGGAATCCCAATCGCGGAACGCATAGCGCTTCATGACCTTTTCCTGGAGATCCGGCTTGTTCAGATCGGAGAAATTGATCCCCTTCGCCTTGCAATAGCGGTCAATCATCTCCTTGCCCTTGAGGATATTGTCCTCCTTGAGCTCGGTTTTGAACCACTGGTTAATCTTATTTTTGGCCTGCGTGCTCTTGACCAGCTTCAGCCAGTCGCGGCTTGGACCCTTGGAATTCTGTGAGGTGATAATCTCGATCTGGTCACCGTTCTGAAGCACATAATCGATCGTCACCAGACGGCCATTGACCCGGGCGCCGATCATCTTGTTGCCGACCGCGCTGTGGATCGCATAGGCAAAATCAATCGGCGTAGAGCCGCTGGGCAGATTTTTCACGTCGCCGGAGGGTGTGAAACAGTAAACATTATCAGAAAACAGGTTAAGATCGCCCTTGACCATGCTCAGAAATTCCCGGGAATCCGCGGTATCCCGCTGCCACTCGAGAATCTGCCGCAGCCAGGCAAGCTTTGCCGCCTCATTTTCCTCGGCCGCTTTGCCGCTGCCGCTCTCTTTATATTTCCAGTGCGCGGCGATACCATACTCCGCCGTGCGGTGCATCTCGTAGGTGCGGATCTGAATCTCAAACGGCTGCCCGTTTCCACCGATCAGTGTCGTGTGCAGCGACTGGTACATGTTGGGCTTGGGCATCGCGATATAATCCTTAAAACGCCCGGGAATCGGCTTATACATTTCATGAATCACGCCCAGAGCCGCGTAGCAGTCCTTCACCGTCTCGACGATAATGCGGACCGCAAACAGATCGTAAATCTGGTCCAGCGTCTTGTCCTGGTTGACCATCTTTTTATAAATACTGAAATAATGCTTGACACGACCGGCCACGGTGGCCTCAATCCCCGCGTCCTTCATATGCTGCCGGACCTCGCCGACAATCTCCTGGATAAAGCTCTCGCGCGAATCCATGCGCAGATTAACCTTTTCCACCAGATCCGTGTAGACATCCGGATACAGAAACTGCAACGACAAATCATCCAGCTCCATCTTGATCCGGGAAATACCAAGCCGGTCAGCGATCGGCGCGTAGATCTCCAGCGTCTCCCTGGCCTTCTCCTTCTGCTTTTCCGGCTTCCAGTACTGGCCGGTGCGCATATTGTGCAGGCGATCAGCCAGTTTAATGATAATCACACGAATGTCCTTGGCCATCGCCAGGAACATCTTGCGCAGGTTTTCCGCCTGCAGCTCGACCTTATCCTGGTCCCAGGACAACTGGGTCAGCTTGGTAACGCCGTCAACCAAAAAAGAAACCTCGGAGCCAAACTCCTGCGTGAGCCGTTCCTGCGTCATACCCGTATCCTCGACGACGTCATGCAGAAGGCCGGCGGCTATGGTTTCTTTATCCATTTCCAGATCGGCCAGTATAATCGCAACACAAAGCGGGTGAATGATGTACGGTTCACCCGATTTTCTTTTCTGATCACTGTGAGCCTGCGCAGCGATCCGGTATGCTTTTTCAATCATGGAAATATCGTCGGAGGGATGATACCTGCGTATCCTTGCAATCAGTTCCTGATATAATTCCTCCGGGCTGGTGAAATCGGCAGGTTTCTCCAGCTCAATTTCCATCTTTATGTCTGCCTTCCCACTCGCCATAAGCAACCACCTTTGCGCGTAATTAGATTTTATTATAATTATTTTTGTCGGAAATTGCAAGAGGGGGCTGGGCGAGTTTCCATATTCCCGTTTTGCTTGTTACTATTCACGGGGTAGGGAAAAAGACGGACTGAGATTTTGACTTTAAATT
>JAJQAA010000009.1 GCA_021204045.1 Clostridiales bacterium
CATAACCCTATGCACAGTTGTCCCTGGGGCTGGGATTATGTGTATACTTGACAGTCTTAACGACCATCACAGAACGGCTGACGATGGTTGATATCGGATGCCGTTGGATTTACCGCGAATGTTTTTATAATCGTATCACACATGTCTATTCGGATACTTCTGCCGGGACCGGGAAAAAGGAAAAAGAATCGTTAAGATTTTTCGTGTACAGAAAGCCGCGTTTTTATTACAATGAATGTAACAATCCGGGACGGCGGCCATGCAGCCGGAAAACCAGCCTCCTGCGGTCTTTCGGTACGCAGAGCGAGGCGGCGCCGTCCCGGGATACCATATCGGGAGGTCGCGCAGATGACAAACAGAGAACACTGGTGGAAAAACGCGGTTATTTATCAGATTTATCCGAAGAGCTTTCAGGACAGCAACGGGGACGGGATCGGGGATATCCCGGGAATAATAAGCAGGCTCGATTATCTGCAGGAGCTGGGGATCGACGCGATCTGGCTCTGCCCGATGTACCGTTCGCCGCAGGACGACAACGGATACGATATTTCGGACTATCAGGACATTGACCTGATGTTCGGTACGATGCGGGATATGGAAGAGCTGATCGTGAAGGCGCGGGAGCGGGGAATCCGCATCATCATGGATCTTGTGCTGAACCATACCTCGGATGAGCACCGCTGGTTCCGGGAGGCGAAGAAAGGGAAAGACAATCCTTATCATGATTATTATGTGTGGCGGGACGGCGTGCCCGGGAAAGCGCCTAACGACATGCGCGCCACCTTTGGCGGTTCGGCCTGGGAGTGGGTGCCGGGGCTGGGGCAGTATTATTTCCACCAGTTTTCCGTGCGCCAGCCGGATCTTAACTGGGACAACCCCAGGGTGCGGGAGGAGATTTACCGCATGATCCGCTGGTGGGCGGACAAGGGTGTGGGCGGTTTCCGCCTGGATGTGATCGACCAGATCGCGAAAGAGCCGGATCTGGGGATCACGGCGAACGGGCCGAAGCTGCACGATTATATCCGCGAGATGAGCGCGGCCGCGTTTCAGGAGGGAGACCTGATTACGGTGGGGGAAGCCTGGGGATCGACGCCTGAGCTGGCAAAGCTTTACAGCAATCCGGACGGCTCCGAGTTTTCCATGGTGTTCCAGTTTGAGCACAGCGGCCTGGATCAGCAGGAAGGGAAAGCAAAATGGGATCTGGCGCCGCTCTCGCTGCAAAGGATGAAGGCAGTTTTTGAAAAATGGCAGACACAGCTTTACGACTGCGGCTGGAACAGCCTGTTCTGGAACAATCACGATCTGCCGCGGATTGTGTCGCGCTGGGGAAACGACGGAGTTTACCGGGAGTATTCGGCCAAGATGCTGGCGACGCTCCTGCACGGGATGCAGGGAACGCCCTACATCTACCAGGGCGAGGAGCTTGGCATGACGAATGTGCGCTTTGCGCCGGAGCAGTACCGGGATATCGAGACTTTGAATCTGTACCGGGAGCGGAAGGAAGCGGGATATCCCGAGGCGGAGATTATGCGCTCGATCTATGCGAAGAGCCGTGATAACGCCCGCACGCCGATGCAGTGGGACGACAGCGCGCAGGCCGGGTTCAGCGGCGGAGAGCCCTGGATTGATGTGAATCCCAATTACCGGGCGATCAACGTGGCGGCGCAGAGACAGGATCCGGACTCGGTCTTTCATTATTATCAGCGGCTGATTCGGCTGCGCCGGGAGTATCCGGTGTTTGCAGAGGGAAATTTCCGGCTGCTGCTGGCGGACGATGCGCAGATTTTTGCCTATGAGCGGGAGAGCGAAACCGGGAAGCTGCTGGTGATCTGCAATTTCTCCGGGGAACCGGCGGAATGCGGCTTGACGGAGCAGAAGCAGATGAAGCTTCTGATCGGAAATTATAAGGACACGGGGAACGCGCGGCAGCTGCGTCCTTATGAGGCGGGAATGTGGATCTGCGGGAAGTAAAACGGACAAAACGATGTGGCGAACGATTGGCATGAAGCAGACGAGATGACGTAGAGGGAAAGTTTTAAAAAAGGAGAAGGATCATGTACCGGTTGATGATTGCGGACGACGAGGATGAGGAGCGCAGGGGGATACGTTTTCTGCTGGGGCGCTGCGGATTTTCCTTTGAGATCATGGAGGCGGTGGATGGCCGCGACGCGCTGGAAAAGCTGGGGGAGTTTCCGGCGGACATTCTGATGACGGATGTGAAGATGCCGTTTATGGACGGGATCGCGCTGGCGACGGAGGCGCGGAAACGGTATCCCGGGCTGCAGCTGATCTTTTTCAGCGGTTATGATGATTTTGATTATGTGAAAAAGGCGCTGTCGCTGCAGGCCGTGGATTATATCTTAAAGCCGGTAAACCCGGAGGAGTTCCAGAAGACGATCGCTACCGTGCGGGAGCGGATTGCCAGGAAGCAGGACGCGGATGCGGCGAGCCTGCATTTTCAGCAGAATTATGTGCTGGCGAGACTGCTGAATAAGACCCGCACGGAGAAGCTGCACCAGGAGTACAAAAATGGCCAGCTGTCGTTTGCGGACGCCTACACGAGACTGCTTCTCATGGAGTTTGAGGAAGACTTTTTTGGAAAAGACGTCGCGGACGTGCGGGAATTTCTGGACGCGCTTGAGGGGACGCTGACGGACGATGTGAAATTTCTGGACATCAACCCCTCGCAGGCGGTATTTTTTCTCGGGGACGCCTACCGGAGCGAGAAGATGGCGAGATCGCTTGCCGAAAAGCTTGGGAATATTGTGAGGGAGCGTTTCGGCCATTGCTGTTATCTGGCGGTCAGTCCGGAAATTGCCTGCGCCGACGGGATCGGGGAAGCCTATGAGGCCGCGGAGGCGGGCCTGGAAAACCGCTTTTTTTACCGCGATATCTATGTGTATCCGCTGGAGAAAAATCCGTCCGGGCTGGAGCCGGTCTTTGAGGAGCGGGAAATCTGGAGGACGATCGAGAAGGACATTGCCTGCCATGACTGTTACAGTCTGCGAAAGAATGTTGAGATTTTTCTTGATACCTGCCGCGGCAACCGGCTGCAGTCCTATATTTACACGCGCTTTGTCTGCGCGAACCTGCTGCGTGTACTGTTTCAGGGAATTCCGCAGTCGGAAGGAAGGCTGGCGCAGATGGTGGAAAAAAGCTACGGCTGCGGCAGCTTTGCAGAGCTGGAGCAGCTGGTATGGAGCGTTGTCGACGAGCTGGAAGAACATCTGCAGCGCGGCGCGGATTCCCCCAAGCACACGATTGCCCTGGTGGAACGCTATATCCGGGAGCATTACGCAGAGACGCTCAGCCTGGATATTCTGGCGGACAAGGTTTACCTGACGCCGCATTATCTCAGCAGCATGTTTATCCAGGAGAAAGGGATCGGCGTCAACAAATACATCAAAAACGTGCGGATGGAAAAGGCGCGGGAGCTGCTTCTGGAGACAAACATGAAAATCAGCGAAATCTGTGAGAAAACCGGATATTCCAACCTGTCCTATTTCTGCCGCAGCTTTCGCAATGAGTACGGGAAAACGCCGGAGCAGTACCGGGGATGAGCGATGTGATCCGGAGAGTGCAGCTTCGGGCAATAGGTAGATCTGGGAAGCGCCAGATTCACGGAACAGACAGATTTGGACAATGATAGCGAAAATTTTACGGGAGGAACACGATGGGCGTGCTGCGGACATGGAAAACCTGGTATGAAAACAGCTCTTTTCGGAAAAAGGTATTGTACAGCTTTCTTCTGGTGAGCCTGGTCCCGGTGACGGTTCTCGGCGCGTTCAGCTATATTCAGACGCGCAATATCCTGATCCACCGGGAGAAGGAGGTCGTGCAGGAAACCCTGAAGCAGAGCGTGCTGTCGCTAGGCTATACGTTGAATGCTTACAAAAACATCATGGACAACATTACCTGGGACAGCACGATCCGGCAGGCGCTGATCCAGCGTTACAGCGATAATTACGAGATGTATCTCGCCTACCGGGACGTGATCGATCCGACTTTCTTTCGCATTACCAATTTAAATCCTCTGGTTCGGCAGATCACGGTCTACAGCGAAAATCCTACGCTTAATCCGCACGGAAACGCGCTGAGACCGATGGAAGAGATTCCGGTGACGTTCGATGATTATGATTACCAGATTCACTGGGTTTTCCGGGAAAATGAGAGTCTGGATATGTACTGTCGCATTTATACGGAAGGGTACGAGGAGGACTACAGGGAGGGAGGCCGCGAGAAAAATATCGTCTACCTCTCTCTGGATTATGATGGGACGTTTTCCGGGCTTTCCAGCCTTTTTGGCGAGGATTACGGTGTGCTGGTTCTGGATGAAGAGGGAAGCACGGTATTTTCCTGTGATACGTTCGGGGAAAGCGGCGAAGAATACCGGCTGACGGCCGCGGACGTGTGGGACGGAAAGGGAAGCGGCTATGTGCTGCAGCAGGAGAGCCTTCCGGTAAACGGCTGGACCGTGTATCTGTACCGGCCGCTTGCGGTGATCTCGGCCTCGGCCATGAGCATCCCGCTTCTGGTCGCGGTCATGGTCATGATCTGTGTGGCGGTGGTTCTGGTTGCGAGTTTTGCGCTCACGGACAATGTCGTGCGCAGGCTGGAGAAGCTCATCAAATACATTGACGCGGTCGAGGCGGGCGATCTTACGGCGGCGGTCGCGGACGGCGGAAAGGATGAGATCGGCGTGCTGATGCGCCGTTTCGGCGAGATGGTGGAACGTCTGAACCATATGGTAAAAGAGGTTTACGAGAGCCGGATTGCCCAGCAGCAGTATGAGGTGCGGGCGCTGCAGGCGCAGATCAATCCGCATTTTCTGTACAACAGCCTTTCCCTGATTAACTGGAAGGCGATCATGGCGGGCGAGGAGGAGATCAGCGAGATGACGCAGCTGCTCTCCACATTCTACCGGACGACCCTGAATAAAGGGAAGAACGTTACCCGGGTAAAGGATGAGTGGGACAATACCTGCTCCTATGCCCGCATCCAGAACATGCTGCATTCCGAGAAAATAAACATGCGCATGGAGATCGACGAGACGATCCTGGAATACGAGATTCTGAATCTGCTGCTCCAGCCGCTGGTGGAAAACGCGGTGGTCCATGGCCTTGACCATCGGACAGAGCCGGGTGAGAAATGCCTGTGCGTGCGGGGAAAGCAGACGGAGACCGACCTGGTCTTTACGGTGGAGGATAATGGCTGCGGCATCGCGGCTAAGGTGCTGGAAAGCATTCTTACCATCGATTCCAACGGATACGGAATACAGAATGTCCATCACCGCGTCCAGCTTTATTACGGGGAACAATACGGCCTGACGTATGAGAGCCGGGAGGGCGAGGGAACGCGAGCGACGCTGCGCGTGCCAAAAAGAATGAGACAACAGGAGGAATCGCAGTGATTCGAAAATACGTGTACGGATGGCCGTTTGAGACGGAGGCGGTGACGGAACAGATTCCGGAGGCGAAAGGAATCCCCGCTTACGGGCACGTGGATGTGGAGCAGGGTTTTTGCTTTACCTGTCGGCTGGAGGCGGACGACGTGGTCTACGGGCTCGGCGAGGCGAACCGGGGAATTAATAAGAGGGGCAATCTCTACGTGAGCAACTGCACGGACTGCACGGAGCACACAGAGGAACTGCGGTCGCTGTACGGCGCGCACAATTTCCTCGTGGTCTCGGGGCAGGAAAGCTTCGGGCTCTTTGTGGATTATCCGGCAAAGCTCTCGTTTGACGTGGGATACACGCGCACGGACACGCTGCGGATTTTCTGCGACAGGGCAGATCTGTACCTGTATGTGATCGACGGGGAGAGCGCGTACGATATTGTGCGCCAGTTCCGCGGGATAATCGGGCGAAGCTACATCCCGCCCAGGTTCGCGTTCGGCTTCGGGCAGAGCCGCTGGGGATACCGCACGGCGGACGATCTGCGCCGGGTGGCGGACGGCTACCGAGAAAATCACATTCCGCTGGATATGCTTTACATGGATATCGATTACATGCGCGATTACAAGGATTTTACGCTGAATGAGGAAGCGTTCCCCGATTTTCCGGAATTTGTGCGGGAAATGAAGGAGCGGGGAATCCGTCTGGTGCCGATCATCGACGCCGGGGTGAAGGTGGAGGAAGGCTATCCGGTCTATGAGGAGGGCAGGGAACGCCGCCTGTTCTGCCAGAATGAGGACGGGAGCGATTTTACGGCCGCGGCCTGGCCGGGCGCCGTCCATTTTCCGGATGTATTAAATCCCGGGGCGCGGCAGTGGTTTGGCGACCAGTATCGTTTCCTGATCGATCAGGGGATCGAGGGCTTCTGGAATGATATGAACGAGCCGTCCATTTTTTACACGAAAGAACGGCTCGAGAAATTCCGCGCGCGGATGCGGGAATATGTGGACGGCGCGGCGGACAGCATGACGGTCTTTGAAATCGGCGACGCGGTGGGAGTGCTTTCCGGGAATCTGCGGGAGGACGAGGCGGTCTATCATCAGGTCGGAGAAGAGCGGGTGCGCCACGACCGGGTACATAATCTTTATGGATACAATATGACGCGCGCGGCCGCGGAAGGACTGGCGCGCATCGATCCGAACCGGCGGTTTCTGCTGTTTTCCCGCTCATCCTACATTGGCATGCACCGTTTCTCTGGGATATGGACGGGAGGCAACCGTTCCTGGTGGTCGCATCTGCTCCTGAATTTGAAAATGATGCCGTCGCTGAATATGTGCGGTTTCCTCTATGCGGGGGCGGATCTGGGCGGTTTCGGCGCGGATACGACGCAGGATCTTCTGCTGCGCTGGCTGGCGTTCGGGCTTTTCATGCCGCTGATGCGCAACCATTCGTCGCTGGGGACGCGCGTGCAGGAATGCTACCAGTTTGAGGACACGGACGCGTTCCGCCATGTGATCGGCGTGCGCTACCGGCTGATCCCGTATCTGTACAGCGAATATATGAAGGCGGCGCTTGGAAACGAGATGTACGTCAAACCGCTGGCATTTGTTTATCCGCAGGATAAACTGGCGCGGGAGACGGAAGATCAGTTGATGCTGGGCGACGAGATCATGATCGCGCCGGTGTACACGCAGAACGCCTCCGGCCGTTATGTGTATCTGCCGGAGGAGATGAAATTCGTCCGGTTTCTGAGAAACGGCGCGATCAGCGAGAAGATCCTCGGCGCGGGGCACCATTATGTGGAGATCGCCCTGGATGAGGTACCGATGTTTATCCGGCGCGGCCGGTGCGTTCCGGTCGCGGAGCCCGCGGAGTGCGTGGAGGAGATCGATACGTCCCATCTGCGCTTGCTGGGTTATGCGGGCGCGGAACATCTGCTCTATGAGGATGACGGGATCTCGCTGGATTATGAGAAGACGGGGAGTTGGCGGAGGTTGCGGGTGGAAGGAGCGGAATAAAGGGAAAAACCGGGCGAAAATCGTTTTTATGCGAGACTTGCGCCTCTCCCTAAAGTATTGTAAAATGATATACACAGGTCACATTTTGCAGGAGGGCGCGATTATGAAGACCTTTAATACGACCGGCAGATGCATACCGTCCCGGCATTATATGGTGAATATTGATGAAAAGCTGGCGCAGATCAAAAACATGGTTGATCATGGCAGCTATTTTGTGATCAATCGCGCCAGGCAATATGGTAAGACGACGACGCTGGGCTGTCTTGCGGATGTTCTGAAAGAAGAATATATTGTGATTTCTCTGGATTTTCAGAAACTGAGCAACGCGGAATTCGCGGATGAAAAAAAGTTCTGCGTTTCTTTTGTGAAACTGTTTTTGCGGGCAATAAAAAACAAAAGAACCAGGATACGGGGCCTGGATATCAATGCGACAGAGACGTTACAAAATATGCTTGAAGCAGGGAAACTGGAAACGCTTGGACAAATGTTTGAATTGCTGAGCGAGTTATGCGATACGGCCGCACGGCCGGTTGTCTTGATGATCGACGAGGTGGACAGCGCTTCCAATAATCAGATTTTTCTGGATTTTCTGGCGCAGCTTCGCGGGTATTACCTTGACCGGGAGCAGACGGCTGCTTTCCATTCGGTTATTCTGGCAGGGGTATACGATATCAAAAATCTGAAGCTGAAGATACGCCCGGAGGAGGAGCACAGATTCAATAGTCCGTGGAACATCGCGGAATCGTTTGACATTGATATGAGCTTTTCCATCCGGGGAATCGCGGGAATGCTTTCTGACTATGAGGCAGATCACCATACAGGGATGGATATCCCGGAAGTTTCAAAATGTATTTACGAATATACTTCGGGTTATCCGTTCCTTGTTTCTTATATTTGCAAAACGGTTGACACATTATTAATGCCGGATATCTCCCGGGATTTTGACGCGTGGTCGCAAAGAGGAATTGCCGAAGCGGTAGGCAGAATCCTTCGGGAACGTTCTCCTCTGTTCGATAGCCTGAACCGCCAGATCGATGAACACCCGGATATGAGGGATATGCTGAAAAATGTATTATTCCAGGGAAGCCGTTATTCTTACAATTTATATAATGAGGCGATCAACCTTGGAAGTATGTTCGGTTATATGAAAAACTGCAATGGCAGTGTCATTGTCTCCAACCGGATATTTGAGATGTGGCTTTATAACCGCTTCCTTTCCGAAGATGAGTTGAAGGATGTCACATATGATGAAGCGCAGCGTTCTCAAAATCAGTTTGTCAGAAATGGCATGCTGGATATGGATCTGGTGTTCCAAAAATTTCTGGTACATTTTACGGACGTATACGAAAAAAATGACGAGGAATTTCTGGAAAAACATGGACGAAAATTATTTTTGCTTTATCTGAAACCGATTATCAACGGAACCGGCCATTATTATATCGAGGCCGAAACCCGTGACAGAGATCGCACGGATGTGATTGTGGAGTATCTTGGCCAGCAATTTGTTATTGAGATGAAAATCTGGCGGGGAGCGAAATATCACGCGGAGGGCGAGCGACAGCTTGCGGATTACTTGGATCAATATCATTTGAAAAAGGGTTATCTTCTGATATTCTGCTTTAATGAGAAGAAGAATATCGGGATAAAAGAAGTTAATTATGCGGATAAGCTGCTGGTGGAGGCAGTGGTATAAAATACATCGAAAAATAAAAATTGCTATTATTAAAAAAGTCGCAGCGATTTTTCCCAGAAAGTCCTGCGGCTTTTTGGCGTTTATTTTGTCCGGACGCTTTGTATCGCGTTACGATTACAGAACACAAAGATGAAATTTTCCCGTTGCCCTCACTGCCCGGAAATTGTGACATAAATAAGGAATTTGTGTCGTTTACGTGCGCGAAAAAAATCCGTATACTGTTAGCATAAGGGTCATCAGCATCATGACTGGTACCAGCAGGATGATTTGGGCAGAATGATGAATGGAAACGATGCAGGCAGGAGAAGGATATGAGAGAAATGGGGAAATGCAGGAAACTCTGGTGTAGACAGGTGTCGGAGCGGCCAGGGACGATGAGGCCAACGACGACACGGAGGAGAATGATGACATCGGCGGCAATATTGGCGGTAACGGCGCTGTCTGCCGCTTTTCTGGCAGGCTGCGGGGGCAAGGCGGAGACGCCGGCGGCGGTGGCGGCAGCCGGGGACGGGCCGCTGGGCGCGTACGAGGAAACGCTGGTCTGCGCCGCGGGCAGGAGCACGATCGCGAACCCGAAATTCCCTGAGGGCGACAGCTATGAGGACAACGCCTACACGCGCTATGTGAAGGATGTGCTGAACGTGGAGATCCGGGACGAATTTGAGGCGAATGGGGCGGATTATGACCGCCAGGTCTCTCTGGCCATCGCTTCCGGGGAACTGCCGGATATCATGCAGATCGGTTCGAAGGATCTGCTGGATGAGCTTGTGGAAAATGACCTGGTGGCGGATCTGACCGAGGCATATGAGGAATACGCCAGCGATTACATAAAGGAGATTTACGATTCGTATGACGGCCGTTGTCTGGGACAGGCCAGCTATGACGGACGGCTCATGGCGATGCCGGGGACGAACCTGGACGGTGCGCCCTGTGTGACCTACATCCGCAGGGACTGGCTGGATAAGCTGGGTATCCGTATCGACGAAGATGGAGATAAGTGTATTTCCATCGAGGAGCTGGAGATGGTGGCCGCGGCGTTCCTGGAACAGGATCCGGGCGGAAGCGGCAAGCCGGTGGGTCTGGCTTTCGCGCCCTACCTGACGGCGGACGATTACGGCGGCAGCGGCTACACGATGAATGCGGTGGCGTCCGCGTTCGGGGCGTTCCCCAAGGTCTGGCTGGCGGATGAGGACGGGGAGGTTTATTACAGCTCCACGTCGCCGCAGATGAAGGAAGCGCTGGGGAAGCTGGCGCAGTGGTTTCGGGATGGGATCCTGGATCCGCAGTTTGGCACGCGGACCTGGGATGATATCACAGCGCTGCTGACGAATGGCCAGCTGGGGATTGTGTTCGGCCCCTGGCACATTCCGGACTGGCTGCTCAACAATGTGCGAGCCATGGACGACGAGGCGGATTTCGCGGCTTACGCGATCGCGGACGGGGAAGGACGTGTCAATGTGACCCACAGCAACGCGACGGGCGGTTACATGGTGGTGCGCAAGGGTTACTCCAACCCGGAGGTGCTGGTAAAGCTGGTCAATCTTTATTTTGACGAGATGGTAAACAGCACAGCGCTGGCCGAAGAGCATCCGGATGTGTACGACTACATCAACCAGGGCGTGGACGGCACGGCGCGGGTGATTTCCCTGGAGGTCAACGCCTACACCTCGCTGCTGGACGACTATGAGGATATCCGCGCCTGCGTGGCGGGAGAGATCGCGGAGGATGAGGTACACACCGCGGAATCAAGAAGTATCGTGGAGTCGGTGAAAAAATATGTGGAAAATCCGTCGGAGGCGGGAGTGACCGACTGGGCCAAAAATGTTTCCCGCATGGAGGGCGTCGCTCTGATTGACCGGATGATGGAGACGGGAAAATTTTGCTGGGAGACCCCGGTGTTTTACGGCGTCACGGAGACGATGCGCATGAAGAGCGCGAACCTTGGTACGCTCGAGGAAGAGATGTTTGTCGCGATAGTCACGGGTTCGAAAGACATCGGCGCGTTTGACGAGTTCGTGGCGACCTGGGAGGCGCAGGGCGGAAGCCAGATCCGCACTGAAGTACAGGAAGCGGTCTTCGGGGAGGAGGAATAGGGCGATGGGCAAGAAAGTCGCGAAAATGGGCGGCGCCGCGCGGGCGCGCGGCGTCAGCTCACAGCGGATGTATCATGTGATGATGCTGCCCGGAATGCTGTTTGTGCTGATATTCTGCTACATCCCCATGTTTGGCGTTGTCATGGCGTTCCAGGATTATGTGCCGGCAAAAGGCATTCTCGGATCAAAATTTGTGGGTCTGAAAAACTTTTCCTATATGTTTTCCCTGCCGGACGTGAGCCGGATTTTTGTGAACACGCTGGTGATCGCGATCGGAAAGATCATCCTGGGGACGCTCATGGCGATCGTGTTCGCGATCCTGCTCAATGAGATCCGCTGTAAATTATTTAAGAAAACCGTGCAGACGATCGTCTATCTGCCGCACTTCCTCTCCTGGGTGGTGCTGGCCGCGGTCGTGGTCAATATGGTGAACCTGGACGGGCCGCTGAACCAGCTGCTGGAGCTGGTCGGGCTGGGAAAGATCAATTTTCTCGGCAGCAACGTCTGGTTCCGCCCGATGATCATCGCCACGGACGTCTGGAAAGAATTTGGTTACAATTCCATCGTCTATCTCGCGGCGATCACGGCGATCGACCCGGGGCTGCACGAGGCGGCCGCGATGGACGGAGCTACCTGGTGGAAACGGGTGTGGCACGTCACGCTGCCGGGCATGCTGCCGATCATCCTGCTGATGGCGGCGATGAACCTGACCAGTATTCTGAGCGCCGGATTTGACCAGATTTATAATCTGTACTCGCCGATGGTCTATCAGACGGGCGACGTGCTGGATACGTATGTGTACCGTATGGGTCTGATCAGCCGGCAGTACAGCTTTTCCACGGCAGTTGGGCTGCTGCGCTCGGTTGTGGGCATGATCCTGATGCTGACGGCGAATGGGCTGGCCGGGCGTTTCACGGACCGGAAAATATTCTAGGGGGGAGGGGATTGTATGGTTACCAGAAAAGGAATCCGAGCCAACCTGGGGCTGGCGGTGATCTACCTGATTGTGTTTGCGCTGGGGCTGGTCTGTCTGCTTCCGCTGCTCAATATCCTTGCGCTCTCATTCAGCAGCAGCGAGGCGGCTGCGGCGAACCTGGTGGGCTTTGTGCCGGTGAAATTTACCACGGCGGCGTACCAGAAAATCCTTGAGGACCGGCAGTTCTGGCGTTCGTTTGGCATCTCCGTGCTGCGGGTGGTGCTGCAGCTGGTTCTGAATCTGATCCTGATCGTCCTGATGGCCTATCCGCTGTCAAAGTCGAAGCGGGAATTCCGTGGTCGGAATATTTATATGAATCTTCTGATCTTTGCGATGCTGTTTTCCGGAGGGATGATTCCTACCTACCTGGTGGTGAAAAACCTCCATCTGATCAATACCATCTGGGCGCTGGTGCTGCCAGGCGCGGTGCCGATTTTCAGCGTGATCATGGTGATGAATTTCTTTATGGGAATTCCCAAATCGCTGGAAGAGGCGGCGGTGATCGACGGTGCGACGCCCATCCAGGTGCTGACGCGGGTCTACATTCCCTGTTCCAAACCGGTGATCGCGACGATCACGCTGTTTTCCATCGTCGGGAGCTGGAATGACTTCTTCGGCGGCCTGATTTATATGACAAAGGTCGCCAATTACCCGCTGCAAACCTATATCCAGTCGCTCAGCGTGAGCCTGGAGGACATCCTCAATTCGGGAGGAAGCCTGAGCAGCCTGGTGAACGCGATGGAGGTTTCCAGCCAGAATCTGAACGCGGCGAAGATCGTGGTTTCGGTCGTACCGCTGCTGCTGATTTACCCCATATTGCAGAAATATCTGATCACCGGTATCGTGGTGGGAAGCGTGAAGGAATAAACAGGATGTCTGTGAATGAATGGAATACCGGCATTGTGTCAAAATCAGGGAATAAGGGGAGGTTACACATGAAAAAATGAAGCTTTGGTCCGCGGGTCGCAGTCGCGGCGCTGGTCTGCCTGTATCTGGCCGGGATGAACGTCTGGGCCGCGGGCAGCTGGACGGAGAATGAGGACGGGAAGTTTTATTATACGGACGAGGCGGGAAACATCCGCCTGGGCGGATGGTTTTACGAGGAGAATGAGAAAGCGTGGTATTATCTTGATGAGAAGGGATACCGGATACAGGGGAAAAAGAGCATTGCGGGAGAAACCTACTTTTTCGGGGAAGACGGGCGGATGCTGACCGGCTGGGTGGAGTGCGAGCGGGATGAGGCCGCGGAAAGCTATGATAGTGGCATCGCAAACGACGATCTCTACTATTGCGGCGAGGATGGCCGGATGGTGGTCGGCTGGGTGTGGGCCTACGACCCGGAGGAAGCGGTTTACCGGCAGGACGAGATGTTTACGGAGATTCAGGACGACGACTTCGGCATGGATCATTATTATTTCAAGCAAAACGGGAAAATCTGCCGCAATGAGCGCAAGACGATCGACGGAAAGCGTTATATTTTCAAGGAAGACGGCACCTGCATGACCGGCTGGATCTATGATTACGGCGAGGGCAGCAGCGACCGTTTCCTGCATGTGGATACGGACAGCTCGGATTCGGACAAGAGCCTGTGCAGCGAAAATCCGCAGAATCTGATGTTCGCGGACGGGGATGGCGCACAGATCGTGAACGGCTGGATTGACGCGATTCCGCCGTGGGACGGGGAGGATGACGATGGCCGTAGCTTTTACGCGGATTCGTCCGGCTATGTGGTGACCGGCGACGGCGCGCGCGGGGACGGCACGAAGGTGGCCGCGCGCAGGACGCTGCAGACGATCGCGGACACGGGGACCTACACGCTGGAGGACTGGTCTTCCCATGTGAACATTACCCGGATTGACGGAAAATACTACTGCATGGAGGATTCCGGGACGCGGCTGGACGGCATTTTGCTGCTGACCGGCGGCGGGGACGATAAGGAATTCGCGGACGGCGTGTACGGTTTCGTGGACAACGCGGCGATGGCGACGGGCAATACCCCGGTCATCTATGAGGACGATGACGACGAGAGGGACGGCTACAGCTATTATTATTATTTCGCGGAAAAGAGCGACGACGAGTACAGTAAGGGTCAGGGAATCAGCGGTGTGGAGGACGGACGTCTGTACTACTGCGGGCTGGCCGTGGCATCGCAGACGGACACCCTGGAAGTCGTCTATGTACCTGTGCTCGAAGAGAAGGATGACCAGGGACGCGGGACGGGATTTTTTCTCGTGGATGAGACCGGAAAGGTACAGAAAGGCTCGTACGAGGGCGCGCGCTATAAATCGAGCAACGGTAACATTTACCGCGTGACGAAGGAAGACGACGAGAACGATGATTACGGCTATATCATCGAATACTATGACGGGGAAAAGGACGATGATGACAGCAGGGTGTGGAAGAGCCTGACAGAAGCGGACTACGATTACATCTGTTGGGACGCGCTTGAGGAATAACAGGGGGAGCGGGGAAATGATGAGAAGATGGATTGCCAGGATACTGATCGTTGCGATGCTGGCCGCGGCTCTGCCGATGGAGACCTTTGCGGCGGTGGCGGAAGGCGTCGGCGGGGCAGTAGAGACGCTGCTGGAGACGGTGCCGCTCTCCGAAAGCGCTTACGCGCTCGCGTCGGGCAGCGACGGTGAGGAAAACTACGAAAACGCGAGCGGCAGCAACGCGTCGAAAACCGGCGCGTCGAAAAACAGCTCGGGCGACGGGAATGAGAACGGCGGGACGAAAAATGTGACGGCCTATGTCGTCGCGAGCGGCAGCAACATGTACGGCACGGCGACGTCCGCGAACGCGACGAGCGTCGCGACGGCCAGCAATGTGGCGATGCTGTCGATGGTACGCTCGACGGTGGATATGAGCGAGTATCAGCTGGAGGCGGAGGATAGCACTTATGCTTCTTACAATAATACAAAGGCAAACAGCGATGGGGATCGGATGGAGCTGCAGCAGTACGGTTCCGTTACCTTTGATCTCTCAGCGGTGAATGGGTTTACGGCAGGCGATTTCCTGCTGCTTGCGAGTATGAACGGAACCTCTACAAAAATAGAGGTGAAGATAAACGACACCAGTATGGGAAGCTTTTCGAAAGAGAGTCTTGACTGGAGCTCCGGTGATTGCAGAGAATTTTATTATCATGGGATCCTCACTCTGGAGGCGACAGATACCCTGACGATTGCAGAAGCGGCAAATAACTACGCTCATCTGGATTATGTCAGACTGGTGCGTGTTGACGACGAGACCATATACTGGATCGAGGCAGAGGATACCTCCGTAGCGACATTGGAGAACGGGGCGAATATACACAGTGATGGCGATCGCGTGGAACTGAACAGCGGAAACAGCGTCACGTTTAATCTGTCAAATGTATCGGATTTTGTTTCCGGAACGTATGCTCTTTATGCCGGGTTGAACGGAGCAAGAGAATATTTTGGTCTGTCCGTTGATGGAACATCAATCGGAACGATCACAGGGCCAGCCGAGGGCAAATGGGATACCGGTACCTGCCGTGACTGCACCTACACCGGCGATGACCTGCAGCTTAGCACGAGCAGCACGATTACTCTGGCAGATATAAATGGAAGCTGGGGCCATGTGGACTACATCCGTCTGGTGCGCACCGGGGATCTCAAGCCCATGTTTGATGAGACCGACCCGGATACGGGCATACGGGTTGTCGCGGAGCAGGGCGTCCTCCCGGAAGGTACGTCGATCGTGGTTAAGAGCGTGGAAAGCTCCGACCAGAAGACGCTGCGGGAAGTCTTTGCAGAATACGATCAGAAAGCGTATTTTTACCGTTTTTATCTGGCAAACAGCACAGGAAGCGAAATTGATCTGAGCGAACTGGACGGAGAGGTCATCGCTTACTTCCCGATCCCGGACGGATATTCGTCAGATAGCGCCGTCTATTACGTGGAGGACGCGGACGATACTCCGACCGTGGTCACCGGATATGAGGAGAGCAACAATTGCCTGAAAATCCAGCTGGACGCGTATGGCATTTACATGATCGTGGACGCGAACAGCTGGCAGCTGGAGGGCGAGGAGCATTATACCGGCGGTACGGCAAACGGCGGCACGGCTGCCGATCTGCAGCCGTCGGAATCGATCGATTTTACGATTCCGGTCAGCAGCGGCTTTGCGTCGGGCGTTTACAATCTTTATGTCTGTGTATGCGGTTACCAGAGCTATAGCGTGTCGCTGGATGGCGAGGAGATCGCGGCGATCGACCGGGGAGACGGGACGGACTGGGGTGATTTTGAACTCTGCCTGCTTCCGGCAGCGCTGACGCTGCGTGCCAGCGACGTGATCACACTCACGGCGAGCGATCATTACGGCTGGGTCGATTACATCCTTCTGGTCCCCTGTGAGGACTATGAGGAGGAATTTGATGAGGCGGGGGTCACGGTACTGGCGGATGCGGGTGTCATTCCGACCGGAAGCGAGCTGACCGTTGAACTTGCGGATGAGACGACGATGGAGTGGGTTAAGGAACTGTTCGGGGTTACCGAAGCGAATGAGCTTCCGATGAGCTTCTGGAACATATCGCTGACCTCGGACGGCGTGGAGATCGATCCGGCGGGAACGGTCACGATTCGCCTGAAGGTTCCCGCGGGTTTTGAAACGGATGGGCTTGTGCTTTATCAGATCTCGTCGTCCGGCAGGAGATCGGTGATCTCGTACACGCTTTATTCCGCGAACGCGAGAAGGTCGTCTGCCTATTCGCTTCGGAGCAGATCGGTTTCGGCCAGCAGCTTGGGTGGTGAGTATTATGTAGAATTTGAAACCGAAACGCTGGGACTGTTTGGTCTGGTCTCAGGGATAGATGGCTATTATTATTACGGCTCTGATTATTACGCGAAGCTGACCGGCAGCGAGAACCAGTACGCGGATCTGCAGCCGCGGGAAGAAATGGAATTTTGTGTCGGCGACGCGTTTGGCTTCGCGGACGGCAATTATATCCTCACGTTGCGCTCGAGCGGCACGCGCACGAAGCTGATGGTGAAGGTCAATGGCGTCGTGGTCGGGATGCTGAGTCGGGAGAACACGGACTGGGAGGACATGAACGACGCGGTGCTGGATCTGGTGCTTTCGCTGACGCCGGAGGATGTGATCACGATCTATGCGCCGGGTACGGAGGATCTCGGGCCTTACGGCTGGGTGGATTATGTGAAACTGACGGCGACCGATCAGGCGGCGGATACAGCCGCGGCGGTCAGGACGAAGATTACTTTGCAGGCGGAGGATTACTGGCCGGATGAGCTGGAGGAGGACGGCCAGGTGGCCAACCTGAACAACCCGGCGAAGATGCTGGAAATCCCGATTCTTGCGTCCTGCGGTTTCCCGGAGGAGGAGACGGAATATCTCTTTACAATGTACACGACAGGAACCATGCGTTCCTATGAGGTGTACGTCAACGGCGAGCTGGCGCTGACCGGCGATCTGGACGGTTCCGGCTATGAGATGTAGTATATGGTCAAGGTGGTGGGGAGCGAGACGCTCGCGCTGAAGGCGGGCGATATCCTGGAAATCGCTTTTCCGGAGCAGGACAGCGACAATTACGGAAACTGGGTCGATTATATTATCCTCAACAGTCGCCGCAAGGCTTCCGACGGCAGCCTGGAGAAACGGACCGGCGGCCGCGCGCTGACAGAAACCATCTATGTAAACAGCGCGGAGCCTACGCTCTCGGTGGAAAATGGGGCGCTGATCTACCAGGCGGAAGCTTACTACAAGGCGCAGAATGACAATCCGGCGGCAGACCTGCAGCCGGGCGAGCAGATTCCGATCCCGGTCTCGGAGCACTGGAAATTCGTGGACGGAAGCTACCGCCTGACGATCCGCTCGTGCGGAAACCGCGAACTGTTCAACATTAAGGTAAACGGAGTGAAGGTTGCCAGCGTCAGCCGCAAGGAGAGCAATTACGGCATGGATCAGATGAGCGACGACGGCGGCGCAATACTTGATCTGAAAGCGGGCGATATCCTGATTGTGGAAGGACAGACCGGAGGAAAATACGGCTGGGTGGACTATGTGAGTCTGACGCCGGTGACGCGTTCCGAGCCTTCTGAGAGCGGGAAACGATACTCCTGGGAAGCAGAAAATTATTATCCGAAGCAGACGGACACCCCGACGGCGGATCTGCAGCCGGGCGAGACGATCGATATTCCGCTGGGAGATAACGAGGAATTTGTGGACGGGACGTATTATATTCAGGCAAGCAGCAACGGAAACCGCACGATGCTCAGTGTGAAAGTAAACGGCGCGCTCGTCGGATCAATCACCCGCAATGAGACCAATTTCACGATGGACGGCATGACCCTGGATGTGCTGCAGCGGCCGGTGGCGCTGACCAGGCAGGATGTGATCAGCCTCTGCGCGCCGGGCACGGAGGAAGGTCCCTGGGGCTGGGTGGACCAGCTGGTGCTGGTACCGGCGGATGAGGCAAATCCGACGCCAAAGGAAGAGTACCGTTATCCGGCGGCGGCCTACGGGACCGCGAGCACTTTCCTGGCGGCCGCGGATCTGCAGCCGGAGGAATCGCTGGTGATCCCGCTCAGTGACCAGGCGGAGTTTATCGAGGGTGATTACCGCGTGTTTGTGATTTCCAACGGCACGCGCGAGGAGTTCGCGATCAGCTTGAACGGCGGCTATGTGGGCGCGATCCGCAGGAGCGCGTCGGACTATGGGGACAACGGAATGTCCGCGGATCAGCTTCCGGATATTCTTCATCTGACGCCGGCCGATGTCCTCACGGTCACCGGCCAGGCCGGAGATCACTATGGCTGGGTAAGCGCGCTGCTGCTGGAACGTGTGGAATAAAGGAGGCGGAAAATGAAAAGAAAACATATGCTGGCGCTCTGTTTGGCAGCGGCCCTGCTCGCGGGCGGGGCCGCCGGGGGCGCTCAGACCGCCCGGGCGGAGGAGGTTTTGCAGACGGAGACGTTAAAGACGGTCACACTGAGTACGGTAGAAAAACAGGGACGTTATATCCGTGACCTGACGACGGATCGCAGCATGTACGATCCGGGAGCGACGGTTAACGCGGTGGCGGAGCTTGCCGCGCCGTCCGGCGCGGCCTGGGCGGGCGAGATTGTGATGGTTCTGCGCTATCTGGATGAGCCGGTATGGGAAGACCGCGCGTCGGTTTCCAGTGCTGCCGGGACGTTTGCGTTTGCGGTGACTGTGCCGGAGCGTGATTTTAAGGGCTATTCGCTGGAGGTTTATCTCTATCTGGACGACGCGCTGGCCGACTACGCGATGACGGGCGTGGACGTTTCTTCCGACTGGAATGTGTTCCCGCGCTACGGCTATGTGACGAAGATGAACGCCTCGCTGGAGACGGTCCGCGAGACGCTGGAACGGCTGAAGGATCATCATATCAACGGACTGTTCTATTATGACGTATTTGATACGCAGGAGAAGCCGCTTGCGGGTACGGTGGAGGATCCTGCGGACAGCTGGTACACGCTCAACCGTTCCCTGGCGAAGAAGCAGACGCTTCTGGATACCATCAATATCGGCCATGAGCTGAACATAAAATCGTTTTTCTATAATCTGATTTTCGGCGCCTACGACAATTACGAGGAGGCGGGAGTCAGCGCCGAGTGGGGAATGTACAGCGACCAGATGCATCAGAATCAGGACGTCCACGATATTTCCGGTATCGGCTGGGAGACGGAGAAATTCTGGCTGATGAATCCGGCGAACACATTGTGGCAGGATTATTATATCAACGCGCACAAGGATCTGTTTTCGGTATATCCGTACGACGGCATCCAAGTGGATTCCCTGGGCTACCGGGGCGACCGCTATGATTATGAGGGCAACGCGATCAAGCTGGACGACGCCTATGTGCCGATGCTCGAACGGCTGACGCAGGAGCTGGATAAAAAGGTGATTTTCAACCCGGTTTCTTCCTACGGACTGGAGCAGGAGCTGCGCTCCGTAGATTATGATGTCGTCTACGTGGAGGTGTGGCCGGGCGATACGCCGGATTTCGCCTCGCTCAAGCAGAAAGCGGATGAAATTTACAGCGGCACAGGCGGAAAGAAAGGGACGGTCTTCGGGGCCTATATGAACTATGACGCGCCGAAATCGGAGGATTTCAATACGCCGTCGATCAATTACGTCAATTCCGTGCTGATGGCCGCCGGAGCGGCGCATCTGGAGCTTGGCGACACGGGAATGCTCTCGAGCGAGTATTATCCCGGCAACTCGATGCGCATCACCAGCGCGTTGGCGCAGGATCTGCGGGACGAGTATTCGTTCCAGGTCGCCTATGAAAATCTGCTGCGGGGCACGAATCTGGTGGAGGTGCGGGATGAGACCACGCTGGGCGGCAAATCGACGTCATCTGATTTCCAGCCGGGCAATGTCACCTCGTTCACCAAAATCAAGTACCAGGACGGAGAACCGGCGCGGGAGATTCTGCATCTGCTGAATTTTGACGGCGCTTCGCACGACAGCTGGGTGGACAAGGGGCTCGCCCAGACCGCGCCGAAGATTAAGAAGGAGATGACGGTGACGCACAGCTGCACGGTCGCGCCGGAAAAAATCTGGGTCGCTTCGCCGGATTACCGGGGCGGGATCATGCAGGAGGTGGAATTCACGGTGAAAAACGGAACCGTGACATTTACGCTGCCGTATCTGGAGTATTATACGATGGTTGTAATGGAATGATTTGCCTTGACACGTCAATATCCGTATGTTAGGATGAAAAACAGGAAGAAGCGTTGAAGGAGGGCAGGAAAAGGATGCGAAAAGCGCCGTTTCCTGCTTTTTCTTTGGGAAAATGTATCAGGAGGGAAGCATATGGCAAAGTACATAATTGCCCTGGATCAGGGCACGACAAGCTCGCGCTGTATCCTGTTTGATAAGCAGGGAACGATCTGCAGCGTGGCGCAGAAGGAGTTTACGCAGATTTTTCCGCAGCCGGGCTGGGTGGAGCACGACCCGATGGAGATCTGGTCGTCGCAGTCGTCGGTGATGATGGAGGCGATGGCCAAGATCGGCGCGAAAGCGGATGACATTGCCGCGATCGGGATCACCAACCAGCGAGAGACGACGATTGTCTGGGATAAGCAGACCGGCGAGCCGGTGTACAACGCGATCGTCTGGCAGTGCCGCCGCACGGCGGACCGCATCGGGCAGCTGAAGGCGGATGGTTTTGATAAGGTCATCGCCGAGAAGACCGGTCTGATTCCGGACGCCTATTTTTCCGGGAGTAAGCTGGAGTGGATCCTTGACCATGTCGCGGGAGCGCGGGAGCGGGCGGAGCGCGGCGAGCTGCTTTTCGGCACGGTGGATACCTGGCTGATCTGGAATCTGACGGGCGGCGCCTGCCATGTGATGGATTATACGAACGCCTCGCGCACGATGTTGTTTGATATCTACAAAAAATGCTGGGAAGATGAGATTCTGGGTTATTTCCGCATTCCGGTCGGTATGTTGCCCGTGGTGCGTCACTCCAGTTCGGTCTACGGCTTTACCTCATCCGGGGCGTGGGGCGGCGGGATCCCGATCGCCGGGGCGGCCGGGGACCAGCAGGCGGCGCTGTTTGGCCAGTGCTGCTTTAACCAGGGTGAGATGAAGAATACCTATGGCACCGGCTGTTTTCTTCTGATGAACACGGGCGAGATCGCCGTGAAATCAAACTGTGGCCTGCTGACGACCGTGGCGGCGGGGACGGCAGAGGAGTTCAACTATGCGCTTGAGGGCAGCGTGTTCGTGGCCGGGGCGGCCGTGCAGTGGCTGCGCGATGAGATGCGTCTGGTGGATTCGTCCGCGGAGACGGAGAAATATTGTGAGGCGGTCGCGGATACGGGCGGCGTTTATGTGGTTCCGGCTTTCGCGGGTCTGGGCGCTCCCTACTGGAACGCCTATTGCCGCGGCACGGTCACAGGCCTGACGCGCGGCACGAGCCGGGAGCAGTTTATCCGCGCGACGGTGGAATCGATGGCTTACCAGGTCAATGATCTGATTGAGGCGATGAGCGAGGATTTTGGCATTCATGTGAAAGAGCTGAAGGTGGACGGCGGCGCGAGCGCGAACAATTTCCTGATGCAGTTCCAGGCGGATATCCTGCGCGCCTCGATCGTGCGTCCTTCCTGCATTGAGACGACGGCGCTGGGTGCGGCCTACCTGGCCGGTCTCGCCGTGGGCTACTGGAAGAGTAAGGAAGAGATCCGCCAGAACTGGCAGGCTTCCCGCACGTTTCTGCCCTGGATGGAGGAAGAACGGCGCGCGAATCTGGTCGGCGGCTGGAAACGCGCAGTCAGCTGCGCCCTGTCCTGGGCGTCGCAGTAGGCTGTCACGGGAGATCATACAGGCCGCGGAAGACGGATGAAAAAAAACATTGATTTCCCCATCATAATCGAGTATATTGGTTAAGGAATGAAGCAACAGGGAGAACGATAAGATGATACGCATAGCGGTGGACGCGATGGGCGGCGACAATGCGCCCGGCGAGCTTGTCAAAGGCGCGGTGGATGCCGTAAACAGAAAAGACGATATTGAGGTACTGCTGATCGGCCGCGAGGAGGCCGTGACAAACGAGCTGAAAAAATATACCTGCCCGGAGGGGCGGCTGCAGCTGATCCCGGCCTCGGAGGTGATCGAGACGGATGAGCATCCGGTCAATGCGATCCGCAGCAAGAAGGATTCCTCGATGGTGGTCGGCATGAGTCTTGTCCGCAGGGGCGAGGCGGACGGATTTGTGTCGGCGGGCAACTCGGGGGCGCTCCTGGTCGGCGGCCAGACGATCGTCGGACGCATCAAAGGCGTGGAGCGTGCGCCGTTCGGCGCGTTGATTCCCACGACGAAAGGAGTCGCGCTGCTGCTCGACGCCGGGGCAAACGTCGACGCCCGGCCGTCGCATCTGGTGCAGTTTGCGCGCATGGGTTCCATCTACATGGAGCATGTCGTCGGTCTTTCGCGGCCGCGGGTCGGCATTGTCAATATTGGCACGGAGGAGGAGAAAGGCAACGCGCTCGTGAAAGAGACGTTCCCGCTGCTGAAAGCCTGCACGGATATTCATTTCACCGGCAGCATCGAGGCGCGGGATATCCCGTACGGCGGCGCGGACGTCATTGTCTGCGAAGCGTTTACGGGTAACGTTATCCTCAAAATGTACGAGGGCGTCGGCGGCGCGCTGCTGGGTCTGATGAAAGAGGGCCTGATGTCCTCGCTGCGCAGCAAGCTGGGCGCGCTGCTGATCAAACCGGCACTCAAGGAGACGTTTAAGACCTTTGACGCCAGCAGATACGGAGGAGCGCCGATGCTTGGCCTGCGGGGCCTGGTGGTCAAGACGCACGGCAATTCCAAGGCCGTGGACGTGACGCAGTCCATTTTGCAGTGCGCTACGTTCCACGAGCAGGGTATTAATGAAAAGATAAAAGAGAGCCTGGACGCAGGAAAAGGAGAACAGGCCGCGGAAAATCAAATATAAAGGAGAGAGAGTATGGAGTTCGAAAAGCTGCAGAGCATCATCGCGGAGGTTCTGAATGTGGAGACGGACGGGATCACGCCGGATACCACGTTCGTTGAGGATCTGGGAGCGGATTCGCTGGATATTTTCCAGATCATCATGGGGATTGAGGAAGAATTTGACATCGAAATTCCAACGGAAGCAGCGGAGAAAATTGTCACAGTTGGGGATGCCGTCGAGCAGATTAAAAACGCACTGAACTGAGCAGGAGGGGCTGGCGCATGGTTTCCTGGCGCGGCCCTTTTCCTTTATGTTAAGGGAGAGATTATGAACAGAGATTTGGATGAGCTGGAGGGGAAAATTGCCTATCATTTTGCGGACCGTGAGCTGTTTTTCCAGGCGCTGCGGCACAGCTCCTACGCGAACGAGCATAAGATGTCCAGGCAGGAATGCAACGAACGCCTGGAATTTCTTGGGGACGCTGTTCTCGAGATTGTTTCAAGCGAGTTTCTGTACCATATGTATCCGGATAAGCCGGAGGGCGACCTGACCCGAATCCGGGCGAGCATTGTCTGCGAGCCGACGCTGGCGTTCTGCGCGGGAGAGATCGATCTGGGTTCCTACCTGCTGCTCGGGCGGGGCGAGGAGGCGACCGGGGGCCGCGGGCGCAATTCCGTGGTTTCGGACGCGATGGAGGCGCTGATCGGCGCGATCTATCTGGATGGTGGCCTTGCTAATGCAAAAGAGTTCATTCATCGTTTTATTCTGAATGACATCGAGCACAAACAGCTCTTTTATGATAGCAAGACTATCCTTCAGGAAATGGTGCAGGCGGAGGAGATCCGCGGGACGCTCGAATACCGGATTCTGAGCGAGAGCGGGCCGGACCACAATAAGACCTTCGAGGTCAGCGCGCTGCTTGACGGCGGGGAGATCGGCCGGGGCAGCGGACGCACCAAGAAGGCAGCGGAGGCCGTGGCCGCCTACCGCGGAATACTGAAACTGAAGGAGCGGGTATGTATTTAAAGAGCATTGAGATTCAGGGCTTCAAATCCTTCGCCAACCGGCTGGTATTTGAGTTCCACAACGGCATCACCGGCATTGTCGGACCCAACGGCAGCGGCAAGAGCAACGTCGCCGACGCGGTCCGCTGGGTGCTGGGCGAGCAGCGAATCCGGCAGCTGCGCGGCGCCAGCATGCAGGATGTGATTTTTGCCGGTACGCAGCTGCGCAAGCCGCAGGGCTTTGCCTACGTGGCGATCACGCTGGACAATTCCGACCATCAGCTGGCGATCGACTTTGACGAGGTCACGGTCTCGCGGCGTCTTTACCGTTCCGGTGAGAGCGAGTATATGCTCAACGGCAGCGCCTGCCGCTTAAAGGATATCAACGAGCTGTTTTATGATACCGGCATTGGGCGTGAGGGCTATTCGATCATCGGCCAGGGGCAGGTGGACCGGATCCTGAGCGGTAAGCCGGAGGAGCGGCGCGAGCTGTTCGATGAGGCCGCGGGGATCGTCAAATTCAAACGGCGCAAGGCCGTCGCGGAGAAGAAGCTCGAGGACGAGCGGCAGAACCTGGTCCGTGTCAGCGATATCCTGGCGGAGCTGGAAAAGCAGGTCGGGCCGCTGGCGAAGCAGTCGGAGGCCGCGAAGCAGTATCTCGCGCTCAAGGAGCAGCTGAAAACCTGCGACGTCAATCTTTTCCTGATCGAGAGTGATAATATTGATGCCCAGTTAAAGGAAACAAAGGAAAAAGAACAGCTCGTCGCGGACGATATGGCGGAAGCAAAGACCCTGTCGGAGCAGCACAAGGCGGAGTATGACCGGCTGGAGCAGGCGGTCGCGGGTCTGGAGGCGCAGATCGGCGAGAAGCGTACGCTTTCCGCGCAGGCGGAGGTGCTGTGCGGCAATCTTGAAGGCCAGATCAACGTGCTGAACGAACAGATCAACACGGAAAACATGAATGAAGAGCACATCCGCAGCCGCCGGGAGGCGATTGAGAGCGACCTGGCGGAAAAGCGCGGCCAGTCGGAGGGCTATGAGATGGAAAACCAGACGCTGGCGGATGCGGTAGCGGAGAGCCACGGCGTCCTGCGGCTGGCGGAGGATAAGCTGCGCCGCGAGGATGAGGGCATGATGCTTCTCGATTCGCAGATCGAGGAAGCAAAAGGCGCGATCATCACCGGTCTGAACGAACGTGCGGAGCTGACGGCCCGGGGCCAGCGCTTCGAGGCCATGCTTGAGCAGATCCAGGTGCGGAAAGCCGAGGTGAGCCAGCGCCTGATCCGGCAGAAAAGTGAGGAATCCGAGCACACAAAACAGCTGGAAGCGGAGCAGAAGCAGCTTGCCGATGCGCAGGAGCGCAGCCGCAAGCTGGAGCAGGAGCGCGCGGCCTGCGAGGTGGAAAACGGGAAACTGGAGCAGGAGGTGCGGCAGCTGAACCGGATGCAGAATGACCAGCAGCAGCAGTGCCGCGCGGCGGAGACACGCCTTGAGACGCTGCGCAACCTCGCCGAGCGCTATGACGGCTACGGCAACAGCATCCGGCGCGTGATGGAGACGCGCAGCCGCGTCCGCGGCATCCGCGGCGTTGTGGCGGATCTGATTACGACAGAAAAACAGTACGAGACGGCGATCGAGACCGCGCTGGGCGGCAGCATTCAGAACGTGGTCACGGACACGGAGGAGACCGCCAAGCAACTGATTGAATATTTAAAGAAAAACCGTTATGGCCGCATGACCTTCCTGCCGCTGTCCGGCATCAGCCGGGGCAGCCGGGGTCAGGGTCTGGCAAAGCCGGAGGCCTTGCGCGAGGAGGGGGTGATCGGGCTGGCCAGCGGGCTGGTGAAGACCGATCCGCAGTACCAGGTGCTGGCCGATTATCTGCTCGGCCGCATTGTGGTGACGGACAATATTGACCACGCGATCGCGCTGGCGCGGAAATACCGCTATTCGCTGCGCATCGTCACGCTGGACGGCGAGCTTTTGAGCGCCGGCGGTTCGATGACGGGCGGCGCGTTCAAAAATACCAGCAACCTGCTGGGCCGCAGACGCGAGATCGAGGAGCTGGAAAACGCTCTGAAAGAAGCGCAGGCCGCGGTGAAGCAGACGTTCCAGGAGCTGACGCAGAAGGAAGCGCTGCTGTCCGTGAGAAAGCTGGATCTGGAGCAGCTGGTAAATGACTGCCATGAGGCGTCGCTTGCGCTGAATACGGCGCAGATCAGCGTCAGCCAGCTCAGTGAGCGGCGCGACGATATTCACGACGCGACGCAGGATCTCGAACTGGAATATTCGCAGCTGGAGGCGCAGATCCGCGAGATTACACAGGAGCGGGAAAAGCTCTCGGAGGATGAGACGCTGCTTGCGCAGCAGGGCGAGGAAGCAACCCGCCGGTCGGAGGAACTCAACGCCCGCCTGGAGACGGCGAAAGCCCGGCGCGAGGAAGCAGCGAAGCAGCTGGAGGAGAGCCGCCTGAATGAGGCGAACGTCAGGCAGAGGCTGGCGTTTGTCACGGAGAATCTGCAGCGTGTTGCCGACGAGATCGCGCGTCTGGAGCAGGAAAAAGAGGAACTGAAGGCCAGTTCGGAGGGTTCCGCTCATGCTGTGGCGCAGAAGCAGGAGGAGATCCTGCGGCTGCGTGGCCTGATCGACAACGCGAAAGAACAGCGGACGGTTCTCGATCAGGAGATTACCGCGCTTCAGGCACAAAAGGAAGAGACTGCCGCGGGCCAGAAGGACTTTTTTGAAAAACGCGAGCAGCTCGCCGATCGCGTCAGCCGTCTGGACAAGGAGCTTTTCCGTCTGCAGAGCCAGAAGGAGAAGCTGGAAGAAAAGTTGGAGAGACAGGTCGATTACATGTGGAGTGAATACGGCCTGACCCTGTCGACGGCGCAGCCGCTGCGGGATGAGACGCTGTCCTCGGCGAATGAGATTCGCCGCCGGGGGGAGGAGCTGAAGACGGCGATCCGCGGCCTGGGCAACGTCAACGTCAACGCAATTGAGGATTACAAGGAGATCTCGGAGCGCTACGAGTTTATGAAAACGCAGCACGATGATCTTGCGCGGGCGGAGGAATCGCTGCTGTCGATCATTGAGGAGCTGAATACCGGCATGCGGCGGCAGTTCACGGAAAAATTCGGCGAGATCCGCCTGGAATTCGACCGCGTGTTCAAGGAGCTGTTCGGCGGCGGCCACGGCACGCTGGAACTGATGGAGGACGTGGACATTCTCGCGGCGGGCGTTCAGATCATCGCGCAGCCGCCCGGCAAAAAGCTGCAGAACATGATGCAGCTTTCCGGCGGGGAGAAAGCGCTGACGGCGATCGCGCTGCTGTTCGCGATTCAGAACCTCAAGCCCTCGCCCTTCTGTCTTCTGGACGAGATCGAGGCGGCGCTGGACGATTCCAACGTCGACCGCTTTGCGCGCTATTTACATAAGCTGACAAAAAGTACGCAGTTTATCGTGATCACGCACCGGCGCGGCACAATGGTGTCAGCCGACCGGCTGTACGGCATCACGATGCAGGAGAAGGGTGTATCAACGCTGGTATCTGTCAGCCTGATCGAAGATCAGCTGGATCAATAGGAGGGATGGAGATGGAGGAAAAAAGAGGGTTTTTCGGCCGCCTTGTGGATGGTCTGGCCAAGACGCGCAGCAACATTGTTTCCGGTATCGACAATCTGTTCAGCGGTTTCTCGGCGATCGATGAGGATTTTTATGAGGAGCTTGAGGAAATCCTCATTATGGGGGATCTGGGGATCCGTACGACGATGTCGATTATGGAAGAGCTGCGCGTTAAGGTGAAGGAGCAGCACATCAAGGAGCCGTCGGAGTGCAAGCAGCTGCTGATTGATTCGATCCGCGAGCAGATGGATCTGGGGGAGAATGCCTATGAGTTCGAAAACCGGACCTCGGTCGTGCTGGTCATCGGCGTCAACGGCGTCGGCAAGACGACGTCGGCGGGGAAACTGGCCGGACAGCTCAAGGATAGCGGGAAAAAGGTGATTCTGGCGGCGGCGGACACGTTCCGCGCCGCGGCGATCGAGCAGCTCACCGCCTGGGCAAACCGCGCCGGGGTGGAGATCATCGCCCAGCAGGAGGGTTCGGATCCGGCGGCCGTGATTTACGACGCCGTAGCGGCCGCGAAATCGCGGAAAGCCGACGTGCTGATCTGCGACACGGCGGGCCGGCTGCACAATAAGAAAAACCTCATGGAAGAACTCAAAAAGATCAACCGCATCATCGACCGGGAGTATCCGGACGCCTACCGAGAGACGCTGGTGGTGCTGGACGGCACGACCGGACAGAACGCGCTGTCGCAGGCGCGGCAGTTTATGGAGGTCGCCGATATTACCGGCATTATCCTGACCAAGCTGGATGGCACCGCCAAGGGCGGCATTGCCGTGGCGATCCAGTCGGAGCTGGGGATCCCGGTCAAATATATCGGCATCGGTGAGCAGATCGACGATCTGCAGAAGTTCAATTCCGAAGATTTTGTCAACGCGCTGTTCCAGACCAGGGAAACGGCGGGCTGATTGTCGGCGGGTCAATATAAAACAGGAAAGCATGGAGCAGAGAATTGGAGCGGATAAATATGGAGCAGACGAGCATGGAACAGACGAACAGGGATCAGGCAAACAGGGAGCAGGAAACGATGGAACAGGAAGAAGCGCTTACACTGGAGAAATTTGAGGAAGCCTCAGAGGAAGTGCAGAAGGTAACGCTGGAGACCAAGCTGGTCTACAGCGAGTATTTTTCCGCCAGCACCGGGAACAAGGTTTATTTCAAGCCTGAGAACATGCAGTATACCGGGGCCTATAAGGTGCGCGACGCATACTACAAGATCAGTACCCTGACGCAGGAGGAGCGGGAGCGCGGTCTGATCACGGCTTCCGCGGGCAACCACGCCCAGGGCGTCGCTTACGCGGCGAAGCTGGCCGGGGTAAAGGCGGTTGTCGTCATGCCGACGGTGACGCCGCTGATGAAGATCAACCGTACCCGCGGTTATGGTGCGGAAGTGATCCTTTACGGCAATGTGTTTGACGAGGCCTGTGAGTATGCCTGTAAGCTTGCCGAGGAGCGGGGCTATACGTTCGTGCATCCGTTTGACGATCTTGACGTGGCGACCGGCCAGGGCACGATCGCGATGGAGATCATCAAGGAGCTGCCGACGGTCGATTATATCCTCGTGCCGATCGGCGGCGGCGGACTGTGCACGGGCGTGTCGACGCTGGCCAAGCTCCTCAACCCGAAGGTCCGCGTGATCGGCGTGGAACCGGCGGGCGCGAACTGCATGCAGGAATCGCTGAAAGCCGGGCATGTCATAGGGCTGCCTGAGATCAACACGATCGCGGACGGCACCGCCGTGAAGCGTCCGGGTGAGAAGCTTTTCCCGTATATCCAGGCCAATGTGGACGAGATCATCACGGTCGAGGATTCCGAGCTGATCGTCGCTTTTCTCGACATGGTGGAGAACCACAAGATGGTTGTCGAGAATTCCGGTCTGCTGACGGTGGCGGCGCTCAAACACCTCAACGTCAAAAAGAAAAAGATCGTCTCGATTTTAAGTGGCGGCAACATGGATGTGATCACGATGTCCTCCGTCGTTCAGCACGGCCTGATCCAGCGGGATCGCATCTTTACGGTGTCTGTGCTTTTGCCGGACAAGCCGGGCGAGCTGGCCAAGGTCTCCGCCTTGCTGGCCGATCAGCGCGGCAACATGATCAAGCTGGAGCACAACCAGTTTATCAGCATCAACCGCAATGCCGCGGTGGAGCTGCGCATCACGCTCGAGGCGGAGGGAACGGAGCACAAAAACCGTATCGTCCAGGCGCTCAACGACGCCGGTTACAAGCCGAGGCTGGTAAAATCAAAAGGGATTTACGGCGACTGAGAGACGCGTGTTGGTAAACGCGGGCGGATGAATGTGCAGCAACAGAAAATACGGTTAAATTGACAGATATTGCGCGGGGGGATTATGAAACGATACAAAGGACTTGCTCCCTTGTGGGAGAATGTACGTTATTTTTGTAAATGGACGGTGATTTCGCTGGTTATCGCCCTGCTGGCCGGTTTTTTCGGCAGTCTGTTCAGCCATGGCGTTATCCTGGCGAATGCCTTGTGTAATACGCACCGCTGGACACTGTTTCTCATGCCGTTTGCCGGATTGCTGATCGTCTGGCTGTACCGTGCCTGCCATGAGGAAAAAAACCGCGGCACGGACATGGTCATCGATTCGATCTCCGCGCATGAGGACGTCACGGCGGCGACCGCGCCGCTGATCTTTGTCAGCTCTGTCCTAAGCCATGCGGTCTGCGCCTCGGTGGGGCGCGAAGGCGCCGCGCTGCAGTTGGGCGGAAGCATCGGCAGCCAGATCGGGCATCTTCTGAAGCTGGACGAAAAGGATCGGAAAATTGCCGTGATGTGCGGCATGAGCGCCTGCTTTGCGGCGGTGTTCGGGACACCGCTGGCTGCGGGGATTTTCTCAATGGAGGTCATCAGCATCGGCGTGCTGTATTACGCGGCGCTGGTGCCCTGCGTTTTCGCTTCGTTTTTGGGTGCGGCGATCGCGGGCCGGATGGGCCTGTTGCCGGAACACTACGAGCTGGGGACGTTTATGGAATTTGGCGCGGCGGGGATGGGAATCGCAGTCCTGCTCGGAGCGCTCTGCGCGGCAGTGGGGATTCTGCTGTGCGTCTGCCTGCACACCGGCACGCATTTTTCAAGAGAAAAACTGCCGAACCCCTACGTGCGCGTAGTGGTCGGCAGTATTGTGTTTATTGTCCTGACGCTGTTATTCCCGGAACGCCCCTTCAACGGAAGCGGCCTGCAGCTGATTGAGCGCTGCTTTAACGGCGAGGGTATTGTGCCCTATGCTTTTCTCGGCAAGATCCTGTTTACGACCGTGGCGCTTTCCGCCGGTTTTAAGGGCGGAGAGATTGTGCCGACGCTCTGTGTCGGCGCGACGTTTGGCTATCTTTTCGCGACGATCCTTGGCCTGCCGACGGGACTTTGTGCGGCGATCGGGATGAGCTGTCTCTTTGTCAGCGTGACCAACTGCCCGGTTTCAACGGTTTTCCTCGCGTTTGAGCTCTTCGGCTTTGCGGCAATGCCGTATTTCGCGGTCGCGATTGCGGTCAGCTTTACGCTGTCCGGTTATTATAGTCTCTACAGCAGTCAGAAATTCGTTTATTCAAAGACAAGAACCGAATATGTCAACCGGAAGTCACACTGATCCGGTTGACATAATACTGAACATTTCTGAAACGGTTGTCGCATAGTGCGGAAATCTTATTGCTGGCGGCAGTCGATCAATTCATATTCACGGTTGCCCAGGCCGACCTTCTGGGCGTGCTCTAAGCAGGAGCGCCATTCGGACTCCGGCGTTGAGTTGGTAAAGTGGTCGTGATGATCCGGAAAATCGGGATCCGCGAGATGGCGCGCAAGCTGGCTGCCGGGCATCGGTGTGGCGGCGAGGCAGGCGTCCACGCAGGCCTGGTCGAGCGCGAGTGGGTCGGTGGAGGCGAACATACCGATGTTGGGCAGGATCGGCACGTCATTTTCGCTGTGACAGTCGCAGTTGGGCGACACGTCGACGATCAGCGAAATGTGGAAGCAGGGGCGCCCGTCGACGACGGCCTTGGCGTACTCGGCCATGCGGCAGTTGAGCAGCTCGTTGGCGTTGTCGCAGCTAAACTGGATCGCGTCGAAATTGCAGGCACCGAGACAGCGGCCGCAGCCGACGCAACCGTCCACGTTGATCGTCATCTTCCGGGAAGCGTCGTCAAAGACAAGGCCATTGTTGGCGCATTCTTTCTGGCATTTGCGGCAGCCGCGGCAGATCGCGGGATCGATATAGGGTTTGCCGCTGCTGTGCTGTTCTGTCTTACCGGCGCGGGAGCCGCAGCCCATACCGATGTTCTTGATCGCGCCGCCGAATCCGGTGGATTCGTGCCCCTTGAAATGAGTGAGGCTGATAAAGACGTCCGCATCCATCACCGCGCGGCCGATCTTAGCCGTCTTTATGTATTCCCCTCCTGCAACGGGAATCTCAATATCGTCCGTCCCCTTTAAGCCGTCGCCGATGAGAATGGGGCAGCCGACGGTCAGCGGCGTAAAGCCGTTTTCCCAGGCGCATTCCAGATGCTCCAGGGCGTTTTTGCGGCTGCCGGGATACATGGTGTTGCAGTCGGTCAGAAACGGCCTGCCGCCAAGTTCTTTGACCACGTCAGCCACGGCGCGCGCGTAATTGGGACGCAGGAAGCTGATATTGCCAAGTTCCCCGAAATGCATCTTGATTGCGACAAATTTGCCGTCCATATCGATCTCACCGATCCCGGCCCTTTTGATGAGTTTCTTCAGCTTGGTCGGCAGTCCGTCGCCGTAAGCGATTGTGTGAAAATCCGTAAAATAAACCTTTGATTTTTCCATGTGATGTCCTTTCCCGGGCGGCAGGATGGGGAGCCCTTAAGATGAAAGTTCTTCTCCTGGTCATATGTCTGCCGCTGTTGGTGGTGAAATGTTTGCTGGGAATTATTTTATATGAAATGAAAAAAAGAATCAATAAGAAGTTACCAAAGATCGCAAAACAGGAAAAAGAAAACGCTGCCGGATAAAGCAGCCGGAGGAGGAATTGTGATGTATAAAGAAGTTGCGCAGGAACTGGTTTCTTTTATCAAAAGCTCGCCGACGCCCTTCCATGCCATTGGAAATATCAGTGGAATATTGGAAAAAGAAGGGTTTGAGAGACTGAGGGAAGGCGCTGTGTGGGATATAAGACCGGGCGGAAAATACTATGTGACAAGAAATGGTTCCAGTATCCTGGCTTTTAAAACCGGGACACTGCCGGAAAACTACAGTTTTCATATTACAGCGTCTCACAGTGATTCGCCGGCTTTTAAAGTAAAAGAGAATGCCCAGATTGATGTTAAAGGGAAATATACGGTTCTGAATACGGAAGGCTACGGGGGAATGATTTGCTCCACATGGTTCGACAGACCGCTTTCCCTGGCCGGACGGGTGATTGTAAAAGAAGGAAACCGCCTTGTATCCAGACTTCTGAATATTGACCGGGATCTTCTGATGATTCCGAGCCTCGCAATCCATATGAACCGTGAGGTGAATGAGAAGCAGTCGCTGAATAAACAGAAGGATATGCTGCCGGTCTATAGCGGAAGAAAAATGGATGAGGATACGTTAAAGAATCTGGTGGCGGACGAGCTGGGAGCGAAGATGGAGCAGATATATGGTACGGATCTCTATCTGTATAACCGGGCAGAGCCTTCCGTCTGGGGAGCGGAGGAAGAATTTATCTCCAGCCCGCGGCTGGATGATCTGGAGTGCGCGTATGCATCCCTGAAGGGGTTTTTGCGGGGAGAAAACAGCGGATCCGTCAGTGTATATGCGTGTTTTGACAATGAAGAGGTGGGTTCGCAAACGAAACAGGGAGCCGCGTCTACGTTCCTTAGTGATGTGCTGACCCGCATCAATGCCGCGCTGGGAAAAACACCGGAAGACCTTTCCAGGGCGCTTGCTTCCAGTTTTATGCTGAGCTGCGACAACGCGCACGCCGTTCATCCGAATTATCCGGAAAAGACGGATGTGTGCAATTGTGTGTATATGAATGAAGGGATTGTGATCAAATCCCATGCCGGACAGAAATATACCTCCGATGCGGTGAGTATTGCTTTGTTTAAAATGATCTGTGAAAAGGCAGGCGTGCCGGTCCAGTTTTTTGCAAATCGCTTAGATATGAACGGCGGAAGTACCCTGGGGAACATTGCCATGTCGCAGGTATCGGTGAATACCGTGGACATCGGGCTTGCGCAGCTGGCGATGCATTCTTCGTATGAGACGGCGGGAATCAGGGATGCGGTTTACCTGATCCGGGCAGCCGAAACCTTTTATAACAGCTGTATCTGCGAGACAGTGTCAGGTGTTTATGAAATACGGGAAAAAGCATAAAGGAGAATTATGGGAAGACTGGAATATCGTACATTACGTGAGAATATAGCAGATGTAATCCGCATGAAGATCGTCAATCAGGAACTAAAACCGGGTGATCATATTGTAGAAGCGGAACTGGCCAATGAGTTCGGGATAAGCCGGGGCCCTATCCGTGAAGCCTTAAGACAGCTTGAAAATGAAGGACTGATAGAATATAAAAGGAACGTAGGATGTTCGGTAAAGCAGATTACCATTCAGGACTCCTATGAGATCTATCTTATGAGAATCGGGTATGAGACAATGTCGGTCAGGCTGGTTGGCGGTAAGATTCCTGGTGATACGCTGAAGAGAATGGAAGATATTCTGGATAAGATGAAAAATCTGGACGCGGAACATTACGATAAAGTATTTGCGCACGATAACGAATTCCATGGTGAGCTCGTAAAGATGGTGAACATGCCGCGGCTGTACCAGGCATGGTGTACGCTGAATTATGGAAGTGTGATATCCGGATACGCGGAGAATATCGATAAAAAATATGTTGTATCCCGCCAATACATACTTCATAAGGAACTGGTGGATGCCTGCCGTACCGGCGACACAAAGAGTATCTGCAGAGCCATATCAGAGCATTACATGAAGACGATCAGACATCTCCTGAAGGAGCAGGGGATATCAGAAGAAGAGGCTGGCTTTTGTATGGATTTCCTATTTTAGCATAAAAACCGGCATTTTCGAAAATGTCTGTAACAGAGGAGACCGATTATGGAGAACAATACGAAGGAAAATATGTTCAGAAGCCAGTTTGGATTTACTATGCAGTGATCGGAGGCTGGATCGTAGGGCCGAAATGGATTTCAGATGAGATGGAATCCAGCGGACACCCGTTTAAACGGAAAAAGCTGTATAATATCATGATCAAGTATATAGCTCCGGTTTTAATGTTGATATTGGCACTGCAGTCGATCGGAATTCTGGATGTGCTACTGGGTCAAAGAGGATGGGAAAACAAAACAGCCGGACAACACGAAAGACTCCACGAATAGAGCATACATTCGAAAAGAAAAAATACGGGAATTGTCTGTGTTCGAAAAATTACTTGACTTTTCTGACGGCCGTCGTTAGAATAAGGTTTAGGTTTTACGGAACTATTTAAAAAATAAAAAAGCGATGAACGTGTCCAGTAGCGTCCTGTTTTCCGTCAGAGAGAGAGGGTCATCGGCTGTAAGCCCTTTTCCGTTCAGGCAGGCGCGCGAAATTCGCACGGGAGCTTCGCGGCTGAAAACCTGGCGCAGAGGCGCGGGCAGGCTGCGGCGTGGCTGCGCGTTATGCAGAGTGAGTGCCCGCTGATGATTTGGCGGGAAGCTGGGTGGTACCGCGGTGATGATCGTCCCATGGCAATCGTTGGATTGTTGTGGGGCGTATTTTTATCTTATAGGAAAGTTCGTCCTGTAAGATAAAAAGCCCTCCGGGCGGCCGGGCTCACGATTGAATAAGCAGAAGGAGAGTGTAGAACCATGAAAGAAAAACTAGAGAAAATCCGAGAGGAAGCGCTGCGGCAGATTGACGCTTCCGACGCGCTGGAAAAGCTGAATGACATCCGCGTCGCCTATCTGGGGAAGAAGGGCGAGCTGACGAGCGTGCTCAAAAGCCTGAAGGATGTTGCCCCGGAGGACCGCCCGAAGGTGGGTCAGATGGTCAACGATACGCGGGCGCTGATTGAGACCCGTCTGGAGGAGACGCGTGCGGCCCTGGCAAAGAAAGCCCGCGAGGAGCAGCTGGCCCGCGAGGTGATCGATGTGACGCTGCCGGGGAAAAAGCCGGAGATCGGCCACAGCCATCCCAACGCGATCGCGCTTCGCGAGGTCGAGAAGATTTTTGTCGGTATGGGTTATGAGGTCATCGAGGGACCGGAGATCGAGTATGACGAGTATAATTTTGAAAAGCTGAATATCCCGGCCAATCATCCGGCCAAGGATGAACAGGATACGTTCTATATTAATAAGGAGATCGTGCTGCGCACGCAGACCTCGCCGATGCAGGCCCGTACGATGGAAAAAGGAAAGCTGCCGATCCGCATGATCTCGCCGGGACGCGTATTTCGCTCGGACAATGTGGACGCGACGCATTCCCCGTCCTTCCATCAGGTTGAAGGTCTGATTGTCGACCGCCATATTACGCTCGCGGATCTGAAGGGCACGCTGGCGGAATTCGCGAAGCAGATGTTCGGCGAGGATACGAAGGTCAAGTTCCGTCCGCATCATTTCCCGTTTACGGAGCCGAGCGCCGAGATGGATGTCAGCTGCTTTAAGTGCGGCGGCAAGGGCTGCCGCTTCTGCAAGGATTCCGGCTGGATCGAGATCCTTGGCTGCGGTATGGTGCATCCGCATGTGCTGGAAATGTGCGGCATTGATCCGGAGCAGTATACGGGTTTCGCGTTTGGCATTGGCCTGGAGCGCATCGCGCTGCTGAAATATGAGATCGACGATATGCGTCTGCTGTATGAGAATGATATCCGCTTCCTGCGCCAGTTCTGATGAGTGCGTGGCAGGTAAGGGAATGAGGATGGCCCGCACGGTTACAGATGCGGGAGTAACCATCGAAGTGCAAGAATAACAGGATCGTTATGATATCTGGATGAAGAAGGAGAATTGAGATGAATACTGCATTATCGTGGATCAGGGCTTATGTGCCGGATCTGGATGTGGCGCCGCAGGAATTTGCGGACGCCATGACCCTGTCGGGAAGCAAGGTGGAGAACTATACCCGTTTTGATAAAAATCTTGAGAAGATTGTGGTTGGCCAGATCACGAAGATTGAGCGCCATCCCAACGCGGACAAGCTGATCATCTGCCAGGTGGATATCGGCACGGAGACGATTCAGATTGTCACCGGGGCGCCCAATGTAAACGAGGGCGACAAGGTGCCGGTCGTGCTGGATGGCGGCAAGGTGGCCGGCGGACATGACGGCGGCCCGATGCCGGAGGACGGCATCCGCATCAAGAAGGGGAAGCTGCGCGGCGTTGAGTCTAACGGCATGATGTGCTCGATCGAGGAGCTGGGTTCTTCGCGCGACATGTATCCGGACGCGCCGGAGCTGGGTATCTATATTCTGCCCCAGGATACGCCGGTGGGCGCGGACGCGGTGGAAGTGCTGGGCCTGCATGACGTTGTGTTCGAGTATGAGATTACCTCAAACCGCGTGGACTGCTACAGCGTGGTCGGTCTGGCCCGCGAGGCGGCGGCGACGTTTGGCAAACCGTTTTATCCTCCCGAAATCAAGAAAAGCGGCAATGACGAGGATATCCGCGATTATCTGCAGGTTTCCGTGGAGGACCCGCAGCTGTGTCCGCGCTACAGCGCACGCATGGTGAAAAATATCCGCCTGGCGCCGTCGCCGGAGTGGATGCAGAGGCGGCTGGCCGCGAGCGGCATCCGGCCGATCAATAATATCGTCGATATTACCAACTACGTGATGGAAGAATACGGCCAGCCGATGCACGCGTTCGATTACGACCTTCTCGCCGGACACAGGATTGTGGTTAAGTGCGCGAAAGACGGCGATGAGTTCCAGACCCTGGACGGACAGATGCGTAAGCTCGACCATGATATCCTGATGATCAATGACGGCGAGAAGGAAGTCGGTATCGCCGGTATCATGGGCGGTGAAAATTCCAAGATTACCGATCAGATTAAGACAGTCGTTTTCGAGGGCGCCTGTTTTGACGGCACCAATATCCATCTGTCCGCGAAGAGGCTCGGCCTGCGCACGGAGGCCTCCGGCAAATACGAGAAGGGCCTTGACCCGAACACGGCATATGAAGCGATCAACCGCGCCTGTCAGCTGGTGGAGGAGCTGGACGCAGGCGATGTTGTGGGCGGCATTATTGATATTTATCCGCAGAAACGGGAGCCGGCGCGCATCCATTTTGATGCGGACCGCATCAACGCCCTGCTGGGGACGGACATCGACGCGGAGACAATGAAAGGATATTTTGCAAAAATTGATCTGGGTTTTGATGAGACGACGCAGGAGGTGATCGCGCCGACGTTCCGCCAGGATCTGAAATGTCTCGCGGATCTGGCCGAGGAGGTCGCGCGCTTCTACGGCTATGACAACATTCCGACAACACTGCCATCGGGCGAGGCGGTGACCGGCCAACTTTCCGAGCGCCAGGAGATCGAAAATCTGGTCAGCGAGGTCGCGGAATTCTGTGGCTTCAGCCAGAGCATGAGCTATTCGTTTGAGAGCCCGAAGGTGTTCGATAAGCTGCTGATTCCGGCGGATTCGCCGCTGCGTCAGGCGATCGAGATTCAGAATCCGCTCGGCGAGGATTTCAGCATTATGCGCACGCTGTCGCTGAACGGTCTTCTCAGCTCTCTGTCGACCAACTACAACCGCCGCAACAAAAATGTGAAGCTTTACGAGATGGCGAACGTTTATCTGCCGAAAGCACTGCCGCTTACGGAGCTACCGGATGAGCGCGGGCAGCTGACTCTGGGCATGTACGGGGAAGGCGACTTTTTCACGATGAAGGGCGTGATTGAGGCGATCTTTGAAAAGCTGGGTCTGAAGAAAAAAGTGCATTACGATCCGTCCTGCGATCGTCCGTATCTGCATCCGGGCCGCAAAGCGGATATCGTATATAATAAGAAAGTGATCGGCTATCTCGGCGAGGTGCATCCGGACGTGCGTGACAATTATCGCATTGGCGAGCGCGCCTATCTTGCGGTGCTGGATATGCCGATGGTGACGAAATTCATCAGTTTCGACCACAAGTACAGCGAGCTGGCCAAATATCCGGCCGTGACCCGCGATATCAGCATGGTTGTGCCGCGGAGCGTGCTGGTCGGCCAGATCGAGGATATCCTCGCGCAGCGCGGCGGGAAGATGCTGGAAAGCTACCAGCTGTTTGACGTCTATGAGGGCGCGCAGATTCTCGCCGGTTTTAAATCCGTGGCGTACTCGATTACGTTCCGCGCCAAGGACCACACGCTGACCGACGACGAGGTAGCGGCCACGATGAAGAAGATCCTGAACGGGCTGCAGGGACTGGGCATCAAGCTGCGGGAGCAGTAGATGTAAAGTTTTTCGCGGAAATGGGCTTGTGTTTTTGCGCAATCTATGCTAAACTTCTTTTGTTTGACAAGTAGGAGGTGCGCGTTTCGATGTTAAAGACGATTTTATCCGTGATTTTTGTTATTATATGCGTGTTTCTGGTTGCAGTCGTGCTGCTCCAGGAGGGCAAATCAGCCGGGCTGGGTTCCATCAGCGGCATGGCAGACAGCTACTGGGGTAAAAACAAGGCACGGTCGATGGAAGGAAACCTGGAGAAGCTTACGAGGTTTGCCGCCGTCGGATTTCTGGTGCTGGCGATAGTATTAAACCTGCTGTAGGATGAAGCACTCTTGGTGACAAGAGTGCTTTTTTATCCTGACCGTTCTGTCCGGGCGCGGAACTCCCTCCGGGGCACAGAGCACGCCCGAAACGCAGAGCACGCCCGAAGCGCAGTGCATGTCCGGGGTGCAGTGCATGTCCGGGAAGAAAGGAAATCTTCATGAAGGATTCGATCAAACTGATTGCCAACAACAAGAAGGCATATCACGATTATTTTATTGATGAAAAATTTGAGTGCGGGATCGAGCTGTTCGGCACTGAGGTGAAGTCAATCCGCATGGGCAAGTGCAGTATTAAGGAAGCCTTTGTGCGTATCGACCGGGGCGAGGTCTACGTCTACGGCATGCACGTCAATCCTTATGAGAAGGGCAACATCTTTAACAAGGATCCGTTGCGGCCCCGCAAGCTGCTGATGCACCGCGCCGAGATTCGCAAGCTCGAGGGGAAAATCCGCGAGAAGGGGCTGACGCTCGTACCGCTGCAGGTGTATTTCAAGGGAAGCCTTGTGAAGGTTGAGGTCGGTCTGGCCAGAGGTAAGAAGCTCTACGATAAGCGGGAAGCCCTGGCGAAGGCGGATATGAAGCGCGAGGTGGAGCGGGATTACAAAGAAAAGCTGAGGTAGGACTTGCGCAAAACCGGATTCCGCGTTATAATCAGGGAAACCAAGCAGCAGGGGAGCTCGTAGTGACGGGCTGAGAGGAAGCAGACAGCTTCGACCCTTATACCTGATGCGGATAATGCCGCCGGAGGAAGTCAGATTGACAGGGATTTTTTCAGGAGACATCGTTTCAGGTGTCTCCTGTTGTCGTTTTGGATTATCATTTGCAGTCCGTGAGAGACCGAAGGAGGAACATTCATGAACAGAGAACACGGAACAATCACAACAAGGAAAATGGTATTTACGGCAATGCTGGCCTGCCTGTCTTTCGTACTGTGTACGTTTGTCTACTTCCCGGCGATGGCGCCGTTTCAGCATTTTATCGACGTCATTGCCGAGATTATTCTGGGACCCTGGTACGCGTTCGCGGCGGCGCTGATCTGCGGCGTGATGCGGATGATGTCCGGGCGGACGATCCAGGCGGTGATGGGAGCGATTTTCGGTCCGATTGTCGGCGGCCTGCTCTATCGCCGGACAAAAAATATCTGGCTGGCCTGGCTGGGCGAGGTGATCGGCACGGGCTTTTGCGGGGCGATGGCCTCTTATCCGCTGATGAAACTGTTCTATGGGCTGGATGTGATCAATCCATTTTATTATATTCCATATTATACGCCGTCTGCGGTGGTCGGCGGCGGCATGGGCCTGGCGGTGATCCTGATTCTTAAACGCAGCGGCATGCTGCGGGTGATCCTGGAGACGCTGGAGGAAGAGCGGAGCAGGAGGACGATCCGATGAGGGATACCGGGGAGATGGGTATCAGGACAATGGATGTCGGAACAATGGATGCTGAGGCGATGGATGCCGGGATGATGGATTTTGCGGCCTCGCTGGCTCGGGTGCGCGAGCGGGCGCCGCTTGTGCAATGTATCACCAATTTTGTCACGGTCAACGACTGCGCGAACATCATTCTGGCGGCTGGTGGTTCGCCGTCGATGGCGGGGGATGTGCGCGAGGCGGCGGAGGCCGTCTGCGGGGCGCAGGCTCTGGTGTGCAACATGGGCGCGATCGAAATGGTGGATTCGATGGTGTCGGCGGGGAAGAAGGCAAATGAGCTGGGAAAGCCGGTGATTCTGGATCCGGTCGCGGTGGGCGGCACACAGCTGCGCCGCGAGGCGGCGGGACGTCTGCTTGATGAGGTGCATTTCACGGTAATCCGTGGCAATGCCTCGGAGATCCGTTATCTCGCGGAGCGTAGGGCGACTGTGGGGAGCGGTGTTGACGTCATGGCTGTAGATGTGGTGACTCGGGACAATCTTTCTGCTGTCGCGAAGATGGTGCGGGAGCTGGCTGCACGCACGGGCAGCGTGATCGCGCTGTCCGGGGTACTGGATGTGGTCTCGGACGGGAAGAACGTCGTGGTGCTGGAGAATGGCTGTGCGACGATGTCCCGGATCACCGGGAGTGGCTGCATGCTGACTTCGCTCATCGGGGCGTTTTGCGGCGCAGATCCGGAGCATGGTTTTGCGGCGGCCTGCGCGGCCATGGCGGCCATGGGCGTTTGCGGGGAGATGGCGGAGCGTCTGCGCCTGGAGCGCGGGAGCGGTAATGCCAGCTTCCGTACGGATCTGATTGACGCCATATTTAGTCTGACAGAGAAACAGCTTTTGGAGGGAGCGCATTATGAAATTTTTAAAGGATGAGATTCGTGACGCCATGCTTCTCTACGCGATAACGGATCGGATGTGGCTGAAGGAGGGCGAGAGTCTGATCGACGTCTGCGGGCGGGTGCTGGAAAACGGCGCCACGTTTCTGCAGGTGCGCGAGAAGGATCTGGATGAGGGTGACTTCGCGGCGGAAGCCGCGAAGCTGAAGGCGCTTTGCGCCGGATACCGCGTGCCGTTTGTGGTCAATGACAGTGTGGAGATTGCACTCGCGATCGACGCGGATGGCGTCCATGTCGGACAGTCGGATATCCGGGGCAGAGACATCCGCGCGATGATCGGTCCGGATAAGATTCTGGGGATCTCAGCGGGAACCGTCGCGGAAGCGTTGGCGGCTGAAAAAGCGGGAGCCGATTATATTGGCGTGGGATCGGTATTCGCGACCAGCACCAAGAAGGATGCCAGGAATATGACAATCGGGCAGCTGCGTGAAATTTGCGCCGCGGTGCGGATCCCGGCGGTGGCGATCGGCGGGATCAAGGAAGAGAATCTTCTGGAACTGCGGGAAAGCGGCGCGGCCGGCGTGGCGGTAGTATCGGCGATCTTTGCCGCCAAAGATCCCGGCGCGGCGACGGCGCGCCTGCTTGCCCTGGCAAGGAAGGTGGCCGGCCGTGGATAAAAAATTCGCGATTTTTGATATGGACGGCACGCTGATCGACTCCATGCCATACTGGCGCGGACTGGCACTGGAATATCTGAAGGAGAGGGGAATTGAGCACGTTCCGCCAGCTATTTTCGCTAAAATAGTGCCGCTGACAATGAAGGAGTCCGCCGCCCTGTTTATCCGGGAATTTGGCATTCCCGGCACGCCGGAGACGGTGGCGGCGGAGATGAACGCGGTGATGGAAGGACATTATCGCGGCGATATTCCTCTGAAACCGCAGGCTGCGGAGTATCTGCGCCGCCTGCAGAGGAATGGCGTGCGCATGTGTGTGGCGTCTGCGACCGCCGAGCCTCTGGTGCGAATCTGCCTGGGGCGGCTGGGGGTTCTGGACTGTTTTGACTTTATCCTTTCCTGTGAGACGGTGGGAGCGGGAAAAAACCGCCCAGATGTCTATTTGCAGTCTGCGCAGAGGCTTGGCGCGGCTCCGGACGAGACGGCTGTCTACGAGGACGCCATTTACGCGGCGCGCACCGCGAAGGAGGCCGGCTTCTATGTAGTTGGGATTTATGACGAAAGTTCCCGCGAAAACTGGGAACAGATGACGGAGATCGCGGATGAGACGATGAGAGAATTCATCGGTTTTTGACGCCTAAATCATAACATTACAGTATAAATAATTTCTGCAATTCGAAGGGAGAAATCATGAGAGCGAGTATTGCGATTCAGGTACTGCCGGCGGTGGATACGGACGAGGAGGTCTGCCGCATCGTGGACGAGGTGATTGCCTACATCCAGAGCACGGGGCTGCGCTGCGAGGTGGGACCGTTTGAGACGACGATCGAGGGCGATAATTATGATCAGCTGATGGACATCGCCAAAGAATGCCAGCATGTGGCGATCCGCGCGGGCGCGCCCAAGGTTTCCGCCTACATTAAGGTGGTCTGCCGGCCGGAGGGGGAAATCCTCTCGATCGACCAGAAAATCGGGAAATACCAGCGCTAGACGCTGACGTTTCATCGCGTGGGAACAGAAATGGTTTTCTGCGCGGAGGAAAAGCGGCAAACCGGGGGCACCACTCTTTGCCGCTATACAAAAGTAATGCGAAAGGAGACATTATGAGAACAGCATTATCAATCGCTGGGAGTGATTCCAGCGGAGGCGCCGGCATTCAGGCTGATTTGAAGACCATGACCATGAACGGGGTCTTTGGCATGAGCGCGGTGACGGCGCTGACAGCCCAGAACACGACCGGCGTGAGCGGCATTATGGAGGTGAGCGCGGATTTTCTCGCAAAGCAGATCAACGCGGTATTTGAGGATATCCGGCCCGACGCGGTGAAGATCGGCATGGTTTCGGCCTCTGCCCTGATCGAGACGATCGCGGAACGACTGACTTTCTATGGAGCAAAGAACATCGTGGTCGACCCGGTCATGGTGGCGACAAGCGGCGCGCGCCTTCTGGAGCCGGGAGCGGCGGATATTCTCAAGGAACGGCTGCTGCCGCTGGCAGCGGTGACGACGCCCAATATTCCGGAGGCGGAGATTCTCGCCAACATGGAGATTCATACGGAAGCGGATATGGAGACGGCGGCGGCACGCATCTATGAAAATTATCACTGCGCGGTTCTGGTGAAGGGCGGGCACAATGTCAACGACGCCAATGACCTGCTGTATTCGCAGGCGGGCGCCCGCTGGTTTCATGGCAGACGTATCGACAATCCCAACACGCACGGTACTGGCTGTACCCTCTCGAGCGCAATCGCTTCCAATCTGGCCAAGGGGTATGATCTGGAGACCGCGGTGAAGCGGGCGAAGGACTATATCTCCGGCGCGCTGGCGGCGATGCTGGATCTGGGACGGGGGAGCGGCCCGATGAACCACGCCTTTGACCTGGGAGGTGAGTTCGCGCGATGAACAGCGTCCTGATCACGGTTGTGTTTACGGTTCTGTATTTTGGCGTCACGATTTTCCTCACGCGCGGTGTGCGCCTGGGTACGAAGGATCTCTGTCTCTGCGGAGTTACGGTAGCGCTGACGATGATTCTAGAAACGATCCGGGTACCGTTGCCTACCGGGGCGAGCGTCCCTTGTGTTTCCATGGTGCCGCTGATGGTTCTGGCGGTGATTGCCGATCCGCGCATGTCCTTTTTGTCTGGCTGGGTCTGCGGAATTCTGGTGATTTTTCTGGTTCCGGGCTGGTATCCGGTCCACTGGGGGCAGTTCTTCGTTGAGCATATGGTCTGTTTTTCCTGCTACGGTTACGCGGGGATCCTGGGATCGGATAAACGCTGGAAAATTCTCTGCGGGATTGTCATTGCTTCAATTCTCTCGGTCTGCGGCCATACGTTGAGCGGTGTGATTTTCTTCTCGCAGAACGCCTGGGACGGCTGGGGCGCCTGGGGCTACAGCATTGCCTACAATTTCAGTGAATACATTCCGATATGCGTGCTGGCCGGTATTATTGTTCTGGCGTTGCCTCTGAACGCGTTGAAAAAGGTGATGGGGAGGGCGGACGCATGAGTTTTACGAACGATTGTATCGAAGATAGTCTGCCGATCTGGAAAGCATGCCTGGATTCCCCGTTTTTAAAAGAGCTGGCGGCCGGAACGCTGGATCCGGTCTGTTTCATCGGCTATATTGTCGACGACAGCCTTTATCTGCGCGAGTATGCCAAGGTGTTTGCCTGGGGGATGCTCAAGGCGAGAAATATGAGAGATATCCGCGCCTGCTATTCGATGATCTCATTTGCCAATGAGGAAGAGGACGCGACGCGCCTGCGGTACTTGAAAAGCTGGGGGCTGACGGACGACGGGATTCAGACGCTGCCGCAGCGTCCGGAGAACCGCGCCTACACAGATTACATGATCGCGGCCGCCCGCGATGGCGAGGGCATGCTGGAGTGCATGATGGCCTGTCTGCCCTGCATGATCAGTTACTGCTGGATATTCCGTAAGCTGCTGGAGCGTACTCCTTCCATCCGGGAAACGCCATTCTGGCCGCTGGTGCGGGATTATACGGCCGACGGTTATGATGCAGCCTGCCGGAAATGGGGAGACTATACGGACACGCTCTTTGACGGCCACGATGCCGGAAAACGGGAGCGGATGATGGAGATTTTTCGCCAGTGTTCCCTCTATGAGCTCGGTTTCTGGGAGATGAGCGCGAAGCCGCGCACGGATATTCCGGTTTTTTCGAAATCAGACATTGATTTTGCCGGATAATGGGTTTATAATCAGGGAAATATTACAGGAAACTTACATGGATGGAGGAAAATCAGATGGAAAAGAAAAATCTTGACTGGGGCAGTCTTGGATTCGGCTATATGACGACGGATTACCGTTATGTGTCGGTTTATAAGGATGGCAAGTGGGATGAAGGCACGCTGACCACCGATCCGAATGTGGTGATCAATGAATGCGCAGGCATCCTGCATTACTGTCAGGAGATTTTTGAGGGCCTCAAGGCTTACACGACGGAGGATGGCAGCATCGTCACCTTCCGTCCGGATCTCAACGCGGAGCGCATGATCGATTCCGCCGCCCGCCTGGAGATGCCGGCGTTTCCGAAGGAGCGTTTCCTTGATGCGATCGAACAGGTGGTTAAGGCAAACGCGGCCTGGGTACCGCCGTTTGGCAGCGGCGCAACCCTCTATGTGCGTCCGTATATGTTTGCCAGCGGTCCGGTCATCGGCGTGAAGCCGGCGGACGAGTATCAGTTCCGTATCCTGGTTACCCCGGTTGGCCCGTATTTCAAGGGCGGCGCGAAGCCCCTCACGCTGTGCGTGAGCGATTTTGACCGCGCGGCGCCGCATGGCACCGGCCATATCAAGGCGGGCCTGAACTACGCGATGAGCCTGCATCCCTATGTACTTGCCCATGCCAACGGCTATGATGAGAATATGTTCCTCGATCCGGGTACCCGCACCTTCGTGGAGGAGACCGGCGGCGCGAACTTCCTCTTTGTTACCAAGGCCGGCGAGATCGTGATTCCGAAATCACCCTCCATCCTTCCCTCCATTACCCGCCGTTCGCTGGTGTATGTCGCTGAGAAATATCTCAACCTGAAAGTCACGCAGCGTCCGGTGACGCTTGCGGAGCTCGATCATTTCGCCGAGTGTGGTCTCTGCGGTACGGCCGCGGTCATCTCCCCGGTCGGCAAGGTCGTCGACCACGGCAGAGAGATCTGCTTTGCCAGCGGCATGGAGAAGATGGGTCCGACGATCCAGAAGCTGTATGATACGCTGACCGGTATCCAGATGGGTACGGTTGAGGCGCCGGCCGGCTGGATTCACAAGATTCAGTAAATTACGAAATCGGATTGATTGAGAGAACCTGTATCCCCTGGGTGATGATCTTCTCTGTGAGAAGAGACATCTGCTCAGGGGATTCTTTCATGCCGGTCCGCAGCCAGTGCTGCACCAGCCCGACGCAGCCGGAGACGACGAAGGAAAAGTAGGCGTCAAAGACGGCGGTGCTGCCGCCGCGGTAGACTTCCATCCAGTCGTGCAGACATTGATCACGCACGAGATTCTCGAGCAGATTGATGAAATTCAGATCGCCGTGTTCGCCGATGAGAAGGGTAACCAGATCGGCGTTGTCGCGGGTCAGCGCGTAGATATCGTAGAAAATGTTACGGATGCGGTGCTCAAGATCCTCCGGGCGTTCTTTGAGGAACAGTCGGTTGAACTCGTCAAGCAGTTCGCTCTCCGTCTGTTCGAGCAGGTCATAAACGTCTTTATAATGCAGGTAGAAGGTGCCGCGGTTCAAATCCGCCATCTCGGTGAGCTCGCGCACCGTGATTTCCTGTATCTTTTTCTCTTTGAGGAGTGTAAGCAGACACTCCTTGAGCTGGCGGCGTGTCCTGCGCACGCGCCGGTCCGGCGACCGTTCTTCAGAGGTAAATTCTGTCATAGATTTTCTTATCCATTCCCTTCTGTTTTTTAACAAAATGTAAAGAAGTGTTCATTAATGATCACAATGTGAAAAATTAATGATTGTAAATTCTGACCAGTTTTATATAATCAATTGTAGTCAATAAATGAACACTTGTCAATTTTATTTTGTGGCCGATCTATTTGGCAATGTGTTTGCGGAAATTTTATCTGCGAAGTCCATCCCGGACAGGGCGGGAGGAAGTTGTATATGGGAACGAGAAAATTGTTATCATCGGGCGAAACGATCTCCATCCGTCTCGCGCGTTTCATCATACGAAGGCAGAACTGGATTTTTGCCGTTTTTATCGCGGGCTGTGTTTTCTCTGCGTTTGCGATGATGTTTGTCAACATCAATTACGATCTGACGGAATACGTGCCGGACACGGCGGATTTCTCGATCGGCCTGGATCTGATGGAGCGGGAGTTTGGCTATCCGGGGACGGCGCGCATCATGATCGAGGATGTCACGCTCTATGAAGCGAAGCAGTATAAGGATAAGCTGGAGGCGGTCGACGGGGTGGATCAGATCCTCTGGTGCGACGACACGGTCAATATTTACGCCGGTGAGGATTTTATTAATGAGGAAGACATCCGGGATTATTACCGGGACGGCTGCGCGGTCATGGATGTGACCTTCACGGAGAGCAATACTTCATCCCGGACCTCTCAGGCGATCGATGCAATGAAAGCGATCATCGGCGAGAAGGGGCGCTATGTCGGTATGGCTGTGCAGAACAAGGCGCTGCAGGAAAACCTCGCAAGCGAGATGCAGAAAATCCTTATCGTAGCCGGAATCATGATTTTTCTCATTCTCTGCGCCGCCACGACAGCCTGGACGGAGCCGCTGCTCTTTCTCATCGTGATGGGTGTGGCGATTTTGCTTAATCGGGGTACCAATGTCTTTGTCGGCACGATTTCTTTTCTGACGCAGAACGTAGCGATGGTGCTGCAGCTGGCGACTTCGATGGATTACTCGATTTTTCTGCTGGATTCCTTCACGCACGAGAAGGCGCGGGGCCTGTCGGACGAGGAGGCGATGGTCAATGCCGTGGATGCGGCAATCAACTCGATTTTCGCCAGCAGCCTGACGACCGTGGCGGGATTTCTGGCGCTGACGGCGATGCATTTTTCGATCGGTTTCGATCTGGGGCTGGTGCTGGCCAAGGGTATCGTGTTCAGCCTGCTGACCGTGGTTTTCTTTATGCCGGCGATGATTTTCCGCTTTGCCCGGTGGAATGAACGGACGGCGCACCGCTCGTTTTTCCCGGATTTCCATGGCCTGGCAGAGCAGATTTACCGACATCGCCGGGGGATTCTTGTGGCAATGCTTCTGGTTGCGCCGCTCGCCTATACGGCGCAGACGATGAACAGTTTTATTTACGGGAATAACGCGGTGGGCGCGGGCGAGGGCACGCAGGTTTATGAGGACGACGGAGTGATCGTCTCGAAATTCGGGCGCAGCAATATGCTGCTGGCCGTCTATCCCAATACATCAGCGGTACGCGAGCGGCAGATGTCCGATGAGATCGAGGCGCTGGATTATGTGAAGAGCGTGACCTCGATGGCGAATTCCCTGCCGGACGGCGTGCCGGAGGAGTTTCTGCCGCAGTCGCTCACGGAGCAGCTGCACACGGACGGTTACGCACGGATGCTGATCTACATCCGCACGAAAGCAGAGAGCGATACGGCGTTTGCCTGTACGGATGAGATCCGCGGCATTGTACAGAGGTACTATCCAGAGGGCGCCTATGTGGTGGGTGAGACGGCTTCCACCGAGGATATCCGCACGACCATCCTGGCTGACAGCGGGCGCGTGAACCGGCTCTCACTCCTGGGCGTTTTCGCGGTGGTTCTGTTCAGCTTCCGCTCGGCGCTGGTGCCGCTCATTGTCATGATTCCGATCGAGGTCGCGATCTTTATCAATATGGCGTTCCCGTACCTGATGGGCGAGACGATGGCTTACATGGGCTATCTGATTGTCAGCAGTATTCAGCTGGGCGCGACTGTGGATTATTCCATCCTTTTGACCAACAATTATATGGCCTGCCGCCGGACGATGGACAAAAAACAGGCCTGTATCGAGGCGATCGCGCGATCCTGCAGCTCGATTCTCACTTCGGGGATGATCCTGATTTTTGCCGGGTATATCGTGCATTTTGTTTCCAGCACGGCGGCGATCGGAGAGCTGGGGCATCTGATCGGCCGCGGCGCGGTTCTCAGCGTGCTGCTGGTGCTGGCCGCGCTCCCGGCGCTGCTTTCGGCGGCGGATCCGTTTATCGCGGATCCGGAGAGGAGAAACATGAGATACCGTCACATAAAAATGAGACATCAGCGGATAAAGGGATGGCTCCGGCGCGTTACGGCCGGGCTGCTCGCGGCGCTAACTCTGGCGATAAGCGTTGCAAAACCATCATTGTGCGCCTGGGCGGCGGAGGCCGCGGCTGATGTGGACGAGACGATGTATGTCAATCTGGATTATTACGGTAAGGCCAGCAGGGTAAACGTCGTCAAGAGCGTGCGCGCGAACGGTCAGAGTACGTTTACCGACTACGGGGAGTATACGGCGGTGGAAAATATGTCGGACGAAACCGTACCCGTAATCGGGGATGGCAGCGTGCGCTGGAGGCTTCCGGAAGACGCGGGCGGCCGCTTTTATTACAAATGTACGATGGACAATGATGCGGTCGAGTTGCCGTGGACGTTTGACATTTCCTACAGGCATAACGGCGTGCCGGTCAACGGCGAACAGCTTGCGGGCGCTTCCGGTCTGATCGAGATTCATATAACGGCGGAGCCGAATGAGAAAGCGCGGCAGTATTATCGGGACAACATGCTGCTGATGGTGACCGTGCCTCTGGATATGAGCAAGTGTTACAGCGTTGAGGCGGAAGGATCGCAGACGCAGAGCATCGGCAGCTATACCGGCGTGGTGTTCACGGCGCTGCCCGGTGAGGAGGGCGATTACACTGTGCGCATCGGCACGGACAGCTTTGAGACGATCGGCGTGATCATGAGCATGGTGCCGGGCACGGTGGAGGATCTGGAGCATATCCGGGATCTGAAGGAGGCGAAGGATACCTGGCGGGACGCCGGGGACGCGATGTACGACAGTCTCGAGAGCATGGCACGCGCCGTGGAAGGAATGCGCGGCGGTGTGGACGACGCCAGAGAGGGAGCCGCGGCCGCGGATGCGGCGCGGGAAAAATGGAACGCGGAAAAAGACGGGATCTTGGCTGGAAACGACCGGATCCTCGCTTCCCTGACGGCGCTCTCCGCCCAGCTTTCCCGGATGACGCCGCATCTGGAGAGCGCGAAGTCCGAGGCGGAGGATCTGCATGAAAACATCAACGATCTGGTGGATGTGATGGAGGAAATGCAGGATCCGCTGGAAAAGCTGTTTGATCTTTTAAAGGATGTTGCCGATGATTCCGATGATCTGGCCGGACGCGTCCCGGAGCTGACGCAGGAGCTGCAGACGCTGCTTGCGCTGGACGCGCGGCTCCAGGCAAACGAGCAGGCGATTCTGACCGGGATGAACGAGACGTTTCCGGAGTTGCTGACCGCGATCGCCGAGGACTATTCCGGGGATGAACTGGATCTGGAGATTGATCTGATCAATGATCTGGAACCGGCGGAGGAACGGAGCGGGAAAAATAAGGAGAGCGGAAAAAAGGAGACGAGGGTACGGATTGCGACCGCGTCCGACGCGGAGGAGAATTCTCGCGAAAAAACAGAGGAAACCAACCGCCGCAGTGCGGTATTTGCGGCCGCGGAAAGCCTGTCGTCGGGCTCCGGGACGCTCTCATCAAATCAGCTGTTGCAGATATTATCCGCGCGCACCTCTGTGCTGGAGGAGCTGGCGTCGGACAGCAGCCGCGCTTCGGATTCGATGCGCGATCTGCTGCAGGACATCGCGAATTCCGCGGATAACGTGAGCGAGCTTTCCGAGAGCATGGACTCGCTGATCGACTATGTACATATTCTCAACGCGACGCTGAACCGCTACTACCCGGAGCTGCAGGATATGCTGACGGATTCGGCACAGCTGGTAAACCGCACGGCGGAGGCTTTGGACAACGGAACAGCGACATTGGAACTTGTGCAGAATACGCTCAGAAGCAGCAGTGACGATATCAGCGCCACCGCGCTGCATGGGCTGCGGGGGACGATGGAGTTGCTGGACCAGAGTCTGAGCGTGTTGGAGAGCACGACGGCGCTGCGCGAGGCCGGGCGCACGATGAAGGACGTGATGGATGAGCAGCTGGATAAATTTGAGACGGAGAACCGTTTCCTGTATCTGGATCCGAAGGCGGAGAAGGTTTCCTTTACTTCGGATAAAAATATTTCGCCCGGCACGCTTCAGATTATTCTGCGTACCGAAGAAATTCGCCTGGAAGATAAAGCAGAAATTCTGGACGCGGAGCAGGAGGCTGCTGCGGCCAGTCCGCTGCGCCGCATGTGGGCCGTGCTGGTGAAAATGGTGCAGGCGGCTGTTCAGATTTTCCGGGAGCGGTAAACAGAGCGCAAACAGAACGGTAAACAGAAAAAGGGGAACTCTTGATTTTTTAGACAAAAGATGGTATCGTTAATAATCGAAAATACATTTCATGATACAGGAGGATACGATGAAAAAGAAAACAGTAATTTCTGCGATTCTGGCAGCGACGATGGTTTTCAGCCTTGCGGCCTGCGGCGGCGGACAATCCGGAACAGCTGCGACGACACAGGCGGAAACGGCGGGAGCGCAGGAAACGGGCGCACAGACGCAGGCAGACGGAGCAGAGACACAGACAGACGGAGCAGAGGCGGCGGGACATAAGGATACCCTGATTATCGCCCTTCCCGCTGAGCCGGCAACGCTTGACCCTTACGCACATTCCAATCAGAATGGTTTTATCTGCACCACGCTGATTTTTGATACCCTGATCCGCAGGACGGATGACGGGGAATACGAGCCGCGCCTCGCGAAAGAGTGGGAGATGGTGGACGATACCACGATCCGCTTCGTGCTTCGCGATGACGTTACGTTCCATGATGGGAGCAAGTTTACCGCGGAGGATGTAAAATTCTCTCTGGGTATGGCCGCGGAGAGCTCATTCAGCAAGAATCTTTTCGGTTGCGTGGATATCGAGAATACCAATGTGATCGACGACAATACCATCGAGGTAAAGCTGCAGTACGCTTACGCGCCGTTCCTGGAGGCGCTCGCGTCTCACCGCGGAGCGATTATTCCGAAGGCCGCTTATGAGTCGATGGGGGCGGAAGCATTTGCCCGCGCGCCGATCGGTACCGGCCCGATGAAATTCAAAGAGTGGGTGACAGGCGACCGCATTGAATTTGACAAATACGACGATTTCTGGGGAGAGCCCATGGCGTTTGACAATTTTGTGGCCCGCGTGATCGTAGAGGCATCTTCCCGCACGATCGAGCTGGAGACGGGCGGCGTGGATATCGCTTTCGAGCTGGCGCCGGCTGACTGGAACCGCATCGACGAAAATCCGGAAACTCAGCTTATCAGCGGCAATACGCAGGGTGTCTCTTTCCTGTGCCTGAACAATTCGCTCGATCCGATTAAGGATAATGAGAACCTCAGAAAAGCTCTCGCGTACGGCCTGAACCTGGAGGCTCTGGTGCAGATGGCGTGGCAGGGAACGGCGGATGTGGCTGACAGCTATTATTCCAGCACGATTTTCGGCCACAAGGCAGTTGGCCCGATGGAGTACAATCCGGACAAAGCGAAAGAGCTGCTGGCGGAAGCCGGATACCCGGACGGCCTGACCATCACCTACATGACCTACGAGAGCACCGTAAACCAGGCGTTTGCCGAGGTGCTTCAGAATATGTGGGGACAGATCGGTGTTACGGTCAATATTCAGATGATTGACCTTGCCACCTTTACCGAGAAAAACAATAACGGCGAGATCCCGTGCGCGCTTATGACCAACACGGCGGTGATCCCGGATCCGGACGCGGCGCTTCTGGCCTGGCCGACGCACCGCACCATCTCTCTGCGCCACAACGACACGCACATTGATGAGCTGCTGGAAAAGGGCAAATCGATCTACGATTTCGCAGAACGCCAGGCGGTTTATGAGGAACTGCAGGATTATCTGTGGGAGAAGATGTACACCATTCCGATCGCGTTCCCGAGAGGGGCATACGGCGCTACCAGCCAGGTGGCGAACCTTCCGTTCTATGCAAACCTTTGCCCGGATCTGACACGCGTTAAGTTTCAGTAATACGCACCTTTAAATTCTCCGGGTCTGATTCCGCTGCGTTATTTGTCCGTCTGGCCGCGCATGAGGTTGTTATGTGCGGCCGGCGTCAAATCCGCTCCGGGTCAGCCCGGAGAATTGTGTGTATATGCCAACGAAAAAGGAGTCAATGATATGCTGCAATATGTAATAAAGCGTATTCTGGTGACAATACCGGTTCTCATTGGAGTGACTTTTATCATTTTCACGATGATGTATTTTACTCCGGGTGATCCGGCCAGACTGATCCTGGGCGATACGGCCACCGAGGAGGAGGTCACAGAGCTCCGGGAGGAAATGGGTCTGAACGATCCGTTTCTGAAACGCTATGTTAATTATTTAAAGGATCTGAGCAGAGGGGATCTGGGAGAGTCCTACACGACGGGCCTGCCGGTGACGGATGAGATCAAGGCGCGTCTGCCGGTGACGTTCCGTCTGGCCGTGCTCAGCTGCCTGTTTGCGATTATCATCGGGATACCGGTAGGGATCATATCCGCGGTGAGGCAGTATTCGTGGCTGGATAATATTACCATGCTGGCGGCTCTTATGGGCATCACGATTCCCAGCTTCTGGCTGGCTCTGATGCTGGTTCTGGTGTTCTCCGTGAGATTGGGGCTGCTTCCGGCATCCGGCCTGTACGGGCCGATTTATTATGTGATGCCGGTGATCAGTATCAGCGCGGTCTCGGTCGCGACGATCACGCGGATGACCCGATCCAGCATGCTTGAGGTGATACGGCAGGATTATATCCGGACAGCCAGAGCCAAGGGGCAGACCGAGATAAAAATCATTTTTAAGCATGCCTTGAAAAACGCCCTGATACCGATCATCACGGTAATCGGCATCCAGTTTGCGAGCGGCCTGAGTGGCGCGGTGGTAAACGAGCAGGTATTTGCGCTCCCGGGCATCGGAAAAATGATGGTGGACGCGATCAAGGCGAGAAACTATCCGGTTGTACAGGGAGGTGTCCTGGTCATCGCGATCATGTTCAGCGTACTGAATCTGGTTATCGACCTGGCTTACGCGTTTGTGGATCCGCGGATCAAGACACAGTACAGCCGCAAAAAAGAGAAAAAGGGATCGGAAACGGTCCGCAGTGAGGGTTAGGCGTATGGAACAGAAAAAGAAAAAACACAGCCAGCTCAGAGAAATATGGCGCAGACTTAAGAAAAACCGTCTGGCGGTATTTGGGCTCTGTGTGCTGATACTTCTGGTTTTTCTGGCAGTTTTTGCCGATGTGATTGCTCCCTATGGATATGATGAGCAGAATTACGCGGAGACACTGCAGTTTCCTTCCTGGAAGCACTGGATGGGAACCGATAACTTTGGCAGAGATATTCTGAGCCGTGTGATTTACGGTACCCGCATATCGCTGCAGATCGGTTTTATTTCTCTTACGGGAGGCGCGCTGGTAGGCTGTATTCTCGGAGCGGTTGCCGGTTTTTTCGGTGGTGCGGTTGATACGGTTATCATGCGCTTTACGGATATTCTGATGTCGATTCCCCGTACCGTGCTGGCGATTGCCATCGCGACGACCTTAGGCCCCGGCCTGACCAATGCCATGATCGCGGTAGCGATCAGCTCCGTGCCGAATTTTGCCCGTGTAGTCCGGGCTTCTACGCTGACGGTAAAGGATCAGGAGTTTGTGGAGGCGGCCAGATCGATCGGCGCGAGCAACGCGCGCATTATTTTCCGCTATATTTTCCCGAATGTCATGGCGCCGATCATTGTGCAGGCGACACTGGGTGTGGGTACCGCGATTATCCTGGCCGCGTCGCTGAGCTTTTTGGGACTGGGCATACAGCCGCCGACGCCGGAGTGGGGCGCGATGCTGTCTGCCGCGCGCACTTACATGAGAGATTACTGGTACATGGTGACATTCCCGGGCCTGGCAATCATGCTTACCGTTCTGGCGCTGAACCTGTTTGGCGATGGATTGCGGGACGCACTGGATCCCAAACTGAAGAAATAAGAGGTACTGGATGATGAAAAAGAACGAACAGAACGAGCCGCTGCTGTCTGTGCGGGATCTCACGATCCATTACATAACGGATGATGGCGTTGTGCGCGCGGTCAACGGAATCAGCTTTGACCTGAATCATGGAGAGACGATGGGGCTGGTCGGTGAGACCGGAGCCGGAAAGACGACTGCCGCTCTGGGATTGATGCAGCTGGTGCCGGATCCGCCGGGAAAAATTGTGAGCGGATCGGTAAAATTCGCGGGTAAAGAACTGATCGGTCTGGGCAAACTCCGCATGCGCCTGTTCCGGGGCAAGGAAATGTCCATGATTTTTCAGGATCCCATGACTGCGCTCAACCCGGTCATTACGGTGGGAGAGCAGGTGGCGGAGGTGATCCGCATTCACAACAAGGTATCCGTGAAGGAAGCCGTGAAACAGGCGGCCGAAATGCTGGAGACGGTGGGGATATCCTCCGAGCGCATGGGCGATTATCCGCATCAGTTCTCCGGTGGCATGAAGCAGAGAGTGGTGATCGCGATCGCGCTGGCCTGCAATCCGCACCTGATTATTGCGGACGAGCCGACGACGGCCCTGGATGTTACGATTCAGGCTCAGGTGCTGGAGCTGATGAACCGGCTTCAGGAAAAATACAATACAGCGATGCTTCTGATTACGCATGATCTGGGGGTCGTGGCGGAAATCTGCGATAAGGTGGCGATCATGTATGCCGGGCAGATTGTGGAGAGCGGTTCGCTGGAAGATATTTATGAGGATACCAGACATCCGTACACGAAAGGACTTTTTGGCTCTTTGCCGCGGCTCTCTTCCAAGCTGCATCGTTTAAGTCCCATATACGGCCTGATGCCGGATCCTACGGATCTGCCGAAGGGCTGTTCCTTTGCTCCGAGATGTCCGAATCGCTGCAAGGCCTGTGAGGAACGCATGCCGGAAAATCATGAGGTCTCTCCCGGGCATTTTGTGAGATGTGTTCTGTATGACGCGGACAGGCAGTAAGGAGATGAAAGAATGGAAAAACTGATTGAGGTACGCGATTTAAAGAAGTATTTTAAAACTCCTCACGGAATGCTGCACGCGGTGGACGGAGTGAGCTTCTCGATCGAAAAGGGACATACGCTGGGCGTGGTGGGCGAGTCCGGTTGTGGAAAATCCACGCTGGGGCGGCTGATCATCCGCCTTCTGGATGCGACGGACGGTACGATTTTATTTAACGGCGAGGACATTACCCGGATAAAGCAGGTAAAGAAGCTGCGCCGCCAGATGCAGATTATTTTTCAGGATCCTTACGCGTCCCTGAATCCCCGTATGTCCGTCAGAGAAACCATAGCGGAGCCGCTGACAATTCACGGAGTCTGCCGGAGCCACAAAGAGGTGGAGGACCGGGTGGCACAGCTGATGGAGACGGTGGGCCTGGCGGAGCGTTTCGCGGATTCCTATCCGCATGAGCTTGACGGCGGCCGCCGCCAGAGAATCGGTATTGCCCGGGCGCTTGCGCTGGAGCCGGAGTTTATCGTCTGCGATGAGCCGGTATCGGCTCTGGACGTGTCGATCCAGGCGCAGATCCTGAATCTGATGCAGGATCTGCAGGAGCAAAAAGGTTATACTTATATGTTTATTACCCATGATCTGTCTGTGGTAAAACATATATCGAATGATATCATGGTCATGTATCTTGGTATGGTGGTGGAAAAGAGCGAGACGGATGAGCTGTTTGAGAACACGCTTCATCCCTATACGAAGGCACTTCTCGCGGCGATACCGGAGCCGGAAATACGCAGAGACCGGAAACGTACGCTGTTGACCGGGGAGATCACATCGCCGGTGGATCCGGCGCCGGGCTGCCGCTTTGCCGCCAGATGTCCCTACGCGAAAGAACAGTGCTGGAAGGAAACACCGGCGCTGGAGGAAATGCTTCCGAAGCACTTTGTGGCCTGTCATTTTGCGAGAGAAATTAATGGAATCATGAAGGAAACCGAAAATGAGGAGAAGCCTGCAATATGATGTGATAGTGGCCGGCGGAGGCACTGCCGGTGTGGCGGCGGCGCTGGGCGCGGCCCGCGCGGGAGCCCGGACGCTGCTTGTGGAGCGTAATCCTTTTCTTGGAGGGATTGCCACGTTTGGCGGCGTAAACAGCTTCTGCGGTTTCTTTCGCGGCGGGCAGGAGAAAAGTCAGCTTGTAAAGGGCGCCGGGCAGATGGTGCTGGACAGCCTTGCCGGTCTGGGTGAGCCGGTGGAGCCGTGGGTAAACGGGTTTGGCCGCGCAATTATCAATTATGATCTGGAAATGCTTAAATATGCGCTGGATTGTCTGCTGACAGAGTATCATGTGGATTTTCTGCTGCATACCCGCCTGGCGGACGTTTTGCTCTCTGCCGACAGAATTGTCCGGGCGCTTTGCCTGGACGATGAGGGCAGCTTTGCGGTAGAAGCGGGAAATTTTGTGGATGCCACCGGCGACGGCAACCTGGCGCGTATGGCCGGCGCTCCATTTCTGTATGGAGAAGACGGCGCTGTGCAGGCGGCGACCCTGGTGATGGTGCTGGGCGGAGCGGATGCAGGAAGAAATTATACGGCGGATGATGTAGAAGCGGCACTGAAAAAGGGAAGAGACAACGGAATCGGGCCGATGACGAAAATGCGTACAAGCGTGTGGAAGTCGCAAAAGGGAGAAAGCCTCGTGCTGGAGCTGGCGAATTACCCGCTCCGAAGTCTGGATGCGGAAAGCATTACCAGAGCGGAGTGCGAGGGCAGGAAGCTGGCGCATGTCTACGTCCGGGCGTTCCGGGCGTATCTTCCGGGGATGGAAAACTGTTTTCTGCAGATAAGCGGTCCGGGCATCGGCATTCGCGAGTCGCGCAGGATTGTGGGCCGCCGGGAACTGAAGGCAGAGCATATCCTGGCCGGGGAGAAATTTCCGGAGGAGCGCATCGGCTACGGAACATGGCCGGTGGAGCTCCATGACGATGTGACGAAGATGTCCCGGAATACGGACGTAGGAGGCGACGGCTGTTACGGGATTCCTCTGGGATGTCTGCGGCCGCGCAATCCGGAGAATCTCTGGTGCGCGGGAAGAAATATCTGTGCGGATCACGAGGCTCTGGCTTCGGCAAGGGTGATGGGAGCCTGCTTTGTCACGGGACAGGCCGCCGGAGTGGCGGCGGCGCTGACGGATGATGGCGGCTGCTGCCGGATGGAGGATGTGCGTAAGGAACTGCTTCGCCAGGGAGCGATTCTGTAGCCGGAAAATAAGGAGAACGATTATGTCAGAAAAAAACGATTCTGTCAGCAGGGAAAATTATTTACAGGCGCTGACGGAATATTTTGTTTCGTGTAAAATAAAAGATTTTGATGAAAAAACCATGGATCAGGTCCGGCGCTGCCTGCTGGATTATTTTGGCTGCAGCGTGTACGCGGCCAGGCATGGCTGTAGCGGCGAGCTGGTCAATCTGATCGCTGCGATGGGCGCGGCCCCGGGCGAGGCCAGTGTGTGGGGCGAAGGGAAAAAACTTGCGCCTGCTTATGCCGCTTTCGCCAATGCCTGCCGGACTTCCAATATTGAGCTGGATGATTGCTCCGGAATCGGCGCATCGGTTCATCCGGGGGTTTATGTGATGTCCGCTGCCCTGGCTGTCTGGGAAGCAGATAAGACCAGCGCGGAAGATTTTGTGCGGGCGGTGGTTTTTGGCTACGACGTCTGTATGCGCATGGGACTTCTCGCTACGGAAAAAGTGAGAGAGCTGGGGCTCCATGGCCCCGGGATGATAGGCGGATTATCTGCCGCCGCCACGGCCGGTCTGCTTGGTGGCCTTTCGGCCGGCGAGATCCGCAACGCGCTTGCGATTACGGCGGCACTGCTTCCGCTCTGTCCGTTTTCCAGTTTTATGGAAGGAGCCGGAGTCAAGGATCTCTATGGTGGCTGGGGCGTCTATCTGGGCATGTTTGCCGTGGAAGCGGCGAAAAAGGGCATTACCGGTCCGAAGCATATCATTGAGGGAGAAAAATCTCTGCTGAAGATTTTCGGCGGAGCAAAGGGGCTGGATGTGGCTCCGGGAACCCATTTTTATATCAATGATATTTCCTTTAAGCGGTATTCGGCCTGCCATTCGGTTCATCCGGCGATGACTGCGATTGAAGAATTGCAGGGTACTCACCGCATGGACCCGGAGAAAATAAAGCATGTGGTTGTTACCACATACCCGTATTCCTACGCTTTGAACCAGGGAGCGACAGATCCGCTGAATCCGTCCTCCGCGAGACTGTCTCTTTCCTATACGGTGGCGATGGCGATCCTGGACGGGGGACTTTCCCCGGACGCGTTTCTGGAAGAAAATATGAAACGGGAAGATTGTCAGGCGCTGCGAAAGAAAATCCAGGTGGAGAAAAACGACGGATATGGAGACGGGCCGTTCGGTGTCAGGGGAAGCCGCGTGCGGATTGAGATGACGGACGGACAGGTGTACGAGAAGGAGGTGCTGTCACCAAAATGGAGCAGCGCTCCCTCCAACGAG
>JAJQAA010000055.1 GCA_021204045.1 Clostridiales bacterium
GTGTGATACGATTATAAAAACATTCGCGGTAAATCCAACGGCATCCGATATCAAACCATCGTCAGCCTTTCTGTGATCTGCTTAAAGAAATCCGCACACCACACATTCAAGGTTGATGTGTCACAAATGAATGGTTCCACATCTCGTCTCGCCTGCACGTAGTCAATCGAATCAAAGCGTTTCGACAGCATAGCTTTGATATCTTCCAGGCTGCAGATTGCATCCGGCGTAATGTATCCGGACTGTAACAGCCGTTCCCGAAGATGTTTCTGATTTACCGCGGCTTTCTGTGTCAGATAGAATACATAATCATAAAGATCTCTGCCTTTTATTCGGCTTTTCCATGTACGGCAAAGAACCGCATGAATCTTTCCGGCAAATAAAGACGGCACATCATAGAGATTTACCTCGTACGGAGATGGAAGAAGTCGGTATTTATGCTCAAATGTCGCGTACTCCGGTGGATTGACATCCACCTCAAACTTTATTTTTATGGTCTCATTTTTTGAGATTCCACTCAGAATCTGTTCCTGCGGATAGAACAGGAGCAAATACTCCTTTGTATTCTCTTTGAGGAACGCGGATTGTATGTTGCTTTCTTTTGTCTTTTTCTTCTCCTGGATAATGACATTCAGTCCAAACGAATGGACTTCCTTTTCCAGGGTCGGGAAATACACGGCAAGTTCAAATTCCGGATTCACCGCCATCAGTGAAAAATCCAGATCCTCCGAAAACCGATCCAGCCCGTAAAAGATTCGAAGCGCAGTTCCTCCATAAAATGCTGCCTCCTTGAAGAAACCGGCACGAGACAAACCGCAGAGGACAATCTCCTGCATGATCTCCTTCATCGCGTTTTTCCGATCATACAGATTTTTCACCTGATAGTTCTTCAACATCTGTTCAATTACCGCATTCATTTACGTATCCTCCTCAGCATCGCCGCCAGTCTTTTTACATTGGTTGAATGATAACGTTCCCACAACATTTCTGTCCTGTCTGCGTCAAGTTCTGAAAGAGCGGATTCCTCTATGCGAAGATCATCAAACAGCAAATCGGCAAATTCAGCAGCATTATCCACCGGGGGCATGGTGTACAGCTTATCACACAGCGCCTTTACCGGATTTGCAATCCGGTAAAAATAGTCGTCTTCCTGCATCAGCACCAATTCCAACGGGAATGCGGCGGACGGAACATCCCGATAAGTAAAAGTTCCAAACAACGTTTCATAGCGCTTTTTCTTTTTTTTCTCAAATGTCGCACAGGTAACCGTGTATACCGCTTCCGGGATCAGACCGTAAAAGCTCAGCGCATATTCAAAGGAAATATACGATGGGCCATAAATGCTCCCCGCCAGCAGATACGCCGGAACATTCCGGTCTGTTTCATATATTCCTTTTGTGACCGGAAAGCATTCCCCATTTTTAACCATGCGCGAAAGCTTGCTCTTTGGATTGGCGTAGCTGCCCAATTCCTCCAGAAGCATATTTGTTGTTTTAATCACAATTTCACCTCACAGTCTCATTATATGATACTGTGAGGTGAAATTCAAGCAATATGATCCAATTCTCTTTTACTTCCGGAAACTCCGGGATTATTCTTCAAATTCATTTGTCTCATTATCAAAAACCCCGGGGTAAAACGCTGCCGCCATGCTTTCGACCGCGTAAGCCATCCGGTTTCCCGGCAGAACGCTTTCCAGCGTAATCGTCGCGAAGCGTTCCTTCTGTACGCATTCCAGCTGCGCCAGCGTCGGGTTATTTTTTATTTCCGCAATTTTTTCTTCTACGGAAGGAGAATCGTAGTCGTGGATCAGAATCACGTCCGGATTACGTGCCAGGACTTCCTCGTAGCTGACTGTCACCCACTGCCGGTCAGTCAGATCGTCAAACAGGTTCCTGCCGCCCGCCAAGCCTACCAGCAGGGATTCAAAATTACTGCCGGAGCAGGTGAAAACGCCGTTGTTTCCGCTGTCATACACCAGAACCGTGACCGGCTCCTGCCCGGCGATCGCTTCCTGTACCGCCTCGATACGGGACTGCTGGTCGGCAACATACTGTCCGGCGACGTCTTCAATACCGAATATCTTTCCAAGATCGCGAATTTCCTGGTACTGCTCATCCAGCGTGACAGCGGAATTTACATACACCGTCATTCCATACTGCGCCGCTTCCTCAATATTGCACCCGGTCTCACTGATCTCCCAGTCCAGCGCATAGATGAAATCGGCGCCGCTGGAGATAATCGCCTCGCGCGTCACCGAGGCATGGTTCAGCTCCGGGATCGCGTTGATCACTTCCACATATTCATCCAGCGGTCCGCGGCTGTGGTTCACAAGAGAACGCCCGATCACATGATCCGCAAGGCCAAGCGCCGCAAACAATTCCGTACAGTTCGGTCCCAGCGTCAGAACCTTTTCCGGTTTTCCCGTCACGGTCACCTCACGGCCATAATTTTCAAATGTCATCGGGTAGGCACCGTCGTCTAAATCCTGTCCAGAAACCGTAGCTTCTTCCTGATCATCTGTACGTTCCGCACCGGCCTCACTGGTATCAATCGCACTGATGCTGGTCGTGCCGGCAGCGGCCGCGTCACTATCCGTCGTGCCGGTGCTACTCCCACAGGCTGTCAGCAAGGACAGCAGCATTGCCCCGGACAGCAGCAAACAAATCTCTCGTTTCATCTTCGTTCCCCTCATTCTTTCGACTGTATTTCCGCGGGCAGAAAGGTAATCGACACCCTGCCCGTAACCGGATGCGTTTCCACCGAGCTGCGCACGCCGTATACTTCATAAATCGTCTGCGGCGTGAGAACTTTCTCCGGTTTTCCCTCCATCGTCACTCTTCCGTCCTTTAAGACATATAGCCGGTCGCAGTAGAGCGCGGCCATGTTCAGATCGTGAATCGCCGCAAGCACCGTCACCTTCAGACGCTTAATAAAATCAAAAATCTGCATCTGATAACTGATATCCAGATGATTGGTCGGCTCGTCCAGCACAAAAAAGTCGCTCTCCTGCGCGATGGCCCGGGCGATCAGCACGCGCTGTTTCTCCCCGCCGGACAGATGAAGATAGCTCCGTTTCGCCAGATGTTCCATACCCAGGTGTTCCAGCGCGTGATGGACGATCTGTTTATCCCGCGGCGTATCAATATCAAACAGCTTTTTGTGCGGCGAACGGCCCATGGAAACGATCTCTTCCACCGTAAAATCAAACGGCACCTCGTTTTCCTGACCCACAACGGCCATTTTCAGCGCGGATTCCCGGTAAGACATGGTTTGAATATCTTTTCCGTCCAGAATCATTTTTCCGCTGTCCGGAATCAGTCCCCGGTAGACATTTTTCAGGATCGTGGATTTCCCGCTGCCATTCGGTCCAATCAGGCCCACAAACTCCCCCGCGCCAACACCAAGCGAGACCTGGTCCACCGCCGCTTTCTCTCCGTATGAATACGATAAATTCTCAATTTGTAAACGCATGATCCCGGCCTCCTCACGCTTTCCGGCGATTCGATGTTTTCAGCATCCAGATGAAAACCGGTCCGCCGATGATCGCGGTCAGAATCCCCACCGGCAACTCTTCCGGCGTGATGATCATCCTTGCCGCCACGTCCACCCACACAACCAGGATGCCGCCGAGCAGAGCGGAAACCGGCAGCACCTTTTTGTGGTCGCCGCCCACCAGCATTCTCGTAAAATGCGGCACCATAAGCCCCACAAATCCGATGGAGCCGCTCACCGCGATCGTAACACCGGCCATAAGTGAGGCGACCAGCACCAGCATTTTCTGCAGCCGACGCACGTTGATTCCCAGCGCTCCGGCGCTCTCATCGCCCAGAAGAAGCAGGTTCAGGCCGCGGTAATTGATCATGAGGACGGTCATGCAAACGATGAGAACCGCCAGCGGAAGCGTCAGATACGCCCATCTCGCCCCGGCCAGGCTGCCCGACATCCAGAATTCGGCATTATGTAACCCCAAAGCATTCGGCGCGCTCAGCGTAATAATGTTCGTAATCCCATCCATGATCATGGAAATCGCGACGCCGGATAAAAGCAGCTGGGTGATGTTGATTCTCCCGCGGACTCTGGATATGCCGTACACAAAAATAATGGTTACCGCCGCTCCGATGAACGCGCTGATCGAAAGCGAATACGTTCCCAAAAAAGAAAAAGCACCGAACAGCATCCCCAGCGTCGCAAACGCCGCCGCCCCATTTGAGACGCCCAGAATAAACGGGTCCGCCAGATCATTCCGCACGAGCGCCTGCATGGTAACTCCGCATACCGCCAGGGAAGCGCCCACCACCATCCCCAGGCACACGCGCGGCAGCCTGAGTCCGATCACAATATTTTCCTCCAGCACATCCCATGAAGCCGCAATGCTGTCGCCAATCCCCGGTATTCTGCTCAGCAAAATTTTCGCGGTTGTTTCCGGCGCAACCGAAACCGGACCCAATCCCGCGGCAAAAATCAAAGTAATCAACGCTATGATCAGCATAACGCCGATTAGCAGTCCCATTCTGGGTTCTCTGTGCGTAAAATGGAAGCGCGATCTCATATCGTTCCCACCTCTTCAGGCATAAAATAAAAAAACATACAACCTCTCTCCAGAGAGATCGCATGTCCCCATGACATACCGTTTCATTCAATATCATTATATTGCAGCTGAATATCATGCTGCTTATCTTAATAATCTCACCATTTCATAACTCTGCCGCGTTCTTCGCAGCCATTTTCAAAGATTTCCACCTCTGCGGATTTGCTTCAAGCAAATACCGTGATTATAAAACAGCGGCGTCAGAATAATCGGATGCCGCTGCTTTCTCGTCTTTGATTATACCGGATCAGTCCTCGACGGAAACGATCTCTCTCTTGTTGTAAGAGCCGCAGGCCTTGCACACTCTGTGAGGCATCATCAGGGCACCGCACTTGCTGCATTTTACAAGATTCGTCGCGTTCATTTTCCAATTGGCTCTGCGCTGATCGCGTCTCCCCTTGGAAGATTTATTCTTTGGGCAAATAGACATGGTTTACACCTCCTTAAACTTTTGAAATATATCTTGGACAGCCGCCATTCTCGGGTCTGGTGAGCTCTGCTCGCAGGAACAGGTCCCGGTATTTAAGTTCATACCGCATTGATTGCAAATCCCCCTGCAGTCCTCCCGGCAGAGTACCTTCATCGGGAGGCTCAGCAGCAGCTCATTGCGAAGCAGCTGATCTACATCCAGAATATAACCGTCCACATAATGCTGTGCGTCAGGATCCGTCCCACGCTCCGCGTCCGTCCCATTCACCTCGAACTCCTCGTCGATCGCGAGATCGAACGGACATTCCACCGGCTCCAGGCAGCGGTCACAGGGAATGCTCAGCGTCAGGCTTGCTTCGCCCCACATCCGGAACTTTCTGCCGCCAAGACTGCGGATGGTCAGCTCCACCGGGCTTTTCCTCAGGACCGGATAGGCGCCGTTTGGCGCTTCAAACACATCCATCCCCGGCTCTGCTGTCCAGGTCTTCTCTTTTCCATCGCTGTCAAACAGCTCTGACAGATTAATAAGCATAGAGATCTCCTCTTGCGCACTTTTTTCATTATACATAGGAGGTTGCGGTTTGTCAATCGATTATTTTACATCCTCCCAAACCGCTCCCAAACCTCGATTATTTCGCTTATTTCACATTCTCCCAAACCGCCGGAGCATCATTTCCAGAAGACCGCTACCCCAGAAAGTAATGGCGGTATTTTACCGCACCCGTCTTTTCATCCATCTCCATCATCAGATAAGACGGCTTGCGTCCTTCCTGCCGCGGATAGGAGAGACTGCCCGGATTGAGGATCGTCACTCCACGGATCGTTTCCAGATACGGGCGGTGCGTGTGGCCGTACATCACGATATCGCACCCGCGCGCCTCCGCCTCGCGGTGAAGCGCCTCCACGCCCAGGGAAACATTGTAATAATGCCCATGCGTCAGAAACATCCGATGCGGGCCAAGGCTCATCTCAATTTCCATTTCCAGGGAAGAAAAGAAATCGTTGTTGCCGCGCACAATGGCCAGTTTGCAGCCCTCGTTCACCCACTGTCCGATGATATGCTCACTGCCCTCCACATCGCCAAGATGGATCAGCATATCCAGCGGCTTCCAGGCATCAATCACCTGATGCAGGTTGTCATCTCTGCGATGCGTATCGCTCACAACCAGAATTTTCATAACTCTTCCCCCAAATACTCCCTCAGGATGCGTTTCATTGCCTCCAGCGCCTTGCCGCGGTGACTGATGCGGTTCTTCTGTTCGATCGTCAGCTCCGCCGATGTCACACCATATTCCGGAATATACAGGATCGGGTCATAGCCGAAGCCGCCGTTCCCGGCCGGCTGGAACGCGATCTCGCCCTCCATCGCCGCCTCCGTGTGCAGCACCCGCCCATCCGGCAGCACCGCCGCGATATTACAGACAAACCGCGCCGCGCGCTCCCGACCGTCGGCTTTCTCCAGACGCCGGATGATTTCGCGGTTCTTGATCTCGTAAGAGGTATCTTCTCCCATGTAACGCGCCGAATAGACGCCCGGCTCACCTCCGAGATAATCGACAACCAGACCGGAATCATCAGCCAGCACAATATCACCGGTCAACGCCCATACCGCTTTTGCCTTAATCTCGGCATTCTCAGCAAACGTCATCCCGTCCTCAACAATCTCGGGAACCGCTCCCGCCTCTTTCATCGACAGGATCTCACAGCCCAGATCTCCGAGAATCATACGGATCTCCCGCAGCTTCCCGGCGTTCCCTGTCGCAAAAACAATCCTGTGTTTCATGCTCGTTCCTCCCTGAGTATTTCCCCGCCTATCCTGCTGACCGGCAGTATCACAGTCCTTTTCCGTTACCGGCCGCGGCTGTATGCTTTCAGACAGACATTGCAGCCCTGCTCCGTCTCCGCCCGCGTCCAGGTTTCGCCGTCCGGGCTGATATAACCCTCGCCGTCATCCAGATCTACCCGGCATTTCCCGTCGCCCGCGTCATACTCGACCGCGATCGGGTGAACGGCGTCCGGCGTTGTCAGTCGGATAATCACAAAAAAACGTTCCTTTTCATTCAATCGAAACTTTGTCTGAAAGGGGATGGTATAATAACCGGCGTCCTCAAGCTGTCCCTCCGCTGCGAGACGCAGCTTTGCCGTTTTTGTCTCATCCATTCCCGGCAGCGAAGCGCTCACATAAATCTGATATGCCGTATTCGTTCCCGTCGCGTAAAATCCGGCCGCTTCCAGAATCTGAGCCGACGACGCCGTGTAGGCATTGGCCGCCCAGGCGGTTTCCGTGCCGTAACCGAGCTGGCCGATCCAGCCGCAGCGGTCGCTCTGGTAAATACAGTCGTAATTATCCGCGTCCTCCACACCGGTATAGGCAATCGCGGTCTGTCCCAGATTGGCGTCACAGTAGGATACATAAAAAAATCCATTCTCGCCAAACTGAGAACCCCAACTGTTCTCACACAGGAAAGCTCCGTCCGTCTCCGGCTGCACCGCAAAGTTTTCCTTCGGGAAATCATCATCCCAACCGACAATCACCACATCATGGTTCGGCACGCTCTCCTGCGGATAGTAGTAAGCGGTTGTATCCGCCCGGTAATAACCCGTATCACCGCTGCCGACCTTCAGAATTGTCTCCGTACCGCCGTCGTCTGACGTTCCCAGGCTTACCCGCAGCGTCACATACAGCGAGCCCTGCACCCCTCCGTAATCCAGCACGGCCCGCTTGATCGCGTCGCGGTCGTATTCCGGCAGGATACGTACCTCCTGCACGTGCTTTACCGCTGTAAGACCCTCCGGTGAAACGCCGTCGCCATAAGGATCATCTTCCTCCCGCACCGGTCCCTGCCACGAAAGCAGATAGGCCAGCGCTATCGTATATTCCCCACCGCCTTCCTGCCCGATTGCAAAATCCGGATTGTTTGACATATGATCCGTGGAAAATGACCAGTTTTCCGCAGGCAACAGACGATTTTCCAGAGCAAGAAGCGAGGCGAACGCCCAGCAGGTGCCGAGATCGCCCTGGTCACGCACCGACGCGGTGCGGCCCGCCCCACGGCCATCATAACGCCGCGGCAGCTCCGTACGCTCCGCCGCCAGCGCGACCGTCACAAATGGAAGCGTCATAAACGAAGACGTCGCAAGTGAAAACGTCTCAAGCGAAGATATCGCGAGCGAAGACGTCGCGGTGCTGGAAACCATCAGAACCACTGTCAGGAAAACTGCAGCTGCACCAAATCTTCGCCGTATATTCATACCGTATCCCCAGACCCGCGGCGCGGCGGCTTCGGCCCCATAAACTGGTAATAATACGTCTTCATCATCCCGTTGTAAATTTTGCGGTTGCGGTCCGCCTTGCGGCCCATATCCCGCTCCACGTCCCCGTACGCCGTGATAATATAGGCCGACCAGGAATCCAGGTTCCGGAAACGCTCACCCAGCTGTGTATACAGCTCCGGCAGTTTTTCTTTATCCTCCAGCCGCTCACCATAAGGCGGATTGGTAATCAGGAAACCATATTTTTTCGGATGGCTCAGCTCGCTCACCGGCCGCTGCTGAAAATGGATCATATGCGCCACACCGGCCGCTTCGGCATTGGCCCGCGCCGCCCGGATAATTTCTCCGTCAATATCATAGCCCTGGATGTCCACCGAAACCGTATCGTCCACAAGCCGCGCCGCCTCATCCATCGCGGCGTACCAGGCTCTGCGCGGGATCAGATTTGTCCAGTCCTCCGCCAGAAACGAACGGTTCATCCCCGGCGCAATATTGGCTGCCATCAGCGCCGCCTCGATCGGAAACGTACCGCTGCCGCAAAAAGGATCGACCAGAATGCGATCGCGATTCCACGGCGTCAGCATAATCAATGCCGCCGCCAGCGTCTCCGTGATCGGCGCGCGGCTCGTCAGCCTGCGGTAACCGCGTTTGTGCAGCGAATCGCCCGATGTGTCCAGCCCGACCGTCACGATATCCTTGTAAATCGCGACACGAAGCGGATAGCTGCTGCCAGTCTCCGGGATCTGCGCAGTCCTGTATGCCTGCCTCATGCGCTCGACCATCGCCTTTTTCATGATCGACTGGATATCCGAAGGGCTGAACAGTTTACTCTTGATCGAATTTGCCTTTTTTACCCAGAATTTCGCATCCGGCGGCAGAAGCTTCTCCCACGAGATCGCCTTCGTCTGCTGAAACAGCTCCTCAAAGCTCGTCGCCCGAAAGCTTCCGGCCTTGATGAGCACCCGCTCCGCCATGCGCAAAAAAACATTGGCCCGGCAAATCGCCCCGGCATCCCCGCGAAACGTCACCTTGCCATCTTCCACCTGGACAATCTCATAGCCGAGATCCGTGATCTCCCGCTTCAGCACCGACTCAAGGCCAAAATGGCAGGGCGCAATCAATTCAAAGGTTGGTTCTGTCATATGCGGTATTTCCTCCTTTTTGACCCTGGCATCATCATTTTATAGCCTGCTTTCCGGATTGTCAACGACAGAAACAAAAGAACCCCGGGATTTCACGCCCGGGGTAATCTTTCTCACGACCACTTTTAGCGACTTGTATTCTGGCTGCTGTTGCGGCTGGAATTGCGGCTGCTGTTCTGGTTATTGTTCTGGCTGCTGTTCTGACTCGAATTCTGGCTGTTATTCTGGCTGGAATTCTGATTGCCGTTCTGGCTGGAATTCTGGCTCGTTCCGGTACCCTTGCCATTCTGGCTGGAGTTCTGGCTGCCATTCTGACTGTAGCTGCAATTTCTGCTGTTATCTACGTCATTGTAATTGTCTTTCATGATTCTACCTCCTGGTTTCCATGGTTGGATTTGTTACAGGGGTAGTATAAACAAATTTCATTTTCTTTATACGTCTTTAACCGAACATGCTGATAATCTTGATCGGGGACCGGTAATTCCATACCGAGGTCTTAATTCCGCTTCTTTCCGTAGAAGCATGAACAATGCGGCCGCTGCCGATATACATCGCCACATGGTTCACCCGTGAACCGTTTCCGTAAAAAATCAGGTCGCCCGGCTGCATCTCGTCCGCGCTGACGGTATGTCCCTGGCCGGACTGAGCGGCAGAACTGCGGTTCATCGAAATGCCTGCTCCGTACTGCATGACATATTTAACAAAACCCGAACAGTCCGCACCCGTATGCGGATCATTGCCCCCGTCACGGTATGGTTTCCCCACAAACTGCATGGCATAATTGACAAGGTTCTGGCGAAGCGTAGCTTCACTATGCGCTTCTTCCTCGGCCTTCGCCGCCGCTTCCGCCTCCTCACGCGCTCTGGTCTCCTCGGCGATCCTCTCGGCTTCTTCCCGCTCCGCTTTCTGGGCGGCGGCAATCGCCTTTTCCTCTTTCGTCAGAACGGAAATCACTTCCGAAGCAACCACTTCTTCCTCAGGTACTTCCTCCACCGGTTTTTCCCGCACCGGTACCTCAATCACGGCAGATACCGCTTCCTCCTCTGCCCAGCAGAGAACCGGACTGCCCAATGTCAGACTGAGCGCCGCTGCCGCCGCAGTTATGTACATCCCGATTTTTATCATGATTTCATCCTCGTCGCGGATAATGTTACAACTTTTTGTCATCAATTATTACATAATTGTTAAATCATGTTACGGATGTATTATACTACTGCGACAAAATTTCGTCAACTGTTTCATAGATATTTTATTTTTTTGCAATCAGATTGCCAACCATCTCCACGCATCCGCGATGCGATCCCAGACAGCCGTTTTCAAAACACGCCCTGTTGAAATCTTTCAAACCCGTTCGCAGATTTGTATATTCGATCCGGGCATATTGATCCGACATTACATAAGCGGTATAATATCCCGCCTGCTGCGCGACAAATGGTCGGAGCCGCTCAATAGCGTGAGAAATGGTATTATCCGGAGGCAGCGGTTCTTCCGGGAAATCTTCGTACTTCCAATCCTTTTCATAAAATTTTTTCAGTGCATCATAACGGAACCAGAAGAACGATCCGAATGGAGCCACTGCGTCTTTATCCGGATCCATGGGTACCCGAATCCCCAGTTCATCGGCCAGATCCTTTGTCAGCTGATAATTTTTCCATCCCCAGGAGAATCCCAACGTTACAGAATAATCTGCATGGTTTGGCTCCGGCGGACACAGGATACCCAAACGGGGATTTTTTTCAAATGTCTCTATAACATTGTAAATATAATCTTCGCTGTATAACGTATTTTCAAAACATTTATAATTAAAGCCCTCTCCGACAGAACCGGATACCTGGAAGCTTTTTTTATCATGACAAAAACACAGGTACTCATATTGAGCCACAATATCGCTTACTCCCACCAGAATGCTGGCGACGTCGCGTCCTCTGTTGGGAATTTTTCTGATTTCCAGATATGCGCATGGAAAATCTCTGCATTTTTGTTCTACCACTCTTTTCATTTCTTCCGAATTCACCGTGATATAAATGTCACACAAATCAGGAAGATGAGAAACATATTTCCATACATCGTCCAGCAAATCCAGGAAATACAAATGGACAATCAGTGCGGTTCTTTTCGTTTTCAGGACATCCCGCACCATCTCCCTGTGTGAAAATTCTCCGGACAGGATATAATCCAGATGAAGATTTTCAAACAAATCGCTCAGATTACAGGTTCTCAGAAGATTGTCCCATATGGTGTCCATATCGTAACGACATTCCTGTTCCAGGTAATTATAAAGCTCCAATGCGTGCTGTCCAACAGAAAAGCAGAGAAGTGCCCCGTAATTATGATAAAATACCCTTCTTTTAAATACCGGGCACCGGAATTTTTCCAATAAAAGCTTTGGGTATAAAATCATCAGATTTTCACTCAGATAATCCATCTTTTCCGTATGCAGATACACATCCCAGGTAAATCCCATGTCTGAAAAATACTTTGTAAACACCACTTCGTGTCGGTGAACCACCTCCCAATACTCCGTCATTTCCGGCAGATTATTCCAGTAAAACTGGAATTCATAAGATTTCACAAAAGAATTTCGAAATGCTATAAAATAGAATTGTATATGTTCCGGAAAATAACCATATTCATTTTTTACATCTTTTTCAAATTTTTCTGCATGGCGCGTCAGACCCCAAAAATCGACCTCCTTTGCATCCATTTTTGAGAACACCTCATCCAGCGGATATACCGGCCCCATCACAGAATTATTTACCAGGAGGACTTCATCGTATTCCGACAGCTTTTTCCACCCTGAATGTAACATCCCGGCCCGGTAAGCTCCGGCGTCAAGCCCTGCGTTCTCTCGTTTTATCACGAGGATATGCCGACGCAGCAGCTCCTTATAACACCGCTCCTGCAGATCTCCGTTTGCTACAAACAGGATCTGTTCCGCACATTTTCCCAGCGCTTCCAGCATACGGAAAACATAAGTATCCACATATCCGTCGCTATCGTAAAAAGCATAAATGATAAGTCATTTCATTTGCGTCCTGTTCTCGCTTTACTCAATAAACTGTATGTTTCCTCTCACATATACCGAGCGAATCTGCGCCGTCCTCGTCCTGAACAAAATGATCGGATCCCGGTGAGGAAATTCCCACTCGTTTTTCCCGCGTTTCATTCCATTTGTCTTTTTAATGGCCCCATTCGCTCCATTGATCCGTATTTCTGATAATTTTATTCTGGTTTTTACATCCTCAATCGGATCCAGACGTAATTCCCGGACATGATCCAATTCACACAAAAACAGCAACTCGAATTCTCCATTTCCGTCCAGAAACAACGATTTCATTATCTGGTGCCCTTCATCGTATCCCCTGCCCTCATCCCAGAAAATTCTTGAAAAATACGACGTAACGCGGCAGGAATTCATATTTTCAACAAACCGCCGGTTAAAAAACTGCATATTGCCTTCTATCACAATTTCCCTGATTTCGTCCGCCCTGTATTCAAACTCATAGTACGGATCCGCGGAAGGAAATACCTGGTAATCAGTTCCCCAGTCTCTCCCATTATGGCTCTTTGGACACACTTCCCGGCCGTCACACTTACATCTGTACAATGTCATTCCCAAATTCGGTATTTGTTCCAGCGGATCATAGCGAAATCCTTTTATTTCCGCTACTGCCTCCTGTTTGTACGGATATCCTTCATGAATCGTAAACCGGATAAGAAAATCTCCATTTTCCTCAACCATATTCCGGCTCCTGAATGCGTTACGTTCACAATATCCGCTCCCATAGTCAATATAAATGGTTCCTTCTCCCAGATCTCTTACCCTCTGCCGCAAATCTGCATTTCGAAGAATCCCTTTTGCCATCTCGCGTTCCGCGAATACCAGTTCCAGATTATAAAACCCGTTCCGGCGGATTCCGGATATCGCCCGACCGATTTCCGCTGATTTTCCTGACGCCAGAATATCGCCGTAAGACTGTTCCAGAATCCGTTTTTCCAGAAACGGATACGCTTCTGATTTCTCCTTAAGGTAAGAATCGCCTGTCATCCCGGTGTAGCTGCTGTCCGGGCTTTTATCCGTTTCCGGTATGTTCTTCTTTCCTATTCCCTGAAATGTTTTCTGATAAGCTGCCAGAAGCTTTTCGAGATATTTCTGATAAGAGACTCTCTGTAAAAAGCTTTTGCGAAGCACAACATAACTGCTTGTTTCCACAGATTCTGCCATCTTCCAGTAATCGCATTTTCTGGTTCCCATTTCGTCATAAATTTTCTTCAGAGAACACAACGGTCCCCAGACGCTGTCATCCATCAGGGTCACCTCGTCGTACGTTACAACCGTCGCTATTCCGCAATAATTCACAATAGCATCCGCATATGCCACTTCCGTCAGGTTCCTCCTGTTCAGGCAATAAACGTCTTCTGTGATTTTTCGAAAAGCCCGCCTTCCCTGCACAGAAAGATAGCCATTGCAGACTACCACGATCCGATCCATTATTTTCCCAAATTCTCCCAGCAGGTGGTTCGTAGCGTCCCCGACTATCCCGCTTTTTTCATTATACACATAAATCAGCAGCCGTTTCATTTTCTCCATACAATGGAAGTTCGCGTCATTTCCAGTACTTCCCATATTCCCCGCACACCTCCCTCGCCGGACCGATCATCCTCACTTTGTGTTCGTCCAGCCACATTACCCGATCGCACATTTCTTCCACCTGCTCCATGCTGTGCGACACAAACAGCACGGTCGTTCCGCCTCCCATAAGTTCCCGCATCCGTTCCCGGCTCTTTGCCTGGAACCCTTCGTCCCCGACGGACAAAATCTCGTCTACAATCAGAATCTCCGGCTCCACCACTGTCGCGATGGAAAACGCCAGACGCATCAGCATCCCGGATGAGTAATTTCGAATCGCCATGGAAATAAATTCCTCCAGCTCCGAAAACCGTACGATCTCCTCATATTTTTCTTCCAGGAACTGCTTATCATAGCCCAGAATTGCGCCGTTTAAGTAAATATTCTCGCTCCCGCTCAGATCCGGGTCAAAGCCGGATCCAAGTTCCAGCATGGGAACGACGTTTCCACCGAGGGTAATCGTCCCGGCTGTCGGTTTTAATACTCCGGCTATAATTTTAAGGAGCGTGCTTTTACCGGCGCCGTTTTTCCCGATAATTCCCAGTACTTCGCCTTTTTTCACCTGAAAACTGATGTCATCCAGCGCCGAGAATTCCTTATACTGCAGGCGGTGTTCCATCCGCGCGACCACATACTCCTTCAGGCTCGTGATTTTGTCATTTGTTATGCGGAAATTCATTGTCACATGCTTGACATTTACCATATCCATATACGCTTTCTATATATACAAAACAAACCGATCCTGCGTCTTTTTAAACACGAACCCGCCCACAATCAGGGACGCCAGCGCGGAAATGATGCATATTCCATACAGCCTGGGAGATGGCGATACCCCGTCAATCAACAGGATCCGCACAAATTTTACCATGTAATACATCGGGTTCCAGACCTGGATCCACCTGTACTGAGGCGGTATAATCGTTTCCGGGTAAAACAGGGGCGTCGCGTACATCCAGATCAGGCTGAAAATTCCCCATAGATACTGTGTGTCGCGAAAGAACACCATCGCCGAGGACAACATCAATGCCATCCCGATGCTAAAACCAATCAGACAGATAAGCGCAAACGGAAGCAGCAGCAGGGCTTTTGTAACCGGAGCACGCGTGAGCAGAGCGACAAGCAGCAGCGGCAATATGGAAATCAGGAGATTGATCGAACTGGAGATCACCCTCGTAACCGGGTAAATATATTTCGGTACATATACCTTTGTGATCAGGGAAGCATTGCCTATGATCGCGGACAATCCCTGGCTGACCGCATCGGTAAAAAAATTAAACAGAATGATTCCGCTCAGCAGATATACCGGGAAATTTTTTATATCCGAACGGAAAATGGTTGAAAAGACAATGTACTGCACCAGCATCGTCAGCAGCGGGTTTAAAAAGCTCCAGAGATATCCCAGTAAAGAGCGCTTATACTTTTTCTTAAAATCCCTGGAAACCAGCTGCTGAACCAGGAAACGATACCGTTTCCATAAAGCGGCATATGTTCCGGCCAGCGTAGCTTTGCCCTGCCGTTCGCAAAGTGCGACCCAGAGACCGTACAACGTCAGGACAACCGCCCCTGCGCCGGCCAAAAGCCAGTAATGCGCGCCGAACCAGGTGACAGAACGACCGCAAAAACTGAAACAGAGCATCTGTCCCCCGTCTGCGCCATTGATCAAAAGCCTGGTATCTTCGGACGGCTCATTGCTGCAGTAAATCGTCGGCGCTTCTCCCGGAAGGCAATCGGACGTAACCCGTATGGTATAGCTTCGTCCTTTCGCGGAAACAAGCGGCGTTTCCAGCGGCCACTCGTAATAGCTGTTATCTTCAAGCAGGGATGCGTCCATCCTCAGTTCAGCCAACTGTTCCTGTGTCTGGTTTTCCAGCAATGCAACCGTAAGGATTCCCCGGTTGCTTCTGGCGTATGTCGCCACGCATAACGTGAATTTTTCGATGCTGTCATACCCGGAAACAAACGTTTGCTCAATCACCGTCCCCGCGGTAATTTCACCGACCACCGAATCGGCTGCCGGCATGTCTGCATACATTTCGCGCGTGCGGATCTGAATGTCGCCAATCGCCCAGAAAGCAAACGCCAATATAAAATAGAACAGCAGCAACCGAAAAACAGCAGATATCCTTGCAACATCCATGAAAGTTCCTCATCAGTTCCGCTTTACCGTCCGATACACGATATAAAGCAGCTTTTTAATTTGTTTCCGGCACGGTATGGGAATCTCGCCCAGCGCCTGCATGCACTTGTAGGTAAACGACGTCGTGATTGCCGTCAGGCGGTTTTCCATCTCATCCATCCGTTCCCGGAGGCAGGACAGATCATCGCTTCCTGCGCTTTTCAGCCCGCATGCAACCAGGTAGCCATTCAGCAGGTATTCCCGCGTCTGCTTATCCGAACCGATTTCACAATCCTGGCGCCGTTCCCGATATAATTCCCGGTACAGTTCCCCGTACTGCGAGGCCATCTCCTCAAGCGTCTTTATCCGCAGCGTCCTTATGTGAGCGCGTTTTTCCTGATATTCGCTACCCTTATCCTTCAGCTTGTTGATCAGCGCAAGCGTCTCCTCATAAGCGTTCTCCACCGGGACCAGCCAGCCACAATCCATTTCCCGCACCCGCTCCCCCAGCGCGCCGATATCCGTGGCAATGACCGGGACGCCGCACATAACCGCCTCAGACAGCGTATAGCAATATGTCTCCGCCCACACTGGCAAAATACAGACCAGATCGATCTGATGGGCTTCCATCAGCCCCGCCAGCTCTTCCCGCTCATAAAGACCGGTTTTCGTGTAATTTTTCCGGTCGGTCATTGAGAGCTCGTTGTAGCCCCAGGTGCCGAATAAATGCCAGTGCACGTCAGGAGGACCGTTTTTGATCAGGCGGACCGCAATATGCTCTCCTTTTTCCCGGCTGATACCGCCGATAAACGCGACGTGCAGCTGCGCGGCGTTTCCTGCTGAAATCGGCTCCATTCTCGCAACGCCATGGGGAATTACCATCGTCTTTGGATGGATATCCGGCTCGTATCTTTCCACGATCTGTCTTGCGCTGTTCGAAGGAAATATAATCTTCTCCGAAAATCCCAGGGCTTTCTGCTGTTCCCCGCGCCATATGGCGCGATAATCAAGCCCCTGGTAAATACCTTCTTTCTGATGAAGGCACGCTTTACAGTCCGTATCGTTTCTCCCCGCGCACAGCCGCCCCCTAGCATCCATCATCTTGATCTGCGGACAGAGCGTGTAATAATCATGCAGCGTGGTAATAATGGGAATCTGCCGTTTTTTTGCTTCATAATAAAGCTCCAGCGTCAGGTTCCTCGTATGATGAATGTGAACCAGCCCGATGCAAAACCCATCCAGCAGTCTTCCGTACAATTCCGCAAACTTTTTGCTGCGGAATTCCGGATATTGCGGACAGTCGCCAATATAAAATTTAAAACAAAGCTCCTCAGTTCCGGTATATGCGGTCACGTTCAGGAAATCTACATTGCGGGCAGCAACAAAAACGTTGTAAACTCCGCGCATACAGGACGTCATGTCTTTCACATGCAGCTGCGTACCTCCCAGATGATCCGCGGCATCCCTGCGGAAATCCGACTGGACAAGATACAGCAGATTTTTGCGGCCATTTCTCAGTTTTTCCCAGATACGGATATTATCCTGTATTGCCGCATTGGGGTTATCCCTGCAGTGAGCAGCGACCACATGGTTCTGTCCGGAATAACGTTCGTCCAGGATCCGTTCGTGCATATCGATGTATTTCTTCTTTTCTTCGCTGACAAAAGACGCCGTCCCCTTGTGGAAAATATAGGTGTCATCGCACATTACATGACAATATCCTGCCTGCCCGGCGCGATAGCAGAAATCATTTTCCTCCCCATAACCGCGTCCAAACGTTTCCTCGTCAAACAGACCGATTTTATCAAACGTCGCCCGTTTGATATACATACAGAACCCGTTCGCGACAGGGATCCTCGGATACCGACGCAAGCTCACTGTCTCGACCAGCCTGGCATATTCCGCCAGCGTATAGCCGCCCGGAATGGCATTCTCTTTTAAGAATTCCGGCACGGAACACAGAGTCGCGTTGTTGGAGAGCGGCGTGACCGTCGCGATGGCGGTATCGCTAAAGGCGCAGGCAATCAGCTTTTCCACCCAGTTTTCTGTCACAATCGTGTCGGAATTCAGCAAAACTACATCGCGGTTCTCAGACAGTCGGATCCCTCGGTTGATACTCCCTGCGAATCCAAGGTTTTTCTCATTTTCTGCAACAAGAACCGTTTCCCCTTTCAGGGAATCCAGATACGGGGCAATGCGAACATCCGGGCTGGCATCATTAACCAGAATCATGCGGTGACGTGCAAGATCCGTGCATGCGAAAACGCTCTCGACGCATTTTTGCAGCTCATCGAATGCATTGTAGACCGGTATGATAATATCAATCCCGTCCGCTTTTGCCATAAGTGCGTTGCCTCCGTCATAGTTTCCCGATCAGGACAATCCCCCGAAAGATCAGATCGTCGCTTCGTTTTTGCCGGAAATAACCGGCATCCGCAGCCACTGCAATCCGTCCGGCCAGGCTGCGCTCCGCCTTTAAAAGTTTCCGGAGCTTTCTCTGATTTTCTGCGTTTTCCGGCTGATCCAGACGGTTCTTATAAATTTCCCCAAATGCTCTGGCCTGACAAAAAATTTCTCCTCTCGGCTGCATCAGCTCATTCAGGCGATAATTCAGCAATTGCCTGTGTCCGGTTTTTGTCCCGAAGACGTTTCCGCCATGCTGACGATAACGGATATAGGCATTCTCATCATAATAAACATTCCCGAAACACGCCGCCGTCAGGTACAGCCACCAGTCGTGCATAATAACAGAATCCATCTGAGCCTGCCAACCGGTACCGGCGAAGCAGCTGCGAAAGCCGTCGCAAACGAGATCAACCAGATTTCGGTTCGCTACCGCGGTGCAGCCGGTACAGACATTCTGCACCAGGGCGTTGCCAAACGAAGTTTCCCGTACCATCGGGCGCAATGTTCTCCGAAGCGGTTTTAACTCCGCATCAACCGGAAGCCAATCGCTGCAGTAAAGCAACGGTTCCCCCGGCCTGCACCGGCGTTCCAGCCTGGACAAGGAAGCCGCCGCCTGTTCCAGTTTTTCCGGCATCCATTCGTCGTCCTGATCTGCCAACGCGATATAATCCGCTTCCCTGTCTGAGCGCCGCATTAGATCGAAAAAACTCTTCCGCGCCCCGATATTGGATCCGTAATAACAACGGATCCAGGGATATTTTTTCTGGTATTCCTCCAGAATCCTCCGCGTCTGATCGGCAGAGCCGTCGTCGCGGATCAGAAGCGATTTTCCTCTGACCGTTTGGGCAACAATGCTCTCCAGCTGCGTACGAAGATAACGCGTCCCGTTATGGGTAGACATCAAAATTTGCAGCTTCATTTTAAATAAACCACTTCCAGTTTTTTTGCCTGCTGATTTATATCAAACAATTGCGACTCCATCCCCGCCCAGCGTCCCTTGCGAATTCCTTCAAGAACCTTTTGCGCCCATTCTTCGGGCGATCGTTTCAACGATATCCGGCAGACATGCCCGCAGTCCCATTCGCTGGAAAAGGTGTCCGATACCACGCAGGGAAGCCCGTTGCAGCATGCCTCGACAAACGAAACCGGATAACCTTCAAAAAGCGAAGGAAGCAAAAATATATCCATCGCATCAAGAAGATCCGCAACATCCGAACGCAGGCCAAGAAAGCGGATATGCTCCCATATCCCCAACCGTCGCGCTTTCTGTTCCGTCTGTTCCCGCAGTCTTCCATCCCCAATACACAACAGCTTCGCGTTGGGTTCATAGTTCAGAAATACATGAAAAATATTCATCAGAAATTGATGATTTTTTTGTCTGGTGAATCGCCCGATATGTCCCAGGACGATATCCCCGTCCGAAAATCCAAGCTTGTTTCGGCTGGTTCTTCGTCTCTCTGAATGAAACCGGAAATGTGGGATATCCACAGCATTGTACAGCAACTGTACGTTTCCCCTGTCTGCTGCCCCATCCCCAAACAGGAAGCGCCCGGCTTCTTTGGAACAGGCCAGCCTTTCGCAATTCATAAAGCGGATTGTGCTGCAAAAGACATGATTCCTTATGGAGTACGGCAGCCTGTCTGAGTACCGCGTCGCATGGCTGTGGATAATAAACCCCGGTATTTTATAATAGATAACAAGAAGTTTCAGAAAAAAACTCAAATATACTTCATGATTGTGGAGCCATTGGTATTCCCCATTGTGCTCGCGAAAAAAAGAAGCCAGCTGCCGGATCGAGGCAATGGAACTTCTCGGTTTTGAAACATAAGAAACTACCCCCCCTAACGCCCTTATTTCCCGTTCGTAGGATTCTTCCTCGTTCCTGCACCGGAGAAAGCAAAGAAAACCGAACTGGATCCTGGAACGATCGATATGACGATAGTAATTCATAATAACGCTCATCACCCCGCTCGAAATGGACGGAGTAGATACAAAATGGAGAACCTTAATCATCAGAACATCCTCACGATCCACATGACCATCAGCACCGCTATGATCACCGGGAGCAGCGGTATCACCAGCGTAAGAATCCCGCTGACCACGGCAAGCATCAGCGCCACCACCAGCACAATAACGACAATCGCGATCAGCTTCCAGTACCATTTGTTTAAATCATAATAATGAACGCTGCCTCGCGTCCGGGCGCTGTCCTCCTCAGTGGCTTCCCTGTACCGATCCGCCATATCGCCAAATGGATTCGCGCGGTATTCGTCAAAATTTCCCTCTCCGGCCCCCGGCGTCGTATCTTCGATCGTACGGGCAATCAGCCGCGGATCACCAAGCTCCGCAAGCACATCTGCTTCCGGACGTCCCTTCGCGGCCTCGCCGCGGATATATTCGTCATAATAGCGCAGGTTTTCGCGCACCACGGAGGGCGGCACCCGCCCGGACAGAGCAGACTGCAGTCCTTCTAAAAATTCCTCTCTGTTCACCTGCTTATCTCCTTTCCCGCAAAACGGTATATCCGACACCTTATGGCATCCTGATTTTAATCTGCAGTTTCCTTGATCTCGCCACGCCGGAACGCATCCACCAGCTCGCGCAGATCGGTAATCTGTTCCTGTAATTCCCTTCCCTTGTCCGTGTCCGCAACCATCACGCGGTTTTTCATTTTCTCCACAATCGCCACCCGTGGCGTACTCTCCCGGTTGGGATCAAACGGTTTGTGCTCCGCCAGCGCCAGATGCCGTGAATTATAGATCAGCGTATATCCGGCGATCCCCGTGTGTTTCTGGTAAGCTTTGGATAAACCGCCGTCGATGACAAACAGCCTGCCGCCTCCCTTGACCGGCGTCTCCCCATCCTTAATTTTGACCGGCACATGCCCGTTTATAATATGAGAATCCTCCGGCTTCAGGCCAAATTCCCGAAGGATCCGGCAGCAGACCTCTTCCTTCTGACAAAGTTGATAATAAGGGTTCAGATGCTCCTTGCGAACGGATTGGTCCTCAATAAAATAATGTTCAAATGTCCGCATCTTGTCTTTGCCAAACACCGGTGATTTCGCGCCGCACCAGAGGTACCACATAAAATCCAGCGCCCTGTCCTTCCCCGGCGTGCCGTCCGGCTGCAAATATGCCATGCGAATCTCCTCGCTGATGCGGTCCATCAGCGCGCGGCCGCCAAGCTTCTCACCGTCAAAATCGATTTCCACAAAACTTCCATCTGCCCGCATCGGAATACAGCCGTGATACAGCAGATTGCCATTGTAGCATTTGTATAAAGCTCCATGGGTATACAGGAAACGAATATGCCGCTGCAAAAGCTCGCTGTGGCGGAAAGAAAGCCGCAGCGTATACAGAAGTTCTTCCTCATCCTTTGAAAGCTTCAACGGATCATTCGGATCAATGGTCGGAAAACTCATATCCAGCATCGGATATTCCTTCCCATCGACCGTGACGACGCCGCGCCCGTAATCCACCGCCTCCAGAAGTACGCGATCGTCCATCTCATACTCCGGATGCCTGCGGATAATCTGGCCCTCCACCTTGAGCTGCATGATCGCGATCGCTTTGTGCATCTTGGCCGCCAGCCCCGGATCCACCGCATCATAAATATTTTCATCAAGAATCTTCGGTGAAAACAATGTACACGGATCCTCCCGGTATACCCGGGCCGCGAACATGGACAGCGGCCGCAGATTGATGCCATAACCGTCCTCAAGCACGTCGAAACTGTTGTAGCTGATCGCGATGCGCAGTACATTGCAGATACAGGCCACGTTTCCGGCCGCCGCGCCCATCCAGGAAATGTCATGGTTGCCCCACTGAACGTCCACATCGTGGAACTGCATCAATTCATCCATAATGATATCCGCCCGCGGGCCGCGGTCAAAAATATCGCCGATAATGTGCAGATTATCAATCGTCAGATCCCTTATCAACTCACTGATCGCCACGATAAACTTGTCCGTAATCCCGGTATCAATAATCGAGCGAATGATCTCATCATAATAAACACGCTTATCTTCGTCGTTATAATTGACATGGAGTAATTCATCGATAATATAGGCAAATTCCGCCGGCATTTTCTTGCGAACCTTGGAACGGGTGTACTTTGAACCAATCTCCTTACAGATCTGCACCAGGCGGTAGATCGTGATCCGCTGCCAGTTTTCCGTATACTTGCCGTCATGAATCAAACGCGCCAGACTGCGATCCGGATAATAAATCAGGTTTGCAAGCTCGACCTGCTCCTCCTCCGGAATGACATAGCCGAACGTCTCTCGGATCTTCTCCCGGATAATACCGGAAGCGCTGCGCAGCAAATGAATAAACGCTTCATACTCGCCGTGCAGATCGCTGAAAAAGTATTCCGTCCCCTTAGGAAGTCCGCAGATCGCCGTCAAATTAATAATCTCACTGGACGCTGCCTTTATGCTGGGGTATTGCCTCGCCAGCAGCTTTAAATACGCCAGGTCTCTCATATGCTCCTCCAATACACTTCACCCAAGCGGGCAGAGCCTCGAAAAGCCTTCGGCTTTTCTCGGTCGCTTCGCTCGCCATATAGATATCCCTGTGCCCGCTCGTGCAAGCACGGCGGTCACCCGGATATCCATCTGGCTCTGCCCTTTGCGTACATTTTACCACATTTTCGGTTTTTGTACAGCGGCGCATGAGATTGAATTCCGGTTTTTACTGCATTTTTTAACGGTTTTGTGGATTTAGATTGTTGACTTTGAGATACAGAACGGCTACAATATCGTGCATATCGATTGTTTCCGGTATAATGAAATGTGGGAAATTTGATGTGGGAAAAACAGCGAAAAGGAGCGGTTTACAAGATGCCTTATTGTCCGAAATGTGATATGGAATTTGTTGAGGGGATTACGGTCTGCAGTGATTGCGGCGGCCCGCTGGTTGCTTCGAAGGAGGAAGCGGACGCGATACGGCAGGCGGAGGAAGAAGCCGCTCGCGCGGCCGAACGGGAAGCTTTTCAGGCTGCGTTAGAGGCCGCCAGGCAGGAAGCGGCACAAGCAGCCGGGGCTGCTGGCGAACAATCGGAGGGCGGTGACTTTGATACAGAGCAGGGATTGCTCGGTTCCTCACGTCTGCGCACCCGGAGCCGTATCCCGGCAACACCGGTCTATGTCAAAAAATCGCAGCAGTATGAGGATCTGCAGTCCTCCGCTTCCGCATTTTTACTGGTTGGAGCCGCGCTCCTGGTTATCTCCGCCCTGCTCTGGGCCGGCGTCGTCCGGTTGCCCGCTGTCGGCTTTTCACGGTATCTTACCCAATCCGTGATGACGCTGCTCGGCCTCGCGTCGCTGGGTGTCGCGCTTTCTTCCCGGCGCTCCGCCAAAAAGGTCGGCAGTCAGGTGGCCGATGAGGAAGAAGTGACCAGACAGCTCGTCGAATGGTTTCTGGGAAATTACTCCGCCGAACAGCTCGACGCGCAGATATCCGAAGAAAACAGCGGCGATTTAAGCCCGGAGGAACGCAGCCTCAAACGCTTCGATCTCATCCAGGACGCCATCATCACCAACCACGACATCGCCGACCAGTCTTATGTCGATCTGCTGGCCGAGGAAATTTACAGCAAACTGTTTCAAGATTGAAGAATTTTCTCAAACACCTCTTCCGGCCGGTCAATGATATACTGCGGATGATACTCCGCCAGCTCCGCGCGGCCGCGAAAACCCCAGGTCACGCCAACCGTCGTCAGTCCCGCTCCCAGCCCGGTCTTCATATCGGTGTTGGTGTCGCCAAAATACAGACATTCCTCCGGGCGGCAGGCGAGAATATCCAGGATCCGGCGGACACCGGCCGGGTCCGGCTTGCGCGGAATGCCCTCCTGCTCCCCGGCCACGACGTCAAAATAATCCATTCCAAAGATTCCTTCAATATTATCAACCGTGCGCTCATGCGGTTTGTTGGAAAGCACGGCAATACGAATGCCGCGCTTTTTCAATCCGGTCAGCAGCTCCCGGATACCGTCATAAGGCTTCACCTCATACATACACAGCTTCTCAAACAGCTCCTGGTAAACGCCAAGCACCTCCGTATAATGGCGAAGCTCCGCATCGCCGGCATAAAGCAGCGCCCGCTCCACCAGCATCTTATAACCATCCCCGACAAATTTCCGGATATGCGCCTCGTCCGCCGGACCATAGCCAAACCGTTCCAGCATGCGGTTTGTCGTCAGTTCCAGCGCCGCAAGCGTATTCAGAAGCGTCCCATCCAGATCAAAAATACAGCAACAAATCATTTCTCACACCATCCTGTCCTTCCTGTTTTCCGGTTTTCAAAGGCTTTATTGATCTTTCTTCCCCTGTTTTCACCACAATATCGGATTTCCACCTCATGATACATGAAATCAGCGCCTTATTCAAGAAGAATTATTGCTGTCTCATCTGGTACTGTCTCATCCGATCTTTCCAACGTTCGGTTCCGGCTGCTCCGTTCCGGCCGCCAGGAAAAGATAAAGGATTTCTGTCACAAACATCGCCGAAAGGCAGAGAAATCCGCATTCATCCAGCAGCAGTTTTTCCCTGGAGGCCGTGAGCAGGCAAACATCTGCCAGCTTTCCCACCGGAGAATCCGGGTTGTTTGTAATCGCGATTATCCGGCAGCCGTTTCCCCGCGCGATTTCCATCAACGCTTCCAGCTGCCGCGATTTCCCGGTATTGGAAATGATAACAATGACATCGCATGCTCCCAAGGTGCGCGCACACGCCGCCTGTGCCTCCCAGAGTACCTCGGATACGGTTCTGACACCGCACCGTCCCATTTTAAGCACAAAATCCATCGCGGCCGGAGCCGCACTGTCATCCGCAATGATCTGCACAATGCGGGCCTGCTCCAGCCAGGACAACGCGTTTTCCAACTGGTTCTCATTCATCAGCTCCGCCGTCTGCTCCAGCTCTGCTATCCGGTTCGCAAGAATATTTTCCAGAGACCGGCGGATATCTCCGCGGGAGACATGATTCGACACCGTTTCCGGTCGTTCCCGCTCCTTTAACAGCTCGCGCGCCAGCCCCATTTTCATCTGAGAAAAGCCGCGAAAACCACAGTGCCGGCAAAACCGGGATATCGTCGCGCCGCTCGTCCCGCTTGCCCGTGCCAGCCGCTCGACCGTCATATCGACAACCGTCTCCCGATGTTCCATCACATAATCGGCAACTTTCCGCTCCGCGTCAAAAAGATGATCATAGCGCGAACACAGAATTCCGCTTACATCCTCACCGTCGTTCATCTCTCGTTTCTCCCATGTCATGATGTTGAGGTCCAACGTTAATGATGCCACGGATTGCCTCAAATCCCGGTTTTCATTATAAAATATCATGTCCGGTTCGTCCATGCTGCCCGCGCAAAACCCATGACGGAATGCGCAAATGTGATGTTTTGTCGCGTCACTGTCCGCCTCTTTACATTTTTTCTCAATTCGGGTATGATGATGGAAAAGCCAGACAAAAATGGAATCATTTTAAAGGAGGGTTCGAATATGAACGAGAGAACTTCACCGTTGGAAATGCAATATGATAAACTGGGACCGCGGGTCGCCGAAGCTCTGAACCGCCGGCATTTTGAGGCCGTCTACTGCCCGACGCCCGCAGAAGCCGTCGCAAAAGCGCTCTCCCTGATCCCGGAGGGCGACACCGTCTGCTGGGGCGGCTCCGCGACGATCGACGCGCTCGGCCTGCTTCCGCTTGTGCGGGAGCGCTTCTCCGTCATCGACCGCGCCGAAGCCAAATCCGCCGAAGAACGGGCAGATCTGCAAAGAAAGGGTCTCCTTAGCGACACCTTCCTGATGAGCAGCAACGCGATCAGCGAGGACGGACAGCTGTTCAATATCGACGGAAACGGCAACCGCGTCGCCGCCCTTGTCTACGGGCCGAAACAGGTTATCGTCATCGCGGGCATGAACAAGGTTGTCCCCACCGTGGACGACGCCTGGACGCGGGCACGCACGATCGCCGCACCGATCAACGCACAGCGTTTTTCTCTGAATACGCCATGCAGCGTTTCCGGCACCTGTGCCGACTGTCTGAGCGAATCCAGCATCTGCGCGTCCATGCTGCGCACGCGCATCTGCCGTCCGGCCGGAAGGATCAAGGTCATTCTGGTAGGCGCGACGCTGGGCTTTTAGTTTTCAGCGCCGCAAAACGTTCCGCCGGTACATAAGCCCGGACGGCGATCCCGTCCGGGCCGTATTCTTCTGAAAGCAATTCTCCGTATCTGCGGATGATCTGCAGATTCCCTGCCTCCGAATACGGAAATACTTCTTCCAGATAGACCTTCTGGCTGCGCAGGATCGCTTCCAGGCACTCCGTGAGGCGAGGCAGTCCCTCGCCGGTGCGCGCCGAAATACAGATCTGGTAATCTGCCTGCAGATCACGCGGCTGGCCAAATTCCCCTTCCAGGCGGTCAATCTTATTAAAAACCGTGACAACGGTCTTATCTTTCACTTCAAGCTCCCGCAATGTCTCGTAGACGACATGCATCTGCATGTCCATCCGCGGATTCGAGCAGTCCACCACATGCAGGATGATATCGCAATACCGCGCCTCCTCGAGCGTGCTGCGAAACGCCTCGATCAGGTGATGCGGCAGCTTGCGGATAAAACCGACCGTATCGGTCAGCAGGATCGTCTGCCCTCCGCTCAGCGTCAGGGCGCGCGTCGTCGGGTCGAGCGTGGCAAATAGCTTATCCTCCGCGAGAATACCAGCATCCGTCAGACTGTTTAAAAGCGTCGACTTCCCGGCGTTTGTATAACCGACAATCGCCGCGGTCGGCGTACCGTTTTTCTGTCTCTGACCCCGGATCACCTCGCGGTGCCGCCTCACTTGTGCGAGTTCCGCTTTCAGCTGGCCGATCCGCTCATGGATCAGACGCCGATCGGTCTCCAGCTTTTTTTCGCCGGGTCCACGGGTACCAATGCCTCCGCCCAACCGCGAAAGCGAATCCCGCATACCGACCAGGCGTGCGGCCCGGTAGCGCAGCTGCGCCAGCTCCACCTGAATCTTGCCCTCGCTGGTGGCTGCACGGGACGCGAAAATGTCAAGAATCACCATCGTGCGATCCATAACCTTCGTTTCCAGCGCCTCTTCCAGGTTGCGCATCTGCGCCGGAGAAAGCTCATCGTCACAGATCACTCCCGTCGCGTCCAGCTCCCACAACCGGTCTCTTACTTCCTCAAGCTTTCCCTGACCCAGATAAGTGCCCGGATGGATTTTCTCCCGGTTCTGCACTACGCGGCCGACCGTCCTCGCCCCCGCCGTGCGCGCCAGTTCCTCCAGCTCATCCAGAGAAGCATCCGTCTCCTCCCCGCCGGCCGTACTGACCGCGATCAGGAGCACCCGCTCCTCTTCGGCCTGCGTTACAATCAATTCCGCCATATCTGATTCCTTCCCATCCCGCTGCGATCCGTCATCGTCATTATTTTTCATACTGCCATGCCGTTGCAATCCGCCATCGTCAGTTTCTCCCGGTGCTGCCGTGGCCGCCGCGATCCTCATGCCCCAGCTGCGTGGTTTCCTCAAAACAGATGCGAGGCTGATGTTCCATGATGCGGAACTGGCAGATGCGGTCGCCAAAACCAATGTGCGTGTCGCGCAGCGCGTAAGCCGGGAAAAACCACTGGTCATTGTCGCCGCAGTAGGTCTCGTCAATCACGCCCATATGGTTGGTCTGAATAATGCCGAAATTTTTAAACGTGCTGCTGCGCGGCACCACATGCGCCTCATACCCCTGCGGCAGCTCCATCGCCACGCCCAGCGGAATCAGGCGAAATTCTCCCGCCTTCATATCAATATCCGCGGCCGCGCGCAGATCAATCCAGTCCGATTTGCCGTCAATATAATCCAGCCGTTCCAGCTGGTCATGAAAATATTTAATCCGGATTTTCTTCTGCATTCCGGTCATCCTCCTCCGTCGCCGCCTCACTTTTATCCGTAATCTCCGGCTCTGCTGACACCGGTTCTTCCGGCTCCGATTCCATCATTTCCGTCTCCGGCTCTATTCCATCTGTCTCTGCTTCCTCCGGCTCCTCGCGCAGCGTGCCGTCCGCGTCCAGGTGAACCTGCAGCTCTTCCTCCACCTCATGGACAATCTCATCCTGCTCCTCCGGATTCATCGTCGGCAGATCCGTCGTCGATGTGACCCCGAACCGCCGCAGAAATTCCTCCGTCGTCGCAAACAGCATCGGCCGCCCCGGCGCGTCAAGCCTTCCCACCTCACAGATCAGCCCATACTCGACCAGGCGGTTTACCGCGTGATCCGAAGAGACGCCGCGAATGCGGCTGATCTCCACCTTGGTCACCGGCTGCTTGTAGGCGACAATGGACAACGTTTCCAGCAGCACATCCGTCAGCACCTGCTTCTTGGGTGCCGCGGCCACGCGAATCAGATTCTCATAATAATCCGCGCGCGTCGTCATCTGATAAGCGTCCTCCAGCGGCAATATCTGCATGCCGCGGCGTTCCTCATCATAACGCCGGCGCAGACGCTCCACAACCTGTCTCGCCGTCTCCTTTTCCTGGCCGATCGCGATCGCCAGCTGGCCAAGCTCCACCGAATTTCCCATGGTAAACAGCACCGCTTCCACCACGGCCTCCCACTCGGCCATCTGTTCCGTATCGTAATCCTCCAGCTTCATCTGATAATCATTCATACCCAATCTGCCCTCTGTTTTCACGCTGTTTCTCTCAATCGTCCACCAGTCCCGCCAGATCAAGCTCCAGCTCATCGTCCTCGCCGTCCGACTCGATTGTTTCCAGATTGATATCATCCGCGGGCGAGTCCTCCTCAAGCAGACGAATCTTTCCGACCTTCATCAGTTCCAGAATCGCCAGAAATGTCACAACGACCTGCAGACGGCCGCTGCGGTGCTCCAGCATCTGCCGGAAAGAGAAACGCCGATGCTGCCGCGCATAGCCCAGCACATCATGGACGCGCTGCTCCAGGCTCACCGTCTCTCGTTTGATTGTGCCAAAGCTGCTGCGGATCGGATCTACCTTATCCTCCTGCCGCTTCATCACCTGGCCGAAAATCTTCTCCAGCCGCGCCAGGGTCAGACCGTCAAGCAGCCGGTCCAGATCAACCGGAGCTTCGTAGAGCGCCACCTCCTCAGGAACCGTCGGGGCTTTCAGAAAAAGTCCTCCGGCCTGATCCTCCAGATCGCCCAGCTCCTGCGCCATCCGCTTGCAGCGCTTGTATTCCAGAAGACGTTCCACCAGTTCGGCTCGCGGATCTTCCTCATCGCCCTCCACTGCAGGCTCCGCGGGCAGCAGCATACGCGACTTAATATCGAGCAGTGTCGCCGCCATCACCAGGAAATCACTGACAACATCCAGATCCTCATGCTCCATCTGATTGACATAATCTAAATACTGGCGTGTAATTTCCGCGATGGGAATATCATAAATATCAATTTTATTTTTCTCAATCAAATGAAGGAGAAGATCGAGAGGGCCCTCAAAACTTTCCAGTTTATAGGAAATTGTCGTTCCGCCTTTTTCGTTATCGGACATAAGCCACCTTCACTCTACCGGATAAAATGCGTAGACACCCGCGGCTCTTTTTCGGGAAGTCCGAATTTTTCTTTCCCGAGAGCGATGCTCCGCATCAGAAATGTCATATTGCGGGCCAACGCGCGCACCGTCTGCAGCCCTTCCGCGTCCTGCGACGCCTCTCCCTTTTCACGACCGTGAACGCTGTTCCAGTACTGACTGGCCGCGATCGGCATCCCGCTGATCCCGAAATATTTATTCAGCTCATCGTATGTAGCGGAACAGCCGCCTCTCCTGGCAACCACCACGCTCGCGCCCACCTTCATCGTCTTGTCAAATCCCGTGCTGTAAAACAGCCGGTCGAGACAGGCGATCAGCGTGGCGTTTGCCGAGGCGTAATAGACAGGACCCGCGACCACAAGACCATCGCTTTCCTCAAATTTCGGCGCCAGCTCATTTACGATATCATCGAATACACATTTCCCATTTTTATGGCAATATCCGCAGGCCATGCAGCCGCGAATCACCTGATTACCCAGCTGTACAATCTCCGTGTCCGCGCCTTCTGCCTCGAAAACCGCTTTCATCTCGTCCAGCGCAATCGCCGTGTTGCCGTTCGCCCTCGGGCTGCCGTTTAATATTAAAACCTTCATCTTACCCGCCTTTCCTCCTGTCTCTTAATTCATTTACACGACAAAACTCCTTTTCAAAGTATAACCGAAGGTAATTTTGAAAGCAACCGGCTATTCTGATTTTTTTCGATTTCCTGCGTTGCTATTAAAGTGGGGGCATCAAAAAGATATGAAGCCAGAATTGTTCTGATTATCAGAATCCGGAGTATTCCCATCAAAAATAAAACTTCCCATTTCACATTTCCTGTTGTAAAATGGGTGAAAAACGACAGGGGGCGCCATGAAAACTTCCATTAAAAAACAGAAACGATCTTCCCAGGCGCTCGATCTGACACTCTGCGGGCTGTTCGCCGCCCTGATTGCGGCCGGCGCGTTTATCCGAATTGTCATTCCGGCCGGCGCCGATACCATGAATTTTACGCTGCAATGGCTTTTTGTGATGCTGGCGGCTTTCCTCCTCGGTTCCCGCCGCGCCTTTTTAAGCGTGGCCGTATATCTGATCATCGGTTTGTCCGGCGTGCCGATCTTTGCCCGCGGCGGCGGCCCCGCTTACCTGCTGCGCCCCACCTTCGGCTTCCTGCTGGGCTTTCTCCTCGCCGCTCCTCTGATCGGACGGATCTGCGAATTTCAGCGATCCGTCTGTTTTCGTGGCTGGTTCGCGGCGGCAACTGCCGGGTATCTGGTCTACTATGGCATGGGCATGCTGTATTTTTACGCCATCACAGCCTGGGTTACCGCGCAGCCGGTCGGCTGGAAAGCAATCTTCCTGGTTTACTGCCTGCCCACGATGATGCCGGACTACATTCTCTGTGTTCTGGCAGTCACCGTGGGACTGCGGCTGCGTCCGGCGCTGCGGGAGCTTCTGCCTTGAGTCTTCCCGCTCCGCACACATCACCGGAACTTTATTCTTCCAAAGAGAAAACATCCCCATGATTTCTCACGTTGACAGTTCCTTCTTAAATCTGGAGTACATGGAAGTTGCGGTATATAGTGCAGCGACCGGATTATGACCCAATACGCGATCCTTGACGATCATAACGGTTGTGGGTGCTTTTGAGTGTCGCAGAAACAACGTATCATGACCTACGCAAAGACCGATCACAACATTGAAATCCGTTCCCTGCGTCTCCAGGATCCTGGCTTGCATAATTGGATTGCACATGGATTCATGCCCACAGCCGCGATTCAGCTTTTTCTCATTTGGAATACCGATTTCGGTCTTATCCACTGCGCCGATCTTGCAGCCGACGGTATAGTAACTAATTTTGTTTGCTTTCAGGATTCTGGCAAATATGCGCGTCTCATTCATCAGCCCCACGCAAGACGCGATGCCGATTTTTTTATAACCCATGCGCTTGATAAACTCAATGGTTTCTTCTACCCGGGTCAGTTTTCCGTAAAATTCGCCTTCGATTCCGGCGGATACACGCGCAATTTCGCCCTGTTCGGTATCCGTTTGATAGATCTGAACCACTTCGTTCAACAATTCCTGATCCACATGTTCGGTCAGACAAAAAGCGGGGTACTTTGATTCGTCACGGCCCAGACAGGCCAGAACGGCACAATCCGAGCAGGTGTGAATAGATTTTGCAGCCATATCAGAAACACATCCTTTCGCTTTAAAAATGGGGCTGCTGCCATCATGCAGCAGTCCCGAAGAAACCTGGTCTTTTAATCTGCAAACAACGGGGTGGAAAGATAACGCTCACCGGTGTCAGGCAGCAGAGCTACAATCGTCTTACCCTTATTCTCTGACCGTTTGGCCAGCTGGATGGCAGCCCATACGGCGGCGCCGGAAGAAATGCCTACGAGTATCCCCTCCTTCTTGCCGATCTGTTTGCCGGTAGCAAAGGCATCATCATTTTCCACAGCAATGATCTCATCATAAATTCCGGTGTCCAGCACTTCCGGAACGAAACCGGCACCAATCCCCTGGATCTTATGGGCGCCGGAAATCCCTCTGCTCAGCACGGGAGAACCGACAGGTTCGACCGCCACGACTTTTACATTGGGATTATGATTCTTCAGATACGCGCCAGTGCCGGTAACCGTTCCGCCAGTGCCAACGCCTGCCACAAAGATATCCACCTTACCATCGGTATCCTCCCAAATCTCGGGTCCGGTAGTCGTCTTGTGAATGGCGGGGTTGGCGGGATTAACGAATTGTCCGGGAATGAAGCTGTTTGGAATCTCTTTGGACAGTTCATCTGCCCTGGCAATGGCACCCTTCATGCCTTTGGCACCTTCAGTCAAAACCAGCTCCGCACCGTACGCCTTCATCAACTGACGGCGCTCGATGCTCATAGTTTCGGGCATCACGATAATGATGCGGTAACCACGGGCGGCTGCCACAGAAGCCAGACCGATGCCCGTGTTGCCGGAAGTGGGTTCGATAATCACAGAATCGGGTTTCAAAAGACCCTTCTGCTCTGCATCGTCGATCATAGCTTTGGCAATGCGATCCTTCACACTGCCGGCGGGATTGAAATATTCCAGCTTGCCCAGAATCTTAGCCTCCAGGTTCTCCTCCTTTTCCATGTGAACCAGCTCCAGCAGCGGAGTCTTGCCAATCAGTTGATCAACGGATGAATAAACTTTACCCATTTTGCAATCTCCTTTTTAATACCTATTTATCTTGTAGGTTTATATGAATTATAGTTACATCTTCCTTCTTTGTCAATAGCTTTTTGGGAATTTTCGGTTGATTTTTAGATCACAAAAAACAAATCCGGGCAAAAGAGCCCGGATATCAGGGGCTGCAAAAGGATATTTATCAAACTTCCTTTTTACAGTCACGTTTTTGTAGCAGAAAAACTCATCCCACCGGCAACAACTTTATCACCGCCACCTGCGGGCGATTGCCCAGGCGGATGTTGATCGAATGCGTCCCCAGCCCGCGGCTGACCACAAGATCCCGTCCGCCGCGGCGAAAATGCCCCGCGCAGCAGGGCAGAAAGAACTGGTATTGCGGTGTCATCACGCCGCCAAGCAGGGGCAGTCGGATCGTCCCGCCATGGAAATGACCCGCGAGCGTCAGATCCGCGCCCCAGTGCCGGTAAGCCCGGAAGAACAATGGAGAATGCGCCAGAAGAATCTGATAGCGCTTCCTGTCCGCTGCTCCCAGACGCCGGCGCAGGTAATCGCTTTCCATCATGGAAGGAAAAAAATTGCGATAATAGCACGGCGCGATTTTCAGTCCGCTGATACGGATATCCTCATCCAGACAGGCGGAAGCGTCGGCCAGGCAGATCACGCCGCATTCCCGCAGCAGACGACGCAGTTCCACATACAAATCCCCATAAATTTCCGCTTCTTCCCACAGGCGCTGCTCATGATTGCCTTCGGCATAATAAATCGGGCAGAGTCCTTTCAGGCCGCGCAGCAGACGCGCGGTCACCGCAAGCCTGGCCCGGCCGGGTTTCGCCACCATCGTATCGCCGCCGATCAGCACCGCGTCCGGATGCTGGCGGCGCACCGCATCCAGCAGCTGCTCATTCCCCGGCCCGAATTCTTTATCATGAAGATCTGATAAAAAAACCAGCGTCCGCGGACGTTGTATCTTCGCGGAGCGAATATGAGTATACTCCACCGCAAGCTGATCCCGCTCCCATGCGGAACGCACAGCGGCAGCCGCAACGGCTGCTGTCGCCGCGATCGCCGATACGGGGATCAGCCATCGTTTCTCAGCTTTCATTCGCTTTCCTTTCTGCACAGCATTCGTCTTTTTATTCAACATCCCGCTATCGCAGCTCTTCAAGCAGCGGGATCACCTCGTCCAGCGACCGGCACACCCGATACAGGCGGCCACGCAGCTCCTCCGTGGGCTGCCAGATATCCGGCACCATCACCGTGACAAAACCGCCGCGCAGCCCGGCCTCCAGCCCCTTGCGGCTGTCCTCAAGCACCAGGCAGTGTTCCGGCTTCTCGCCGAGCATCTGCGCCGCTTTCAGAAATAATTCCGGATCCGGCTTTGCGTGCTTCACCATATCGCAGTTTGTGACCGCTGCAAAATACTCGCTGATCCCGGTTTCCTCCAGGTTTCGCCGCGTATATTCTTCCCTGCTTGCCGTCGCCACCGCCATCCGGTAGCCGTGCTCCCGCAGCCACGCAAGAAGCTTGCGCAGCCCCGGCTTAACCGGAACACCTTTTTCGCGCACCTCCCGCAAAAAAACCTCCCGCTTTCGCTCCCGGAAGGCGCGGATATCAACGGTATCGCCGTAATATTCCCGGAACAGCCCGTAAGAATCGTCGGCGTTCATACCGCGGATCGAGGCAAGTAATTCGTCATAAATGGGGATCCCCAGTTCATCAGCCACGCGGTACCAGATTCCCTCCGACATTCGCTCTGTATCAAACATCAGGCCGTCCTGATCAAATATTACCGCGTTTATCGTTGGTTTTTCCATCATTCCCATTCTCATCCTTTGCAGATTTCATTCATTTTTTCCCTTTTCAGGCGCCACGCGTATAAGGAGCAAGCTCCAGACGCACAAACCAGCCCTGCTCGTGATCGCAGGCGGGGCATTTCGCCGGCGCCTTACTGCCACGATAAACATAACCGCAATTCAGACACATCCAGCCCGTCTCGACATCCGATACAAAGAGACGTCCCTGCTCCAGATAATCGGCAAGCAACTGGAAACGATCTCCGTGAATTTTCTCGACCCCCGCAATCAGTGAAAATGATTTTGCCACCCCGGCAAACCCCTCATCCTGCGCAATCTGTGCAAAGCTCCGGTAAACGTCCTCATATTCCTCATATTCGTTGTGGCGGGCCGCCTTCAGCAGATCCAGGCTGTCCGTGTAATTGTCCACCGGATAGCCGCCCTGTATGATAACGGTATCGCCGTTTAATTCCTTCAGATGATTGTAAAATACCTGCGCGTGCTCTCTCTCCTGGGCTGCCGTAAACAAAAACACGGATGAGATCACCGGCTGGCCGTTTTTCCTCGCCTGGCCGGCGGAAAACTCATACCGGTTTCTCGCCTGGCTCTCGCCGGCAAAAGCGCGCATCAGGTTTTTTGCGGTCTCACTGTTCCTGAAATCCATATTGGGAAAGCCTCCTTGTCTGTTTTCTCTCCCTAGTGTATCCCAGAAATGACAGTTTATACCTCGCTCAATCTCACTGTTTCAGAATTCCATTCTCATCCACAGTATAACCATCCGGCGTTGTCGTATCCGTCAGCAGCACTCCGTCGCTGCCCAGGTAAAACCAGTCGCCGCCATCTTCAATCCAGCACTCCGTCGCCATGTATCCCGCCGTCGTGCTGAAATAATACCAGGAACCGTTGGTAAACTAACGCCAGCCGGTCGCCATATAGCCGTCCGAATCAAACCAGTAAGTATGTCCGTCAAGCTTCAGCCATTCGCCGGATGCCCGCGAACCATCTCCCTTGATGTAATACCAGCGCTGGCCCTCCGCGTACCAGACGCCCTCTGTCGTATCCGCCGCTGCTGTCGTATTCGCCGTTTCCGCCGTATTCGTCGCTGTCACTGTATTCGACGCTTCCGCTGTATTCGCCGTTATTACCGTCGCTGTACCCCCTGCATTTTCCTGACCCATCAACGCCGCGTAATTCTCAAAACCATAATCCAGCAGCGCCTTCGTGTCCGTGTACTGCGTGCTCTGGCTGTGCAGAATCACGGCAATCAGCTGAACGCCATCGCGCTCCGCCGCGGTCACCAGCGTGTTCCGCGCCAGCGAGGTATAACCGGTCTTGCCGCCAATGATGCCTTCATAATACCGCGCATCTGACGGATACATCATCTTATGTCCCATCGTGATCGTGCGCGCCGCCGCATTCTTCGTCGCCGGGAAATTGTAGGTCAGCGTCGTGTCGATTTTGCGAAATGTTTCATTTTTTACCGCTTCGCGCAGGATCAGAGCCATATCATAGGCGGTCGTTTTGTGACTGGAATCATTGAGCCCGTTGGGATTGACAAAATTTGTATTTTTGCAGCCGAGGCTCTTCGCCTTCGCGTTCATCAGCTCTGCAAAGGAGCTGACGCTTCCGGAGACGTGCTCCGCCAGGCCATTGGCGATCTCATTGGCCGACTTCAGCAGCAGCCCGTAGAGCGCCTGCTCCACCGTCAGCTGGTCGCCCTCTGTAATATTCAGGGAAACCGCTCCGGACTCCAGGTTGCTCGTCGCCGACGCTGAAAACGTCACCGTATCATCCAGGCTGCAATGTTCCAGGACAAGCAGCGCTGTCATCACCTTCGTGATGCTCGCCGGATAATACTGGGTATCCTCATTTTTTCCATAAAGAATCTTCCCCGTCGCACCGTCCATCAGCACCGCGCCGTCCGCGGATATCTCCGGCTCCGTGAGCGCGGATGCCGTACCGGATGGCGCATCGGTAACGGACGACGTATTGGCATCGGCTGCCGTCTCCGCCGTCGTTTCAGCCGACGCCTCCACTCCCGGCCCGGATACCATACTGTCCTCCGGGCTTTCCGCAGACACGGCTCCCGGACTGTCCGCAGCCGCATCGGAAATCGGGGTCTGGATGCCGCCCACCGCAAAGGGCATCGGCGGTACAATCGTCTCCGCCCAGGCCGTCTGTATCATAAACAGACTCGCTCCCAGAGTGAGCGCCAGCAGTCTCGTAAGGTATTTTTTATGTATCATCATCCGTTTCTCCTGTTTTATGAATCACTGTAAAACCTGCCATGTGGGAATTGTACCACATTTTTAAGTATTTGTATCTGACGACTTTCTTACAATGCGTCTGCGATGTCTTTTAAAAATCAAATTCTGCTGATGCGAAGCGCAAAAGTCTTGCGCGCGTCCGATTTATCATCTATAATAGGTAACAAAAATTTAAAACATATGGAGGAGCAGTCATGAAAAAAATTATGGCAATTGTTCTGGCTTCGTCGATGCTGGTCTCCCTCGCAGGATGTTCATCCTCCGGTTCCGGCAGCACAGCCACTACCGCTGCTGCGGCTGAGACAGCCGCGGCGGCCGACGCGGGCAGCGCTTCCGCTGATGCGGGCAGCACGGATACTTCCGATCGTGTCCTGAAGATTCGCAAGACCCAGGCCCTGATTTCCACCAACTGGGAATTTATTGTAAATACGGAGGACATGCCTGTGATCTGGGATCAGGTTTTCGAGGGCCTCTACGGACTGGATGAAGCCGGAGGCGGCTATTGTCACGACCTGGCCAAGGACGTCAGCATCAGCGATGACGGCCTGGTTTATACCATCACTCTGGTAGACGCCGTCTTCCAGAACGGAGACCCGGTGACCGCAAATGATGTTGTGTTCAGCTACAACCGCGCCATTGAGAGCGGACGTTTCAACTACGCCACCGACATGATTGATTCCGTGGAAGCGGTGGACGACAGCACCGTACAGTTTACGCTGCTTTACCCGTATTCCGCGATCGACCATACCTTCTATACCGTAAAGATCTCCAGTGAGCGCGAAGTCACCGAACTGGGCGACAGCTACGGAACCGGCCCACACACCGCGGGTACCGGTCCCTACTATGTCAGCGCGTACGACCCGGCGGGAAATATCGTGCTGAAAGCGCACGAGGATTACTGGGGCGGCGCGCCGGACATCAAGACCGTCGAGTATGTTCTGATTACGGAGGATTCCGCCGCGGTGATCGCGTATGAAAACGGCGAGATCGACTTCATGCAGAACGCACCAACCACCGACTGGGATTCCCTGGTCAAAGCTTCCGGCGAGAACAACGCCATCCTCAAGGGCAACAACATCCGTTCCGTCTACATCAATTACCGTTCCGAAACCAACGACGGGATTCTCGCGAACGAGCTGGTCCGCAAGGCCATCTGCTACGCGATCAACAAAGATGCTATCAACAACGTAGTGACCAACGGCCTGGGCGTCCCGACCTCCGAGTACATTCCTTCCTCTTATGTGGAGACTGCACCGAGCGCCGATAATTTTGAGACCTATCCTTATGATCCGGACAAGGCCATCGAACTGCTGCACGAAGCCGGTTACACGGACGAACAGCTGCAGGCAGGCGTCAGCGTCGGTACCCTTACAACCTACGGCGCAGCCACCGGCGAGAAGGCCAAGGCGGCCCAGGTCGTCCAGTCCAACCTGGAGGCAGTCGGATTAAAATGTGATATCGAGGTACAGGACAGCTCCATTATCTCCCCGCGCCTGCATGCGTTTGATTACGATCTCTGCATCTACGGCGACAGCGGAAACTACGACTTCAACAACATCCGTCAGCAGGTTCTGGTAGACGGCGGTTACTCTGTGGTCGATCTGTCCGGTGACGACAGCTGCGTCGATTACGCGAAAATTCAGGAACTGCTTGCCGCTGGTATCGCGACGACCGATATCAGCGAACGCGCGGCCATCTATCTGGAACTGTGGCAGATGGTTGCTGACAGCGCGACGATCTATCCCTACCTGCATCTCCCGGTAGCAGTGGTCTGGTCCCCGGCGATTGATCCCGGCGACGGCGCACTCTCCCCGACACATTACCACATCAAGACCTTCAGCTGGAAGTAAAAAGCCGGAAGGCGAAATAAGACTGGGCGGCTCCGGACAGAACTGGAGCCGGATCACGATAATCACAGGAAAAAGAGTTCCCGCATGGTATCGTGCGGGAACCTTTTTACAGAAAATCAACTCCCGGAAAGGAGTAGGATATGCATAAGTACATATTAAAACGCATCGCCTTCCTGATTCCGACCATTCTCGGCGTCGTTTTTATCATCTACGCGATCATGAACATCACGCCGGGCAATCTCGGCCTGGCCGTCCTGGGCGCGGGCGCTACCGAACAGGAAATCGCGAATTACAATCATCAGGTGGGGTACGATCTTCCCTTCCTGCAAAAATATGTCAATTTCCTGGTAAACGCCGTGACAAAGCTGGATTTCGGCATTTCCTATTATACAAAGCAATCCGTGTTCGCCGAGGTCTGGCCGCGCTTCCAGCTCACGATCAAGCTCTCGCTGGGCGGCGTATTTCTCGCGGCTCTGATCGGCGTGCCTCTGGGCATCATGGCGGCCGTAAAGCAGTATTCCCTGCTGGATACGATCCCATCGGTACTCTCGTTTTTCATCGCCGCGATTCCCAGCTTCGTATTGGGCACCGTTCTGCTTTTCGTTTTTGCCCTCAAGCTGAATCTGCTGCCCTCATACGGGATCAATTCCTGGCAAAGCTACATCATGCCGATGGTTGCCATCGCAATTCCTCCGGCGGCGCAGAACATGCGCTTCACCAAATCCTCCATGCTGGAAGCGATCCGGCAGGATTATGTCCGCACTGCCAGAGCCAAGGGCGCGCCTGAGCGCACGGTCATCTGGAAACATGCGCTGCGCAACGCGCTGCTTCCGGTCGTCACCCAGATCGGAATGAGCCTGGGGATGCTGATCTGCGGTTCGGTCGTTGTGGAAAAACTGTTTTCCCTGCCCGGCATCGGCAGCCTGATCATTGACCGGATCACCTACAAGGACGAGCCGATCATCATTGCGGGAACCATCCTCATCTCTGTCTGCTTTACCATCATCATGCTGGCGGTCGACCTGCTCTATGCTTTTATCGACCCGCGCATCCGGGCAAAGTATTCCAAAGCAAAGGAGTGAATCTATGAAACGGAAAACGGATTCTACCCGGGACGACTCATTCCGGCGTCCCAGCCAGGCCAAAGAAATCTGGCGACGTTTCTGTAAGAGCAAGGGAGCTCTGATCGGCCTTTGTCTGCTCGTTTTTGTGCTCGCGGTACTGATTTTCGGACCGGTGTTCGTATCCTATAAATCCGCGACCACACAGGATTACAACAGCCTGCTTGCCTCGCCCTCCGCGGAACATATTTTCGGGTGTGACGGCTTCGGCCGCGATATCTTCGCCCGCATCATTTATGGCGGCAGGACCTCCTTAAGCGTGGCGCTGATCGCCACCGCGACCTCCTGCATCTTCGGCTGCGCGCTCGGCGCGATTGCCGGCTATTTCGGCGGCTGGATCGATTCCATCATCATGCGCGCCCTGGATATTTTCATGTCCGTGCCGGATATTCTCTTCACCATGGCCGTGGTGGTCGCACTCGGCGCCAGTGCTACCAACCTGATTATTGCGCTGACACTGGCCTATTTTTCCAACTATGTGCGCCTTGTCCGTTCCCAGGTTTTAAGCCTTTCGGAGCAGGACTATGTGGAAGCGGCCCGGGCCGGCGGCTCCGGCAACGCGCGAATCATCCTCTCGCACATTCTCCCCAACGCCATCGGCGTCATCATCGTCAACGCGACGCTGAACGTGGCAAAAATCATTATCTACGAGTCCACACTGAGCTTTCTCGGTCTGGGGATGCCGCCGCCACAGCCGGAATGGGGACTGATGCTTTCCGAGGCGCGTGAATTTATGCGCACCGCACCGCATCTGCTGTTTTTCCCCGCGGCGGCTATCGTCCTCTGCGCCTGTTCCGTCAACCTGGTGGGCGACGGTCTGCGCGACGCCCTGGATCCGCACCTCAAATCCTGACCGGAAGCCGGTCAAGCCGTGTACACGGGACGACATAAACCGCAGCGCTGTCAGCGCCAACATACGGGAGAATGGAGATTAACATGGAACAAGCAAAAAATGACACGATACTGGAAATCAACGATTTAAAGGTTATCTACAAAACAGATGACGCCATCGTGGAGGCAGTAAACGATATCCACCTCCACATCGGCAAGGGAAAGACCCTCGGCCTGGTTGGCGAGACCGGCGCGGGAAAGACCACAACCGCCCTGTCCATTCTGCGGCTTCTTCCCTCCATGACCGGCCATATCACTGGTGGGGAGATTCTGTTCGACGGTCACAATCTGCTCGACTACAGCGAACATGAGATGCAGGCTGTGCGCGGAAATCTGATCTCCATGGTCTTTCAGGATCCGATGACCAGCTTAAATCCGGTGCTCACCGTAGGCGACCAGATTGCCGAAGCGATCTCTCTGCACAACCCGGATATGAGCCACGAGCAGATCGAAGCCAAGGTCGATGAAACCCTTTCCATGGTCGGTATCCTGACAAGCCGCAAATCCGACTATCCCCATCAGTTTTCCGGCGGCATGAAGCAGAGAGTTGTCATCGCGATGGCGCTCTGCTGCGAACCGGAACTTCTGATTGCCGACGAACCGACGACGGCGCTGGACGTCACCATCCAGGCGCAGGTGCTGTCCATGATGCGCGACCTGCGAGACCGCCTCGGCACGTCGATGCTGATGATCACCCACGATCTGGGCATCGTCGCCCAGGTCTGCGATGACGTGGCTGTGATGTACGCCGGGGAAATTCTCGAAGCCGGGACGGCAGAGGATCTGTTCCTCGGCGAAAAACACCACCCTTATACGGTCGGCCTGTTTGATTCTATCCCCAACCTGGACTCCAGAGCGGCACGGCTCAAGCCCATACCGGGCCTGGTTCCGGATCCGACCGATCTGCCGAAAGGCTGCGTGTTCTCCCCGCGCTGCTCCCACTGCATGGAAATCTGCAGACAGCAGCGTCCCAGAACCCTGAAATTCGGCACGCACAGCATTCGCTGTCATCTCTTTGAAAATCCGGAGGGAGGCAACGCAGATGGAAAATAAACAGCCCTTAATCAAAACCGTTGATTTAAAAAAATATTTTAAGCTGAAGGGAAATCATTACCTTCATGCGGTCGATGGCGTCAACCTGGAAATCATGCCTTCGGAAACCCTCGGCGTCGTCGGAGAATCCGGCTGCGGGAAATCCACGCTGGGCCGTACCATTCTGAAATTAATTGAGCCGAGTTCCGGACAGATTTTCTATGACGGCGAGGAAATTACGCATTATTCGGTACGCCAGATGCGCCCGATGCGCAAAAACATCCAGATCATTTTTCAGGATCCTTACGCCTGTCTGGACGCCAGAAAATCGGTGATTGACATTATCGCCGAATACATGGTGATTCATCATACCTACCGGACACGGCATGAAATCTACAATCATGCCGCGGAACTGATGGATCAGGTTGGTCTTGCGCGGCGTTACGCCAACATGTATCCACACGAGCTGGACGGCGGCCGCCGCCAGCGCGTCGGCATTGCCCGCGCCCTGTCTCTCAACCCGAAATTTATCATGTGCGACGAACCGGTCTCCGCACTGGACGTCTCCATCCAGGCACAGATTCTGAATCTGCTGATGGATCTGCAGGATCAGCTGGGGCTGGCCTACATGTTTGTCACGCACGATCTGAGCGTCGTAAAGCATATTTCAGACAATATCATGGTGATGTACCTCGGTCTCTGCGTAGAAAAAGCGCCCTCGGACGAACTGTTCGCGCACCCGCTTCATCCCTACACGCAGGCGCTTCTGGCCGCAATCCCAAAACCGGATATCACCCTGCGCAATCAGCAGATGAAGCTGATCCGCGGCGAAGTCACCAGCCCCATCGATGTCAAACCGGGCTGCCGCTTTGCCAGTCGCTGCGATCACTGCCGGCCGGAATGCCTGGAGCGCGATCCCGAATTTACCGAAATCTCACCCGGACATTTTGTCGCCTGCCATATGGTGACAGCAGGTTCCAGCGTTCCGGCTGGTCAACCGTAATCTTTTAAAATGAACAAATCAGGAGGAATATCGATCATGAATCCGATGGAACAGCAGATTATCTCCGCCGTCGATCAGCGGCGCGATGATTTTATCCGGTTTTTCCGCGAACTGGTTATGACACCAAGCATTACCAAGCATGAGCAGGAAGTCGCGAAAAAGCTTTTTGACGGCCTGAAAGCACGCGGCATGGAGGATGTACGCATTGTCGAAAAAGAACCGGGACGCCCCAATGTCCTGGCATACTATCACGGCGTCGAGGATGGCCCTACGTTCACATTCAACGGACATCTGGACGTGCTGCCGCCGCAGGAAAATGCCGAATGGCCGCACCCGCCCTTCGCCGGTGAAATCGAGGACGGAAAACTTTACGGACGTGGCACCGTCGACATGAAAAGCGGTACCTTCAGTTCCTTTTTCGCGGGGCTCATCCTCAATGAGCTGAAGGTTCCCATCCGCGGCAACGTGCTTTTCACCGGCGTCTGCGATGAACTCATTTCCGGCGATCAGGGTGTGATTTATCTGATCGACGCGGGCTACATCAAAAAAGAGCACGCGGATGACAGCGGTTTAAACTGCGAGCCAACGGACCTCAACGAGATGAACATCGCGACCAAGGGTATCCTGCGGGTCGACGTTTTTATCCAGGGAAAAGGCGCCTTCAACGCGCGGCCCTACCTCGGTATCAGCGCCATCGATAAAGCCGCAAAATTTATCGAGGCCATCCAGGAACTCAACGAACAGTTAAAAGCCGATCCGGCGCATCAGCATCCCATGCTGGAACCGCGGACCGTACAGGTCGCCATGATCGAGGGCGGCGAAGCTTCCAACCTGGTTCCGGACCGCGTAAAAATGACCGTCACACGCCGCCTGCATCCGGGTGAAACCATGGAGGACTGCCTGCGGGATTATCAGGCCGTCATCGACCGCCTGCACGCGGAAGATCCGGAATTTCAGGCCACCTTCCGGCCCTGGCCCGGTTTCCGTCCGCCGGCGGAAGTCCCGGAAGAATCTCCGGTCGTTGCGGCCGTGGCGCGCGCGCACCAGCTCATCAAAGGCAGGAAAATGGAACTGATCGGCAGCGAGGGCGGCACAGATGCTTCTCATGTGGTCGCGCGCACGGGCATTCCCATGCCGGTCTATGGACCGGGCGACTACCGCCTGCTGGGCACGGTCGACGAATGCGTCAGCCTGGATGAATTTATCAACGCAATCAAAATCTACGCCCTGACTGTCTACTACATGCAGGGGATTGGAGAGAAATGAGAGAAGAACATTATCAGATGGCCGTAACGCTGCGCCACGAGCTGCACATGCACCCGGAAGCTTCCATGCAGGAGAGCTGGACAAAGCAGCATTTGATGGATTTTCTGAAGGAACATACGGATCTGGAAGTGGTTGACCGGGGAAAATGGTTTTATGCCGTCTACCACGCGGGAGAAGACCGGCCGTCCATCGCCTTCCGGGCGGATATGGACGCCGTGCCGGTGGAAGAGCCGGAAGGGCTCGTTCCCTACGCTTCCTGCTGTCCCGGCGTCAGCCACAAATGCGGCCACGACGGACACAGCGCCTCCCTGGCTGCTTTCGCGCTGGAGCTTGAGGGTCTGCGGCCACAAAAAAACGTCTTTCTGATTTTCCAGCATGCGGAGGAAACCGGACAGGGCGCGAAGGAATGCGCCGCGCTGCTTGAGGAAGCTTCCATCTCGGAGATCTACGCTTTTCACAATCTTCCGGGAGTGACACAGGGCTCGCTCGTTGTGCTGGACGGCGTGACGCAGTATGCCTCCACCGGCATGATCCTGCGCTTTACCGGAAAAAAATCCCACGCCTCCTACCCGGAAAACGGAATCAATCCGGCGTTCGCCATCAGTGAGATCGTTTCCTCGCTGGAAGGCATCACGCGGACAGACGCAGACAAAGGTCTGCTGATGATCACCGTAATCCAGGTACTGGTCGGAGAACGCGCCTTCGGCACCAGCCCGGGATACGGCGAACTGCTCCTGACCATCCGCGGCGGATTCGAGCAGGAGATGAACGGCCTGATCGGACGCATCGAGAACCTGGCCCGTGAACGGGCGGCCCATTACGGCCTGCAATGTTCCTTCGCCTATGAGGACACCTTCCCGGAGACGAGAAACCGTCCGGAGGCCGTGGCGCGCGTGCGCCAGGCCGCAAAAGACTGCGGCATTCCCCTTGAGGATCTGAAAGAGCCCTGGCGCGCTTCCGAGGATTTCGGTTATTACACCAAACAGATCCCCGGCGCCATGTTCTACCTGGGCAGCGGCGACGCCGCGCCCCTGCATACGGCGCTCTTTGATTTCCCGGATCCGCTGATCCGATCGGCAGTCGCCGTATTTTCCAGGCTCTGTGAGCTTGATTGATTTTCCCGCAACCCGGATATGAAAAGAATTTCCGTATTTTGTCAAAAAGAGGATTCCGCAAAAGAATCCTCTTTTCTGTCATTATATTTATTCCGATGTGACGGAGAATCTGTCCGCTACTCCCCGTCTTCCAGACCCTGGGCGTCCCCGATGCGCTCCGTGATATAACTCTCCATCTGCTCCTTGGGAATCCCCAGCGGGATCTCCAGCTCCGTGTAGAGATAATCCTCCGCCATGCGCAGATAGCGCTCATCGGTCGCGGTGATCTTCTTTCCCTGCGCGCTGCGCTCCTGTTTGCGCAGATACAGCGTCTTGATGATACGGATCCATTCCCGGCAATCGCAGGATTTCATACACTCTTTGTAATTTTCCTCGCGCATTTTCTCGTTTGTAATCCAAAGCACCTGAATCCCCGGCATTTCATCGATCAATGTCGCGGCCTCTTTCTGGTTCAGGATACGGCGCATCGGCGTCTTCTGATTATCAACCGGAGTAAAAATCCGCCCGCCCTTCTGACTGGATGGGCTTAATACATAATAAAGGCGGTCCCGCGGCACGCCTTCCATCTCCATCGTCGTAATGTCCTCTACCTTGCACACACCTGAGGTTCCGTAGATAATGTACTCCCCTCGTTCAAACATCCTGTCTCATCCCTTTCCGGCACTCCAAGCACAAACGTCATATTTCCTATTCCATTGTACCAGAAAACCCGGGCAATTTCTAATATTTTTTCATTGCTAGGGAAACTTCGGCAAAATTAACCGATACGGATCGGGTTGTTTTTGTGCATATTTAACTCGTCTTATTTGTAAAACTCGTGTTTTTCGTAGCGGAACAGGTAGGTCAGCCTTCCGTCAAACCAGCTCACGCTCCGGGCGTGCGACCGGGTACGGTTCATAAAATACAGCGCTCCTTCCGAATAATCCTCTCCGGCCAGCGCCCGGTCGACCGCCTGGGTGGTCTCCGCGGTTACCGTGCAGCGGTCAATGCTGCCGTTGGCCACCGGAGAAAACTGCCGGTTCTGGTAGATGACCTCCGCGATCGTATCCGGAAACTTCTCCGAACGCACACGATTGAGTATCACGTTCGCCACAAGAATCTTTCCCTTTTCATCACAGATTCCGGCCTCCGCCTCCACAATACGCTGCAAAACCTCATAATCCTGCGCCGAACAGGAAACTGCCTGTGCAGCCGCTTCTTCGGCCGCCTGCGCCATGGCTTCCTCTTCGGCCTGTCGCGCGCGCTCTTCCTCAATCTTCTGTGTCTTTGTCTTCGCCTCAATCACGGCGGATTTCTGTTCCTCCCATGTCTCCTGGCGAATTTCCGCAACCTTTTCCAGGGTCTCGCCCAGGAGCTCTTCTCCTTCCCGGACGCTCTCCGGGTCCGTTATCTGCTGCTCCAGTTTCGCTTCCGTATATTCCGCAGCTTCCTCCTCCGTATCCTTCTCCTCCTGTTGTTCCCCGAGCGCTTCCGTCTCCGCGTAAGCGGTCATGGAGCTGCCCGCGCCGCCCAATGCTATTGTCACAATACCGATCGCCAGGAAAACGGCGAACACGCTCGCGGACATCGCGGCGGTCGAACTACAGAGAGAAGAAATCATGGATTTGATTCTCTGCATACAATCTCCTTTTCTGTTTCACGCAGCATTTCCCGTGCCGCGTTTCTTTCTTCTGAAACGCCCACACCGTCCGGCATTTCAGCCGCAAAATAACCGGTTCCCATTTTCTTTCGCATATTTTGTCGAAAGTGGGGGATTCATCCTAAAATCGCCGGTTTTCTTGCGATGCAGGTAATTATAGTGGGGCGAGCGAAATATTGTCAATAACTTTTTGACATTTTTGTTACATCTCACATCACTATTTTTTGTCCTGCATTTTTGTTTTATGCAATATTTATAATATACGATGGCGTATTCTTGTTAATTTTGTGTTGTTTTGTTGAGAAATTGTTACAAAAATATTTCGGATTTGTTAAAGATTATCGGATAAAAAATGGGTCGAACATTGTCGGCCCATTTTTATGTAAACTAAATATGCTTTCATTCCGGTCCCGGCTGCTACGGATTTCGATTGCTGCGGATTCCGGATTCCCAGATCCAGGGCTCCTGGTTTCGGCTACTCCAGCTCCCGGCTGCTGATAATTTTCCCCGCAACGGCACACGCGGCTGCTGTCTCCGGCGAAGCCAGATAAATCTCCACCTTCGAGGTCCCCATACGGCCGAGGAAATTCCGATTGTTCGTTGCCACCACGCGCTCGCCGTCACACAGGATACCGCCCGTTCTCCCGCAGCAGAGACCGCAGCCCGGATGTGTGAGAATCGCCCCAGCCTCAAGCAGCGTACGAATCGCTCCGCAACGCACCGCATCCTCGTAGACCTTCCGGCTCACCGGAGTGACAATCAGCTTCACAAATGGCGCGACTTTGCGGCCGCAAAGCACCTTTGCCGCCGCCTGCAGATCCTCGAGGCGGCCGTTCGTGCAGGAGCCGATGAAGACCTGATCGATCGGCGTCCCGGCAACTTCGCTCACGTCGCGGATCTTATCCACCTGCGAGGGGCAGGCCATCACCGGCACAAACTCCTCCGCCCGGTAGGACAGCGTCCGCAGATAAACCGCGTCCGCGTCGCCCGTCAACGATTTCTGGAACTCATCCAGTGCGATCCCGCAGTATTCCGCGGTCTTCTCATCCGGCGTAAACGTCGCACACTTTGCTCCCGCCTCGATGGCCATATTCGCCATCGTCATGCGGCTCGCAATGCTCATGGCCTTCACCGTATCGCCAGTGAATTCCAGCGCCCGGTAGGTCGCACCGTCCGCTCCCAGGTCGCCGATCAGCCGCAGGATCACATCCTTTGACATCACGCCCTCCGGCAGCTCGCCGTTGATCTCCACGCGGATGGTCTCCGGCACCTTCACCCACAGATTTCCCGTCCCCAGGATCCCGGCCATCTCCGTGTAGCCGATACCAGTCGCGAAAGCGCCCACGCAGCCGTAGGTCGTCGTATGGCTGTCCGTGCCGAAAACAACGTCGCCCGGCTTCACATAACCGGCCTCCGTCATCAGCTGATGGCAAACACCGTCGCTGCGGTGCACATGCGTCAGCCCCTGCTCGCGCGCGAACTCATCTCCGGCCTTATAATGCCGCACATCGTCGATCTGGCTGGAGGGTACAAGATGATCATAGATCATCACAATCCTGTCCGGATCCCACACCTTCCGAAAGCCCATCTCCTGAAATTTCGCTATGATGAACGGCATCATGATATCGTCCAGCATCACACGGTCCACATCCACGGTGACGATATCGCCCGGCTTCACCGCCGCGCCGACGCTGTGCGAAATAATTTTTTCTATAATTGTCTGTCCCATCGCCTATTCCTCCGCATCCAGTCCGTTGCGCCTGCGCATCGCCTTTACCAGGCCCCCGGCATTCAGAATTTCCACAAGATTGTCCGGCAGCGAGGCGATCGGGTATTGTCTGCCCTGATACTCCACATGTTCATTGACCGTAACCGTGATCGTGTCGCCCTCTTTCATATCATCATAGAGATCCGGCTGCTCAATCAGAAGCAGGCCGTTGTTGATCGCGTTGCGGAAAAAAATACGCGCGAATGATTTGGCGATCACGCAGCGTATCCCCAGCGCTTTCACAACCTCCGGCGCCTGTTCGCGCGAAGAACCGCAGCCGAAATTTTTCCCGGCCACAATGATGTCGCCCGGGCGGATCTGCGCCGCCAGCTCCGGCCGCAGCGGGCTGAATCCATAAACTTTCATATCCTCGATGGTTTTCATTGCCAGATATTCCGTGGGAATAATGATATCCGTATCGATATCATCACCCAACAGCCATACCCGGCCTGTAAATTTTTCCATGGCTTTTTCCTTCCTGCTAAATATAATCGACGCCGCGGATGCCGCTGTCATCACAGCATGTCCGCCGTGCAGATCTCGCCCCGTACCGCCGAGGCCGTCACTGTCGCCGCCGAAGCCAGGTAGACCTTCGAACTCGGATGCCCGGCGCGGCCCTTGAAATTGCGGGTACCCGTGCTGATCAGCACCTCATTCTCGCCGATCACACCCTGGCAGCTGCCCCAACAGACGCTGCAGTTCGGATTCATCACGATCGCGCCGCTCTCCATAAAGGTCTCAATCAGCCCCTCTTCCAGCGCCTGCAGGTAAACCTCCTGGCTGGCCGGGACGACAAGGAAACGCACGTGATCGCAGACCTTCCTTCCTTTCAGGATCGCCGCACCCACACGCAGCTCGTCAATACGCCCGTTGTTACACGAACCGAGGAACGCCTCGTCAATATGCGTGCCGCATACCTCCGTCGCGGGCGCCAGCGCGTCGACAAAGTCCGGCTTGGCCACCACCGGCTCAATCTTACTTAAATCAAAGGTATATTCCCGCACATAGCTCGCGTCCGGATCGCTGTGAAGCACCGCCTTAGGCTCTCTTCCCCGCTCCTTCAGCCACTGCAGCGCGATCTCATCGGCCTCAAAAATCGCCGTCTTCGCACCGGCCTCGACCGAGAGATTGCAAAGCACCATGCGGTCGTTGACGCTCAGCGTCTTCGCGCCGTCCCCACAAAATTCCATCACCTGGTAATTCGCGCCGTTCGCGCCGATCGTGCCGATGATTGTCAGCATCAGATCTCTCGGATAGACTCCCTCCCGCAGCTTTCCGGTGAGGTTAAATTTGATCGTCTCCGGCACCAGCACCCAGGATGTGCCGGTCACCATGCCGTAAAGCAGATCCGTGCAGCCCACGCCGGTGCCGAACGCGCCCAGCGCCCCGTACGTGCAGGTATGGCTGTCCGCGCCGAAAATCAGCTCGCCGGGGCAGACGTAGTGCTCCATCATGATCTGGTGGCAAACTCCCTTGCCCTCCCAGAAATCAATGCCATGCTCCCTGGCAAAATCGCGCATCTTCTTCTGCGAAGCCGCCGTCTTCGGGCTGTCCGATGGCACATTGTGGTCAACGATAAACACCATCTTGCCCGGGTCGGCGACGCGCGGATGGCTGAGCTTATTGTGATACATGTCAACGGTCAGATGCGTCGTACCGTCGTTTGACATCATGCGGTCAAGCGTCACCGTATGAATATCGCCGGCCTTTACCTCGGGAACCCCGGCCGCCAGCGCAATGATTTTTTCAGCAATCGTCATTCCCATCTCACGCATCCTCCTTATTTAATGAAGCGATCAGGCCGCCCTCGTTCAGAATCCGCTGCATGTACTCCGGCAGCTTTGTGCAGGAAAACATTTTCCCATTAGCGCTCGCCGTGCCCTCGGTCAGCGACAGCTCCATCTCATCCCCGGTCTCCACCGCATCCGGCAGCTCCTTGCAGACAATCACCGGCAGCCCGATGTTGATCGAATTGCGGTAAAAAATACGCGCAAATGATTTCGCGACAACCGCCTGCACGCCCAGCGCCTTCAGCACCGACGGCGCCTGTTCGCGGGACGAACCGCAGCCGAAATTTTCGCCGCCGACCACATAATCGCCGGGTTTCACCTTGTCCGGGAAATCCGGATCCAGCGATTCAAACGTATGGCTTTTCATCTCATCGATCGTCGGCAGTAACAGATACTGCGAGGCGATGATCTGATCGGTATCAAGGTCATTATGAAACTTGAAAATTTTTCCTTTCGACATGACTCTCCTCCATTTTCCTGAGTAATTAATGATGCTGCGAATCTCAACGTCATGAATCGGAATGCCCCAAAGAACTCGCTTCGCGTCCCAAACATTCGACTCATGTTTTTTTCGACCCTGGCATCATCATAGCACGCTTTTCGCCACAATGGAACAAAAAATTAGATACTACCGCGGCAAAAATGCCCACGCCGCCGCGACGACAATCGAAGGCAGCATGTTCGCGACCTTGAACATCTTCCCCCGGATCAGGTTTACGCCCACACAAAAGATCAGAACAGAACCGACAAGGGAAAGATTATCCAGAGCCGACTCTGTGAGCAGCGGCTCAATCAGCCGCGCCACCAGAGTCACCGCGCCCTGAAACATGCCTACCGGAACCGCCGCAAAAATACAGCCCTTTCCCATCGAAGCGGTCATCGCCATAATAATCAGCATATCCATCACGGCCTTGGCCGCCAGAATCGAATAATCACCATAAATGCCGTCCCGCACGGAACCGACGATCGCCATCGCGCCGATACAGACGGTCAGCGAAGCGGTCACAAAAGCATGGATAAATCCCACGTCGCCCTCATTTCCCGAGCGGCGCTTGAGCCATTCGCCAAATTCTTCCATGTGCAGCTCGATATTGAGATACTCGCCAATCAGAGAGCCAAGCACCAGGCTGATGATCATCATCATGGAACCGCCGGATACAAGCTTCCCGTCCTCGACCTGCAGCATCTTCTCCATCGCTCCGGCAATCCCCAGAAACACGCTGGCAATCCCAATGGCCATAAGCACGATTTCCCGGTAACGCTCCTCGATCCGCTTTCCAAACAAAGTGCCGGCTAAACCGCCCGCAATAATCGCTCCGACGTTGATCAAAGTTCCCATTCCCGGCATCTTACAGCTCCTCCACAAACATATCATCCAAGAAGCGCCGCCCCGCGGCCGTCTTAAAAATACGTTCCCGCGCGGACGCGACCGCCTGGGCATCTGAGGAATCCTCATAGAGATTGACAAGAAAATCCGCCTCGACGAGTATCTGGTAATCCAAACCCTGAATCTCGTGGTACGTATGATGATGCCCAATCAGATACTTCACGCGCTCAATCTCGTCCTCCGGATAACCGCCAAGACCGCGAAGCAGCCGTTCCGCCTCCGCCGGTCCCTCGATCTCCTGATAATGTCCCGCGCCGGAGCCGTATTTTTTCTCACTGATATGAATGCCGATATCGTGCAGAATGGCCGCCGTCTCCAGGATGCGCTGCGTCTTCTCATCCAGGCCCTCCAGGATACCGATCGCCGCCGCCAGATCATGTACCTTCACAAAATGCTGGATGCGCCTTGCATCCCCACGATCGTAACGAATGGCCTCTGCCATCAGCTTTGCCGTTTTTGTTTTCATGCTGTCATTTTTCATTTTGGTAACTCCTTGGATATCTTTTAAAAAACAGATTTATCGTACCACATAATTGCATCTATTTCATCATTTTTTTATTCTTAATGTCACTTCGATCAACGACACAAATCATGGAAAACAGAAGCATGTGCCGCCGACACACAAAAAATGCCCGGATATGAAAAACGCCCGGATATTCCAATCAAATGAATATCCGGACGTTTTTCGCAATAAAGATTCTTACAAATTATCCCGATCTTTAAGCTGCGCTCTCTGTCAGATTCCGTGTTTTGAAAAATACGCAATGTACGGAATGCTGTACATGGCGGTAACCACCACCATGGATACCAGCGCAGAGCAGATGCCTCTGCCATTTTCCTTCCAGAAAATATTTATATTCTTAAGCATACGTTATTACCTCCTGTTTCGTTTTGAGTTTACTTCGTCTTTCGACTACCTCAGAGTTTCAACGGTAACGTGCCCTGCGGGTAATGTGCCATGCGGGTGCTCTCAACCGTTGCCCATATGATACAGGAAATAGATGGAAGAAAAAAGGCAGGATATTGCCGAAAGCTTAGTCGATATTGACTTTATGAGGGGATTCGTGCTATAGTCTGAGTTATGGAAAACTATTATCAGGATACAAATATATCGCCGGACATCGGCTTTCAGATTGAATTTGTGACGATGCGGTACAATTCGCCGCCGCACTGGCACCGGGAGATCGAGATTCTTTACATCCTCAACGGAAGCACGACCGTCATAATGGAGGGAAAAAAATACGAGATCCGGCCGTTGGACCTGATCGTCATCGATTGCGCAATCGTCCATGAGGTCACTTATGAGCTGCCGCAGACGATGGGAATCCGGATTCACATCTCGAAAAGCCATTTCAGTCTCAACCAGCCGGAGCTGGAGCATCAGCGGATGGTCTGCTGCGCGCAAACACTCGCTCCCCGGCAGACAGAATCCTACTATCGGATCTGCGGATATCTGAAGGATCTGACGGTTCTCTATTTTGAACAGAAGGCGGCGTACCCGCTGCGCAGCAATGCGCTGATTCTGGAAATTCTGGCGGAGCTGGCGGAACATTTCAGCACGCCATTACCGGAAGGTGCGCTCGCGCTGGACGCAACCCGGACGGGAAGAATGGAGCAGGTGTTCCAGTACGTCGAGGAACATTACACCGGGCCGATCTCACTGCAGGATGCAGCGGACGCGATTGGCTTTAATAAAGAATATTTCTGCCGTCTTTTCAAGAAAAACACAGGAATGACCTTTTTACAGTACATAAGCCATGTAAGGCTGAACCACGTTTATCAGGACCTGATCCATACCGACGCAGGCATTCAGGAAATTCTGGAGCGGAACGGAATAACAAGCACGAAACTTTTTTATAAGCAGTTTAAAGAAACATTTCACTGTACCCCAGGGGAACTGAAAAGGCTCAGCAGGGATAATCCGTATTTATAACACCCTCGCCGGTTTTGAAGAAGGGCGAGGGTGTTATTTATCTAGAGGATATGCCCATTTTTTGTTGTAAAAAATTCACCGTGCATTGATAGCATTGATGAAAGCAATATAGCAGCCAAAATCACCAATTCGTTTGCGGTTGTATTTATCGTCCTCCTCATAGCCCAATGCATCGCGCCAGTCAGCAGGCTTCCCTTGCATTTTCAGGTAGCGAGCCAACTGGTTACACTTGACAATCAGGGAATTATGGCAGGAGGTTCTGTCAGAATCCTTGTCCATCCGTTCTTCACGGTTCCACAAAAACCATTGGGCGCGAATACCGGAATAACGGGTTGCTGCACAGACCAGCTCGTCATACAATTCAAGCGCGTCAGGATCGTTTCCGACCTCGGAAACAATTTCATGATGCAGAGCAGCCATTCCCTCAAAGTTCAGGCTTTTTTCCTTTGTAAGATATTCTTCATATATTGAGATCATTATGTACCCCGACTTAAAAACCATAGCATAATTGACTTGTTAAAACAAGTATATCGGAAGAGCCGTAACATGTCAAAAAAATTTCTGTGTTTCTTCTATGCCATACCCGATTGATACACCACTGTCCCCGCAAATTTATCTACTGTTATGCATGATGTTTTTCACTCTGTAACACAGATTGTTTGGATTCTCAATCCGTACAATTTGCTTGCATCGCTGCCATCATCATTACCTCTTTTTTACATGGATGAATATTTCTACATTTACTTAAAATCAAAGTTTTTAAATATTTTGGTCCAACTGATTAAGAATCTTTTGCCAGTTGAAATTATCACTCTGTTCAATTCAGACGATCTTCGACAGCTTTAATGGTAATCAGATTTTTCTTTTCATAATCGTTAAGGACAGATTCATCAAATTGATCTGCTGTCAAATATCCATTGTACCAATCCTTGCTGTTAAAATACTGTTGTAAATCGTCAGAACTGAAAAGCCTTCCATGCCAAGCATAGATTTCATTTCTGGCCAAACGAAGCTCTTTTTTTGTATAAATCGAAAGCTCTTCTTCGGTATAATAACGGCTATCACTATATGGCAAAATGAAGTCGTCTTCTCCGCTATCTGAACTAACTACAGTACTTTCGTCTTCTACATCAAATAATTCCCCTTCTGTCTCAAGTCCTACATAACTATCCGAATCATAATTATTGGACGAAATAGAGTTTTCTTCTCCACTATCTGGATTTATTACAGCAACACTATCCTGCGCACTAAGATATTCTTCTTCTGTCACTGGTATTATATATATACCTGAAACAAGCATACGCTCCATATCTGATGCCGTTGTTATCCTAGAGTCATAGGTTACTTCTACATAACTAGTATCACTTCTATTATTCAATGTAAATTCTACCTTGCTCCCTTTTTTGTCAATATCCAAATAACTACCATATTTTGTTCCTCCGGTATACGACTTAAAACTAAGCGGAACACTGTATGCTATCCCATTAATTACACATAATATAGTACCAACCTGATTACCATATTCAGCAGTTAATTTGACTTCGGCCGATTTCGTTTTTTCATTCATCACATTAGTAGCCTGAAGTATATCAAAATTTTCAAACGCAAAATACATTGAAATGCTGCTAATTTCTCCATTCATATCTAACACTTCTTTTTCAAAAAAATCATCTGCTTCATAATATAGATCCATCGGATCAGACCCATCGTCAATCACTTTCCAGTATGTATTATTAAAACCAGTTACATCACATTCCAGCAATTCTCCTGCATCATAGTTATTTGCCCAGCCAATTGCATCTCCCCAATACATATATATGGCTGATATCTCTTCTGTAAAATAGTACAAATTATCTTTATCAACATAAGTTGCTTTTAATTTAATAATATCTTGTGTTCCGCTTTCTCCAACTTTTTTACCATCGGATGCCTTAACCTCATGTGACTCCAGCCATACATATGTATAACCTTTTTCATGATAATCATTGATAACTCTATCTGTATCAACCATTCCAGATACATTTTTATAATTATCAGAAACGCCTTCCAAAAAGTCTTTGCTTTCCTCTAAATTATCATCTGTATCAAAACTTTCCAATAATTCTGTTCCCGTCTCTGAAACATCTGTATTAGGACTGCTACACTGAGTCATGAACATTGTAACAACTACGGCTATCCCTATAATAAAAATTTTTCTCTTTTTGCACATTTTTCTCTCCTCCTAAGCAACAACATTAAAAATTGCCTTTTTGCATGTTTTGTATTTTTTCAACAACAACAGAAGGTTTCAATCCCAGTGCCGAAACACGCCGATCCTGTTTTCCCAGCACACCATATGGATAACGGAACTTTATAAGACCAAGCAGACCGACTTGTAATTTTGACATCTTGTAAATATCATATCTCCACGCCCGATTCTTTTTTACATCTATCTGTATCAGTTCTCTTGTCGTTAAAATCATATATCCCCGGTCATCATCACCTGCACATAGTACTGCCTTTTCACCTTCAAATATTCCCTTATTTATTTCTTCTGTCCCCGGATATATTTTTGTTCTTATCGTTTGAGATTTTTCTCCTGCAAACAGGCTGTCCACAAAACTTTTGGACTTCTGCAATGAGGCTCCAACCTGTTTTCTGTAATAACTTACAGCCTCACTTTTCTGTTCTACCGTATAATTTGCAAGTATGTATGCCTTAGCCTCTTCCTCTACAGCTTTTTGCTTTTCTTTTTTCTTTTCAACAATTGCAGACACGCTCTGAGAATCTATCTTTTCGTATTTTCCATTAATAGCGTCTTCGATTACCCGAGTCCAGATATCACTCAGCGGAGTTACAAATATCACCAGCAAAAACTTACCTTTTATAGTGATTTCAAACCTATTTCCACAATCTTCCACTTTTTTTATAGAACCAATAGGTATCTTTTTATTATCAGCTGGATCATCACCTGTAAACACTAATACATCCTGTAACAATTTTAAATTCCCCGGTTTGCCATTCCCTATATTCAATTTAACTGGTGTTTTCAAAAATGCCCGTTCATTTTCTTTGTATAAAAAGTCCAAATGCCAATATTCTTTAAATGCTTTCCAGGCCTCAGTGTCTTCCAAATCCATTTCGATCGCATCATAAAATTCCCGTGAAGAAGGATATAATCCCAAACATTCCACTACGGTTCCAAATAATTTATCCCTATCTTTTTCATAAGTCATGGCCGATTCAAATTTTGCGTTAGCCTGCTCCAAGTCAATATTTATTTTATTTCCCAATTGACCAATACCATCCAATTCTTCTGTATAAGCCAAAAAAAGCCCATTCATACATGTAATGATGCCTTCGCAAGTTTCAATCATAATTGACTCATTGTTATATAACTTTTCCTTCTTTTTGTCTATTGAGCCCTCATCTATTGAACCAACAACCATAGTTCCAATTCCGCTTAAAACACTGGTTCCCATGTTTAGAACCCCAGCCTGTACAGCCCCCTTAACTGCTCCTTTCATTCCAAAACCACCACCTACCCATCTTCCTCTATTTGCGTAGGCAGCCGCACGCGAATGCGCCATATCCTGCTGTAAACCCAAAATGTTATTGTAATTTTCCATAAATGAATCCATAAAATCAGTGTAATCCAATGGATATTTATCACCATACTTGATTTTAAACTGCTTCATGGTCATTGACAAACCTTTAGCATATAAATCTCTCAATATAGCATCAATTTGATCATCTACCATTTTTTGTGCCTCTGTTGCAAGATTTTTTGCAACAGAATCAGCAGTTCCCAACTTTTTATATACATCACATAAAAGTTCAAATTTTTCGAAACCGAGCTTTACATAATCTCCATAAAGTCCTGCATACAGCTCCGCATCCACAGGATATTTAATACTGAATTGTTTAAAATTGAATACAATTTGCCTATCCTCTTTAATACTTTCCGATGCCTCAGTAATCGGTTGCTCTGTCTGTTCACCTATTTCAAAAAATTCTGCCGGACATCCACACTCAGGACATACCTTTACTCTCGATGATACCATTTTCCCACAATCAGGACATTTAACCAGTGCCATAGAATTCTCCTCCTCCATATAAACTTCTATTTTCACTTTACATGAATTTAAAATCCCACCACAAACACTACCGTAATTATATTATGTCTAAACAAGTTATTCAAGCAAAAGTTGTGTTTAAATGAATTATTTTCAGAGAACTTATCCCATATAATATGAACGGAGGAAATCTTATGGTACAGCTACGAATTTTAGAGATACTGGAAGAACAGAACCATACAAAGTATTGGCTCTATAAACGAATGGATATGCTAAGTTACCGCAATTTTCAAAATATTGTGGAAAACAAGACGTCCAGCATCCGCTTTGAGACACTGGATAAACTCAGTACGATTCTGAATGTGCCGATTGGCGATCTCTTTGAAAAAATAAATGATGTTGACGATAAGTAAGACCTTTTAGCGGCTGACACCAATGGCCAGCCGCTTTTCATTTTCTTTATTTACTTCTCTTGCTATTCTTCCAATTCCTTCGCCGCATACTTACGCATAGCATTTTTCATCCGTTTGATAAGCTGCTCCTGCGGAAGTTCCGATACCAGATCATTTACAAACCGTTCCCTGACAGCTTCCATTGATCGTGAGCTGCTCCAATCCGAGTTAAATACGATGTACGCCACAGAATACAGCCCTGCTTCTTCCAGGCTTTCAATCAGTTCCAGTTTTTCTCTGACAGGCAATTCCAGGAAATCAGGATTGCAGATATATTTCCATTTTTCCTGATTCTCCACAATCCATTGAAGCAGCCTTGCCAGTTCCCTTTCTCCTTCTTCCTGCATCATGGTCTTGCTGTTAATAACAGGGATAGCTCCACCCGTAACGGCTGCCTTCTTCATCACTATTCTCCTTTCGTTTTTTGAAGTTCCCCTTGTGCTGTTATCAGTGAATCACTTAATCAACAAGAGCCGCTATTCACAGACATGCAAAAAAGGATACCCTGCTCCCAGGATATCCTTTCTCATATGCTATATTAGCATCGGTTATTTTACGAATCAAATAATTCTTTCACACATAATACACCTTCGGCTGTTCTAAAATAGCTGCCTTTTGAGCAAAACGTCCAACACTACATCTGTATCAATCAGCAATCTCATACTTACTCAAGCTTTCTACGCGATAGTCTCCTAAAGGCTTGCCACTATTCGGTTTTCGTTCCCCTCGCATTATTCTAACGGGGCAAGTTTTTTAATTGTCTTGGTATCCCACATTTTCATAATGTCGGTCTTGTACTCACCGGCCCATTCTCTAATCAGACTTTGGGCTTTTGATTTTTCTTCGTCTCCTCCATGGTTTTCTTAATATACTGTGTGACTCCCTCTACAAAAAACTGTGCATGACTTATCTGCTGCTCGACTTTATCCTTAGATATGACATAATAGTCGTCATAGTCCACATCTGCCCTCACATCGAACGCTTCTCTTAAAATTTTAGAATATTCTTTATCAAATATCCCTGTTTTCACGTATTCCTTTTGAAAATGCGCCATTACACCTGCGTGCTTGGAGAAATCAACGCCCTCTAAGGCCAGTATCCCCCTTATGCTATGAAATATTGCATAATAGGAACGATTAGCCGCACCATAATAATCTCCGGAATCTGCCAAAATACGGGATGAAGCCAGACAATTCTCTGCTTTTTCCAATCTGTATTTACACAGATCACGCTTTCTCTCATCCATATATCGACACCCCATCTTTCACTATATTTCGATAGAAAGGCAAGAAATCCTGATTTTCTTCAAAATGCTTTTTGTCCCTTAAAAGTACTGAAAGGAAGACATCTTCATCCAGCGAAATATCATTTGCCATTTCATATGTCTTCTCCCTCAGTTCCTCCACCTCATCTTTATCGCAATCTAATAAGATCATGATATCCACATCGGACTCATCTGTATTATCGCCTCTTGCATAGGAACCGTACAGGATAATCCGACTGAGCTTTTTTCCATATATGTGTCTCGATTCTTCTCGGACCCTACCCAATACGGTTTGTAATTCTGCCTTACTGCACATAAGCATCAACTCCCTTTTCAGCGAATTCCATATTTCTCCTATACAATGCCAGTGTCTTTCCGTAATCACATTATAACATGGACGGCAAGCGAACACCACACAAAAAATATAAATTGATGTATAATTCTTCAGTAAAGTATCATATTCAGGACAGACAAAAAGGACAGCCTTAT
>JAJQAA010000044.1 GCA_021204045.1 Clostridiales bacterium
CATCGGGTCAAGGGTGAAACGCCTTGGCGGGTCGAGGGCGGCAGGCCCCGTCGGGTCAAGGGCGAAGCGCCTTGCCCACATAGGATTGATGCTTGCGTCAATCCGTATTGGGTAGTATCTGTCGCAAAAAGGCTCAGAATTTCAGGCTTGTTGAGACGATTTCAGCAGCACCGCTGCCCTGCCTTTCTGAAAAAAATGAATCAGGATTGCACCGATCCAGCAAAAATTTCTTGAACTGTCTTGGAATTCATGCTATAGTAAGCATAAGGAAAGACACCTGCGCTAACAGGTGTCCCCCGGGAGCTACCGATAGACGGTTAGCCACAAAATAATTTAGTTAAAAGAAATAACCGCTTCACTTGCGACATGGGCGGTTATTTCTGCGTTTTATGATTATCCTTGCCGAATGTATATCCGGCACAAAAGCAGCCGATGCCGAAGCTCAGCACTGCAATTAAGTCTGCGATACTCATTGGCTTAGCCCTCCTTTCCCTGGATTCCCTTGCGGGTTTCTATGTAATCAGAGGGTGCAGTCCCTCTGTCGAGGGCTAACCGCCTACCATCCTGGTAGCTCTTGCTCATTATCCTATCATAGTTCGACAGGAATTTCCACAATAAAATATATTTTTTGCGGAGGCCGAGGCTTCCGTTTCCAGACCGAGTACATGATTGTACCCGGTTATTTTTTTGCTCAAAAATCGGAAAGGAGATTTTATTTTTATGAGAATGACACGGCACAATGGACGCGCCGGCAAGAACGGCGTGTACAATCCGAAACACAATGACCGCCGGTTTGATATCGGCAACAGCGAACACATTGACCCGGAACGGTCGAAGCTGAATATCTACTGGGACACTTTCAACGGCTACCGGACGTTCGACCACATGGAACCGGAGACGGAACTCGCGGACACTTTTGAAGATGTGGAGCAGCTTTATTATGAGCATTTCTACCGCGACTTCATTGAAGGACAGAACGCGAGAAATGAAAAGACCAGGCATACAGAACGCAACCGCACCGCCGAGCAGATCAGGAAAAACAAAAAGACCTGCCCGGAAGAAACGGTCTACCAGATCGGCACGATGGACAATCATGTCCCGCCGGAGGTTCTGATGAAAGTCGTCGCGGAGTTTATGAGTACACTGGAGGAACGGTTCGGCTCCCACATTCACATTTTGGACTGGGCGCTCCATCTCGATGAAAGCACGCCGCACATTCATGAGCGCCACGTTTTCAACTGTGAAAATAAATATGGGGAGTTGTGTCCCCAGCAGGAGAAAGCCCTGGAAGCGCTGGGATTTGAACTGCCCTATCCGGATCAGAAGCAGGGGCGGCACAATAACCGGAAGATGGTTTTTGATTCTGCCTGCCGCGCCCTGCTCTTTGAGATCGCGAAGAAGAACGGCCTGGAACTGGAGGAAGAACCGGAGTATGGAGGCCGCAAGTATCTGGAGAAACAGGATTATATCCTGCTGAAGCAGAAAGAAAAAATTGCGGAGCGTGACCGGACGATTGAACAGCAGGGGGAGAAAATTTCAGATCAGGTTAAGATGCTTGTTGTTCAAAACGAGAAGATCAATAAGAACGCTGAAACGATTGAAGCCCAGCAGGATACGCTTGATGAGCAGGATGAAACCATCCAGTCCCAGCAGGTCACCATGCGGAAAAACGAGGAAGCAATCTCCGATCAGGGTGAGATTATTCTTGAACAGAATACGAAAATTCAGGAGCTGACTATGAAGATCGACGACATGGAGACTTTGATACAGGATGTTTCTGAGGCCGCTTATGACAAGGCCGTGGAGGTTGTGACCGAAAAAGTCCGTGAACAGACCCAGCAGGAGGACATTGCTGCGGTTGCTGATTACAGGAAAAAGCTCAACCTGCCTGACGCAAAAATCAATCCGAAGGTGCTGCCGACAGTCAATAAAGTCCTGGATAATGTCCAGTCGATTTTGAAGAATGCCGCGAAGCAGATTCAGAAAAAAGTCAGCGCCGCCCTGAAATCACCGGAGGCTAGAACGGCTGGCGTGGAACAGGTGAAAGAAAAAGCCAGGGAATCCATCCATGATGTTCTCAAGAGAAGTAAGGTCGAAGCTGACCAACAGAATGAGGAGCGCCGGGCGCGGGAAGGCCGGCCACAGCAAAACAGAAAAAAGAATATGGAACTTTAAACGGCGCTTGCCATTTTCGATATGAGAATGTCAGGCGCTTTTTTTTATTTCCAGAAAGGAGATTGTGATGAATGTATTTGAAGCTGTGAAGCAGTCTGTCACTCCCCGGCAGGCTGCGGAGCATTACGGGGTGAAGGTAAACCGGAACGGGATGGCCTGCTGTCCTTTTCATCAGGATAAGAATCCGAGCATGAAGATTTATAAGCAGCGCTTCCACTGCTTCGGTTGCCAGGAGGACGGAGATGTGATCGACTTCACTTCCCGTCTCTACGGATTGTCTGCAAAGGAAGCTGCGGAGAAGCTGGCTGCGGATTTCGGTGTCAGTTATGAAAGCCGGAGCCGCGCCTCTCCCCGTCCGGTTCAGAAGAAAATTTCTGAGGAACTAAGGTTTAGAGAATCAGAACAGAAATGTTTCCGTGTTTACTCTGACTATCTCCGGCTACTGGAAAAGTGGCGGACGGAATACGCGCCAGAGCCAGATGATGAGGACTGGCACCCGCTTTTTGTAGAGGCACTTACAAAGCAGACCTATGTGGAATATCTGCTTGATATGCTTTTGTCCAGCACGATGGAGAAACGGTCAGAGTTGGTCACGGAACACGGGAAAGAGGTGAGGGATATTGAGCGAAGAATTTCAGAATTTACCGCCGGAAAAGAAAGAAGCGCTCCTGCACACTGCCGATAGCATGGCAGAGGAAATGACGGTGGAGGAAGTCAGGGAGCTGCTGGACGTGTCGAAGAAAGGTGAGGTTCTCAACACGCCGGGCAACTATAAAACAGTATTTTTGTATGATCCACTGCTGCGCGGCGCGTTCAGCAACAACCTTCTGACAGACCGGATTGACATCGTGAAGCCGCTGGGCTGGTATCGTGAAGGAAGTCTTGTGACCGATGTTGATATCCAGTATTTACTGCTGTATCTGGAAAGGAATTACGGCCTGTATTCAGAGAAAAAGATTGACGGCGCGATCAAGGTGGCGGCGAATGAATACCGTCATCATCCGATCAGGGATTACCTGAACGCCCTGCAATGGGACGGACAGGAACGGGTGCGGTTCGCCCTGCACCACTTCCTGGGCGCGGAGGTGAATGATTACAACTACGAAGCGCTCCGGCTGTTCATGCTCGGCGCAGTCAGCCGGGTATTTAAGCCAGGGACTAAGTTTGAGGTGATGTTCTGCCTGGTCGGAGGCCAGGGAGCCGGGAAGTCCACGTTCTTCCGGTTCCTGGCAATCAAAGACGAATGGTTCACCGACGATCTGCGCCGTCTGGAGGATGATAATGTTTACCGCAAGCTGCAAGGACACTGGATTGTGGAAATGTCGGAGATGATCGCGACGGCAAACGCGAAAAGCATTGAAGATATCAAATCATTCTTAAGCCGCCAGAAAGACACCTATAAGGTGCCGTATGCAATTCATCCAAAGGATTACAAGCGCCAGTGTGTGTTTGGCGGAACTTCCAACACGCTGGATTTTCTTCCACTTGATCGGACAGGCAACCGCCGCTTTCTGCCGGTGCTTGTCAATCCGGAGGAAGCGGATGTTCACATCTTGGAGGATGAAGCAGCGTCGCGGGCATATATTGACCAGATGTGGGCAGAAATCATGGTGCTTTACCGGCAGGGGAAGTTTAACCTGAAACTGAACAGGGAGACGGAGCGCTATCTGAAAGAACACCAGAAAGAATTCATGCCGGAGGATACACAGGCCATGCGGATTCTGAATTATCTGGATGATTTCAAAGGGCAGAATGTCTGCTCATTGCAGCTTTATTATGAAGCGCTGGGGCACCAGTCTTATGAGGAACCGAAGCAGTATGAAATCAGGGATATCAATTCGATCATGAACAACTATGCAGCCGGATGGAAAGCCTTTGACAATCCCCGGCACTTTCCGGAGCCGTACAAGCGCCAGAAAGGATGGGAACGGATAGAAAACCCTGACAACGGGGTCGGCCAAAACGACGGCTTTCAGAAATTGACGGAGGAAGAAGCCCGCCAGATGGAGCTGCCTGCCGAGTGGCTGAATCCGTAAAAAATGGGCGGCGCGTTGTCAGCCGGTTGTCAGCCCGTTGTCGGGCGCGTTGTCAGGCTAAACCGTCTGAAATGCCTTATTTTACGGGATTCTTTTTCTTCTGACAACGAAAGCAACGGAAAAATCAGAAAAAAATTTATTTCAGAAAACCTGCGGAGCCGGAATTGAGCGTGCAAAGTCTTTTGGAGCCCGTTGCCGGACTTCGTTGTCAGGCACGCCCTCTCCGGCTCTCTCTCATTACCACACAATTTTGAAAATCAGGAGGATACCGATATGGATTATGAAAACACAAACTCAAAATATACGATGAAGATCGGAAAGACCACTTATGTTGTCTGCGTAAAGCAGGCCGAAAACGCGAAAAAGCCTTTGGAATCAGCGTTCCGGGATATCTGTCGGCATGTGGTTCTGGGCGACTTTTCCTCCGCAAATTCGTTCAGTTTTGACAAAATCTCAAAAATGTCTTGACAAAGCGTTCCCCGACCGTATGGGTTACAGCGACGCGGAATATACGCTGACGATCACGGCGCAGACCGTACAGGCGACCAAAAACGCGGTAGAAACGGCATTTGGCAGCGCAGTACTGGACTATTGGGGCAGTGATCTGACGAGTGACGATAATCATTAGACGCAGGCGGGATTGATACATATCCGGAAAGGAATGGAAAAATGAAAAAAATCAGCAAAAAAAAGGTCGGGATTGCGGGTCTTGCGGCATTGGCATTGATCGGAGGGACGTTTGCGTACTATACCTCATCCGTCAGCCTGGGGAACCCGTTGAGTACAGGCAGCTATCAAACGACGCTGGTGGAAGAATTCACACCGCCGTCCGAAGATCTGCAGCCGGGCGCGGAATTGGACAAGACGGTCAAAGCGGAGAATATCGGCGATTACCCGGTGCTGGTGAGAATCCAGATGAATGAGAAGTGGCAGTATAAGAATGGGAGCGAATACAAAACGCTCGGCAGTGAAAGCAATCTGTTTACGAATGATGTGGCCTCACCCTCAAATGCTTCCCCGGATTATTATCTGGCGCAGCAGGAGGATGATACCGACGGACATACTCCGGCCAGTGACGGAACCGTAATACATAAAAACATCGTGGAAACGGCGGATGGCTGGGTTGACGGGGGTGACGGTTATTGGTACTGGAACGGCGTCCTGGAGGAAGCGGGATCCGGAAAGTCGACAACAACAAATTTTCTGGATGGCCTCGTAGTCACTACGAATATCGATCTTGGCCATTATGATACGACGGAATATTACGCGATCGCAAGCGCGAGTAACGCAGATGCGCCGTCGGCGTCGGATAGCAGTGCATGGACTGCGGTGGACTATACAGGTGTCGGTGATGTGTGGCCGGCTGATAAGGATGGAATTACTGACATCCGGGATTACCTGTACAGCATAGGTCAATTCCCGCTTGCGTCTGTGGATAAGCTTTACCGGATGTCTTCTTCCGCAATCGATCCCGATGCAAAGGGCTATGCGGATTCCAACTATACGCTGTCAGTCACGGTGGAGTTTGTGCAGGCTACGGTTGACGCGGTGACGGAAAGCTGGTCAGGCTGGGCAAATGTTAAGGACAACCTGACAAATATCACAACCAATAATGCGGAATATGTAAATAATAATTAAAAATGAATTATCTGAGAAAAATTTTTAATGTTCTATCCTGGCCCGTCTACCTGTGTATTGCCGCCTACCTGTGTATCGCAGCGCCCATGGCGCTGGGGTACCGGCCGGTGGTCGTCCTGAGCGGCAGTATGGAGCCAACCTACCATGTGGGGAGCGTGATTTATTATAAATCGGCGCCCTTTGCGTCTATCCAGGTAGGCGACGCTATCACTTACCTGACGGGCGAGGGTGGGAGCATGGTGACGCACCGGGTAGTAGAAAAGCACGATATTTCCCTGGAGTTTATTACTAAGGGAGATGCGAATGAGAGTGAAGACCCCGAGCCGGTTTCTTATGGCAGAGTCGTCGGGAAGACCTGGACGGTCTGCATCCCGTACGCGGGATATTTTGTCACGTTCGGAAGGCAGCCGACGGTGATTGCCCTGATGGCGGTGATTCTGATTCTGGGCATTTTATTGGACAGAGGTATGGCAAATGAAGGGAAGAGGTAAAATAGGGTTATTCTGCCTGGCGGTACTGGCGGCATTATCCGTGGGTGCGACCCTGGCGGCCGCGGTGTGGTCGTCTGAGCTCTATACGGGCAATGAGTACAGGGTTCAGAAGTACAAGACGAGCCTGGAGGAAGCGTTTGACGCCCCGGACAACTGGCAGCCGGGCGTCACCATACAGAAGGAGTTTTGGGTTTCCAACAACGTATCTGATGCGGACAGCGAGAGTGAGACGCCGGTGATCGCCAGGGTAGAGATCGGCCAGAGCTGGATCCGCAGGGCGGATATCTATGCGAGTGCCTCAAATGCCGATGAGAAGGTAAGGGTTGCCGCGGCCGGCGAGGAACTGCCGCTTACGGTTGCTACGGGGAATGGCCCGGAGTATGCGGCGTTATTAAATTTTAATAAAAATAGTGTCGTGGTATTGCGTTCCGGCATGGCTTCGGAGACCGGGCTGCGCCTGGGGCCGGATTATGTGGATTCGGTGGAGGACGCCGCGGGAAAGTGGCTGATTGTCAGCGAGACGCCGGACGCTTCGGGCAATTACGTGCTCTACTACATCGACGTGATCCAGGCGGGCGAGGATACGCCGGTATTCCTGGAAAGCGTGACCATGAATCCGATACTGGAAAACACGGTGATTTCCAAGGAAACCTGGTATGAGGGGGATAATCAGGTCACTCAGAGCACGGTCAATTCCGATTGCGGTTACGACAGCTGTCGCTATACGATGGATATCCGGATGACCACGGTGCAGGCGACGACTGCCGCCGTGGAACAGGTGTATTCCAACGGCTATTATGAGGAAGTCATCGACTATCTGGCGCATAATGTGGCGGATGAGGGCGTGTATGACGCGACAGACCTGGAGAAGACGCTCACGATTACATATGACAGCAGCAGCGGCGAGCTGAGTTATATTCCTTACCGCACGGAGACGGGCAGCGAGGAAGGAAACTGGTTTATGAGCTTCACGGATATGCTGCCGGGCGGAATTTATATCGATGGTATGACGGTGGAAAACACATCGAGTATCGCGATGAATCTTTATATGAAGGTCGTCTCGCGTGATGACAATACCGTGATCCAGGATGAGCTGCTGGAACAGATTGATATGACGGTGACCTACGACGGCGAGGTGATCTATGAGGGCAAGGCGACAGGTGTTTCTTATAGCGGCACAAACCTGCAGAACCTGATTTTACTCGCCAGCCTAGATCCAGATTCCAGCGGACGGATAGAGGTGACCTTGGAACTTGATCCGGATATGGAGTGTGACCCGTTGACCGGCAAGTGCATCTACTCGGATCAGCTTTCAAAAATTGACTGGTACTTCTATATTTCGGGGTATACATCCGACGGAAACTCGAGCAGCGATAGCGGAGGTAACAGCAGCAGTTCGGGTTCTTCCGGTGATTCTTCCGGCAGCAGTTCGGGCACATCCTCCGGAACCTCAGGCAGCGTGAGCAGCGGCAGTCCAAGTGGCGAGCTGTATTCCCTGGAGCCGAGCCTGGCAAAGACGGGAGACCAGACACGCACGTATCTGCTTGCCGGTCTCGCGGCGCTGAGCATTTGTCTGCTGGCGGCGACAGCAGTTGTGTGGAAGAAGACAGGAAGCTAAAAGAATTATTTAATTGGAGTCTGTTTATGGTAATTGTCATTTGGCTTCCTATCCAGTATAATGAAACAGACATTGATGGTTACCGGGCTTCTCGATGATCCGGAGAGAGGCGCGCAGATTGCAATCAGTCCCTGAGGGAGAAGACAGTTGAAACGACGATTCCTTGCTCTTATGATGGTATTTTTCGCGGCGGTATTTCTGGTAAGCGGGTTTCTTTTGGCGAGGACGCTGATGCAGAACCGGCGTCAGGAAAAGATATTTCAGGAGATGATTGGTCTTTTTCCGGATACCGTTGATATGCTGCAGACTCCGTCAACGGAGGAGAGGGCAGCAGGGAGTCGCGATGGGGAAGATGCTGAGAGGACAGATACTAAGGAGGCAGATGCGGTTGTCCCCCTGAAGGAGCGGATTCCGCCGGAAGAGTGGAAAGCCCGCTGGGAGGAGGCCGCGAAGGAGCGCTTTCCGATTTATCAGAGACTGACGGAGGGGAATCCGGATATCGTCGGCTGGGTGCGGATTGTGGATACAGCGATCGACTATCCGGTATGCCAGACGCCGCAGGATCCGGAGTATTACCTGCACCGGGACGTCAACGGGGCGGACAGCAGCTACGGGACGCCGTTTCTGGACGCGGCCTGTTCTCTGGAAGATCCGCGCAGCAGCCTGCTGATTTACGGGCATCATATGAAGAACGGGCGGATGTTTGCCGCGCTGCAGAATTATACGGACGTATCCTTTTATCAGCAGCATCCCTATATCCAGTTTGATACGCTGACGGAGGCTGGAAGTTATGAGGTCGTAGCGGCGTTGAAGCTGGAAGCCGACGGGACGCAGGTACTGTGGCAGGATCTGCTTTTTCCGGCGGACGGAGAGAATTTTGCGTCGGCATGGGAAAGCATCTGCAGCAATGTTTTTTACAATATTGGTGTCGGGGTTTCCATGGAGGACGAGCTTCTGGCGCTGGTTACCTGTGAGTATACGCTGCAAAATGGGCGGCTGATGGTGATTGCGCGGAGAATTTTCTGAGATAAGGGGCAGGAAGATCTGCATATAAAACAGGGGCAGGGAAACCTGCCCCGAAATTTTCACTTTAAATTTTAAATTTCTGTAGTGACATGCGTATACATTTTCCGGACGTCATCGTTCATGCCTGTCGGTACAAGCTTAATCTCCGGATGTTCATTCGCAAAGACAACAAACAGCTGGTGGGCAAATCCCTGCCCCATCCATTTCACGCCATCGAAATCAATATCCACCTCCTGGAATCTTTCGAGGCGGTTGCACACACGTTTTGCCTGTGAACGGGATACCGGAGATGAATCAAAAATATTTTTCATCGGGATGGTTGTTTTAACAAAACCGCCGTCCGGGTCAGCGTATAAATCAAAAACCTCACGGCTTTCTTTATGTGTAAAATTAGAGAGCGACATAAACACACAGGTACCAACCGTTTCCCTTGCAGCGATATCTTTGGTTGCAGAGCTGTCATATTTATTAATGGTAAAAATTTTCCCTCCGGATATAATATAAAAATTATCCATCATTTTAGAAGTAAAAAAAATCCCCTCGCCGGAATGGTTTTTGGTATCTGTTGTAAGCTTCCCTTTAAAAAGTTCGCAAATTGCATCTTCAATCGTCCCAAAGTGGAAATGATCCTGAATTTTTTTAAAAATACCAATACCGTCATCCTCAACCATAACGGTTGTTTTCAGGTAATCTTGTTCAATATGGATAGTAAGGTTTTCAGCATTGGAATGGTCCATGACATTATTAATCATTTCACTGAAAGCATAAGTCCAGATATCCTGTACATTAGCTGGCAGATGTTTCATGTGTTGCGATAAACAGGTATCATAAGCATACATATCGGAAAGCAGTTCCCCGCTGCTTCTTTTTAAATGATAATCATATACCTGCCTAACAAGTTCGTACTGATTGCGTTTCATCCTTCGGATTACGTCATGCTCGACCAATTCGTTAATATATCGGTGTACCGTATTTTGGTTAATGCAAAAATTATCAGAAACAGCCTTTGAAATACTGCTGTCACCCTGGTCTATCTTTTCCAAAAGATAAATGATTATGGAAATTTTCTTATCCTGGTCAAAGCGCATATATTCTTACCTCGCTGTCACGGTATTTGTTACTAAAATTCATTATTTCCACTGACATTATAAATTGGGTTACCCTTTCTGTCAACTATTATTCTTTTTGGACGTTTATAATATTCTTTTTAAAATTAAAATTATTCTTCTAAAAAATCATGAAAGCGAATATCGCTGTCCACAGCCCTGTTCGTCTGGATCCATTTACAATTGAGTATATTGTTTTTAAATTATGGTTGCGATAAAATTTGATAATCTCGAATGATCCGATATTAAGAGTATCCCGGCAGAAAGAATCTGCCGGTGGTGTGGTGCCGGAAACGTTCCGGCAGATCAGGCATTTGAGGCTTCACAGGCATCACCGATGATGTGATACTGCGCGAGCATTTCTTCTACAAATCCCTCATCTTCTGCCAGCCGCGGGATCTCAGCCGTCCGGTCATCCGCGGTCATCGCGTTGATCAGCGTCAAAAGCCTGCTCTGGCCTTCCGCCAGACCTTCCGCATGGCCCTCTATGCGGCCTTCCCTGCGTTCTTCATCCAATAGTTCCCCAAACGTCATGTAGCGTCCCTCCATCCTTCGGTCATGTTTAATCTGGCTGATCCTTTCGTGCAGGTGCCTGAGGAAACCGTCATCCGGGCTTTCCGGGAGTTCGGCTTTTTCGACATAATGCAGGAAGTCGACCAGTTCCCTGGGCACTTCCTCCGGATTTTTCCCCTTGACATTCAGGAAAATCTTGCACGTCCCGTCTCCCGGCAGATCCCCGTCCTCCAGGCATTTTTCCCGGTAGGTATAGCAGTACCGGCCTCTCCCAAACGGATCAAACATACAGATAAAGATCACGTAGCTCTCTGGAAGAGCGGTAAACTCTGCTCTCGAAATGTTTAATTTTTAAAGCTGTGGATCGGCGCGGGGATCCGTCCGCCGCGGTCGACGAAACGTGCGCAGGAGTACGGATTGACCGGCATAACCGGCGCGTGACCGAGCAGGCCGCCGAACTCGACCGAGTCGCCCACAGACTTGCCGATCACCGGGATCAGGCGCACGGCGGTCGTCTTCTGGTTGACCATGCCGATCGCCGCCTCGTCGGCAATGATGCCGGCGATCGTCGTCTCTGAGGTGTCGCCGGGGATCGCGATCATGTCGAGGCCGACGGAGCAGACGCAGGTCATCGCCTCGAGCTTTTCGATGGTCAGCGCGCCGATCGCTGCCGCATCGATCATTCCCTGATCCTCGCTGACCGGGATGAATGCGCCGCTTAAACCGCCGACGTAGGAGGAGGCCATGACGCCGCCTTTTTTGACCTGGTCATTCAGCATTGCCAGCGCCGCGGTTGTGCCCGGCGCGCCGACCTTCTCCAGACCGATTTCCTCGAGAATCTCAGCGACGCTATCGCCTACTGCGGGCGTCGGCGCGAGGGAGAGGTCGATGATGCCGAAGGGCACGTTAAGCCGCCGGGACGCTTCCTGGGCCACAAGCTGGCCGACCCGCGTGATTTTGAAGGCGGTGCGCTTGATCGTCTCGCAGAGCACCTCGAAATTTTCGCCGCGTGCTTTCTCTAACGCTACCTTCACTACGCCGGGGCCGCTGACGCCGACGTTGATGATCGCGTCCGCCTCCGTGACGCCGTGAAACGCGCCTGCCATGAAGGGGTTGTCGTCCGGGGCGTTGCAGAAGACCACAAGCTTCGCGCAGCCCAGGGAATCGTTCTCTTTTGTAGCTTTGGCGGTATCCAGTACAATCCGTCCCATCAGGCGCACCGCGTCCATGTTGAGACCGGTTTTGGTGGAGCCGACATTGACCGAACTGCACACGCGCTCGGTATCAGCCAGTGCCTGGGGGATCGAGAGAATCAGGTTTTTGTCCGCGGTCGTCATGCCCTTAGATACCAGGGCGGAGTAGCCGCCGATGAAATTGACCCCGACCTCCTTAGCCGCCTGGTCGAGCGTGCGCGCGATCGTGACGAAATCCTCCGGTGTTTTGCAGGCGCAGCCGCCGATCAGCGCGATCGGCGTCACGGAGATGCGCTTGTTGACGATCGGCACGCCGAAATCCCGGGCGATGGCTTCTCCGGTCGGCACCAGGTCGCGCGCGCAGGTGGTGATCTTGTGATATATCTTTTCGTTGAGCGCGGCCAGATTGCTGTCGCAGCAGTCCAGCAGGCTGATGCCCATGGTGATCGTGCGCACGTCCAGTTTTTCGTGCTCGATCATGTTGTTGGTCTCAATGACTTCAAATAAATTCAGCATTTATCGTCCCGCCTTTCAGATCCGGTGCATCTTGGTGAAAATTTCCTCGCGCTGGCACTTGACCGCCACGCCGATTTCCTCGCCGATGTGCCGCAGGGATTCGGAAATCTCGTCGAAGCCGACCGTCGCGTTGTTGATATCGGCGATCATCATCATATTGAAATACTCCTGCACGATCGTCTGGGAGATGTCGAGGACATTGACCTGATGCTCCGCGAGATAGGTGCATACTCTGGCGATGATGCCAACCGTATCTTTGCCCACTACGGTAATGATAATCTTGTTCATATTCGTTTCCGCCTTTCTGTAAGGATTGTGTTTTGGGATATTTTCCACATGATCGTGTTTCTATAAATTAATAATCTGCGATACGCGGTCGCGCCCGGCCACGGAAATGGAAAAGTCTGAGGCGTGGTAGGGCGTGTCGCCCTGGTCGATTTCCAGCCGTACGGTCTCGTAGGCGAGAGCCTCGTAATTGTTTTCTTTGCTCAAATGTCCCAGCAGGACATATCTCAGATGGTCGTGCAGCAGGCAGTTGAGCAGCCGTCCGGCGTTCTCATTGGAAAGATGGCCGTGGTCGCCGAGGATCCGCTGCTTCAAAAAATAGGGATAGGGACCGGCCTGCAGCATATGGACGTCGTGATTGGCTTCGAGCAGGATGGCGTCAAGCCCCTGCAGGTGGTCGATCACATACTGGTCATAATGTCCCATATCCGTGGCGACAGCGACCTGCGTCCTGCCGTTGCGGACGCGGTAGGCGACCGGGTTGGCCGCGTCGTGGTCGATGGAAAAGGGCAGGAGCGTCAGGTCGCCGATGGAAAATTCCACGTCCGGCAGTACCGCGTGAAGCAGCGCCGGGTCGATCTCGCCGAGACTGCTCGCGGCTGTGATTTCCTCCAGAGTTTCCTGCGTGCCGTAAATCGGCAGCCCGCGGCGACGTGCCAGGACGCCAAGTGCGCGGATATGGTCGGAATGCTCGTGTGTGATGACGACGGCGTCGATCTCGCTGCTTTTGATGCCAATTTCATTTAACCCCTGCTCGATTCGTTTGTTGCTGATCCCGGCGTCCACCAGGATGTGCGTATGTTCGGAACCTATGTAAGTACAGTTGCCGCTGCTGCCGCTCGCGATACTGACCAGTCTCATGGGAATTCTCCTTGTTGCCGGAAAGGAATTTTCAGTCCAGCCCCTCTCCCAGCAGCTTTTTTAGTTGTGCGTAAGTCTCTGCGATGGAGCCGCCGTTGTCGATCACCTGATCGGCCAGCTGCCGGAAGCTTTCGCGGTCACGCTGGCCGCGCATGATGTCCAGGCATTTTTCGCGGGAGTAGCCGCGGCTTTCCATCAGGCGCGCGATCCTTGTTTCGTCATCGGCGTCGACGAACCAGAGCTCGTCGACGTAATGACGGCTTTCCTCATCAAACAGCGCCGCTTCGACCGCGATGAGCTGCGCCCGGCTTGCGTGTACCCGGCGCTGGATCTCGGTCCAGGTCAGTGGATGGATGGCCTCGTTCACCTTCGTGAGCGCCGTCTCGTCGGCAAAGATTCGCGCCGCGAAAGCCGGTCGGTTTAATTTCCCGTCCGCGTCCAATATTCCTTCGCCGAACAGCGCGACCAGCCGCCGCAGTCCTTCCTGACCCGGCGCCTCAAGCTCTGCCGCGATTTCATCCGCGCGCAGAATCTCGGCGTCAAATTCTTCCTGCAGCAGGTCGAGCACCCGGCTTTTTCCGGCTCCGACGCCGCCGGTCAGGCCAATGACCCGTTTGATCAGATGATAGTCCGCGAGCGCTTCCGCCACGTCGCTCTCCCCAAACACCGCAATCCCCGCGCTTTTTAAGAGAGCGGCGGCTACGCCATCCCCGGGAATCTGCGTGTGCGTGAAGCTGCCGTCGTAGATACGGCCGCAGCCGCAGGAAGGGCTGCGCTCCTTGAGTACCGCCAGACGGCAGCCAAAGCGCCGCGCAAGCTCCACAGACTCTTTTGCCCCGCGCGCATAGGCAGCTGTCACATCCGTGCCGTCCTGCATCATGACTCTGCCGTCCGCCTGGATCTCCGACGGACAGCGTGGAGTCGGCAGGCCGCCAAGAATCTCCGGACAGACCGGGATGAGCTCGGCCCGGCGCGCAAGCGCCGCTACGGTCTCGTTCCATTCGCCGCCGCCATTGTAGCGGCAGTGGACGCCCAGCAGACAGGCGCTGACGAGGACGGCCGGGCGGGCGTCGCGCGGTTCGGATTGAAGGAGCGCGGTGAGTTCTGTTTTGGTTTCCATTGTGAGTTCCTTTTGTCTCGAATCAAACGTCATTTGGCATCAAACCAGGTCGCGCCGCTGTGGGCTTCGACCTCGAGCGTTACGCGTAGCTGCGCCGCGCCGCACATTTTTTCTACCAGCAGGGTCTGTACCACGTCCAGCTCGTCTTTCCAGGTTTCCACGAGCAGTTCGTCGTGTACCTGCAGTACGACGCGGGAGCGCATGCCCCGGCTGCGCAGCTCGCGGTCGACCGCGGTCATCGCGAGCTTCATGATGTCCGCAGCCGTTCCTTGGATCGGCGAGTTCATTGCCACGCGCTCACCAAACTGCCGCTGCGCGAAGTTTGAGGATTTGAGCTCCGGAATGGGCCGACGCCGCCCGTAGAGGCTGGTGACGTATCCCTGGCTTTTTCCCTGCTCCACCTGGGCGTCCAGATAGGCTTTGACGCCGGGGTAGGTCTCAAAATACTGGTCAATGTAGGCTATCGCTTCCTTGCGCGAGATGCTCAAGCCCTCGCTTAATCCGAAGGCGCTGATACCGTAGACGATACCGAAATTGACAGCTTTGGCGTTGCGCCGCTGCAGGGGCGTCACCTCGTCGATGGGAACACCGAAAACCTGGGAGGCGGTCATCGCGTGGATGTCCTCCGCGTTTGCGTAGGCTGCGATCAGGTGCTCGTCGCCGGACATGTGGGCGAGAATGCGCAGTTCGATCTGCGAGTAATCCGCGTCCACAAATACAAAGCCGTCTTCGGGGACGAAAACTTTGCGTATCTCCCGGCCCAGCGCGATGCGTACCGGGATGTTCTGAAGGTTTGGCTCCGTGCTGCTGATGCGGCCGGTCGCGGTGATCATCTGGTTGAACGTGCCGTGAATGCGCTCGTCTGCGCCGATGTAGGCGGCCAGCCCCTCCGCGTAGGTCGAGTTGAGCTTGGCAAGCTGCCGATAGTCGAGGATTTTCTGTACAATTGGGTAATCCGGCGCGAGCTTTTCCAGCACGCCGGCCGCTGTCGAGTAGCCGGTCTTGGTCTTCTTGCCGTGCGGCAGCTTCATGCGGTCGAAGAGAATTTCGCCGAGCTGCTTCGGGGAATTGATGTTGAACGGACCTTCGGCCAGCTCGTAGATCTCTTTTTCCAGCTGGGCGATCTGCACACGTAGGTTTTCGCCATACTCCCAGAGCTGGGCGCGGTCAACGCGGATCCCCGCGGTCTCCATATGCGAGAGGCTGTAGACCAATGGCATCTCAAGCGTGAGGTAGAGCGTGAGCATCCCTGTCTCTTTCAGACGCGCCCAAAGCTTTGGCGCCGCTTTCCAGGCGACGTAGGCCATATAGCAGGCGCAGGTTACTGCTTTGTCCTCCCCCTCGGCCAGAGCCTCGCCGAGCGGGCGTTTGCCGAGCAGGTCTGCCTGGGACGGCACCGTCAGGCCGAGATAGTCGCGGGCGAGGTCATCGTAAGCGTAGGTATCCTTGAGCGGGTTGAGCAGGTAGGCGGCCAGGCTCCCGTCGAGCACCGGGCTGTCGTAGTCCAGCCCGAGTGCGGGAAGCTGTGGCTTCAGATCCAGGGTTATGGCTGCATCCGATAAGCTGCGCCCGTCCAGCAGGTCGCGCAGCTGCGTGTAGAGATCGCTGCTTGCGGTCACATCGCCCGCGAAAATCAGATAGATATCTTCCTCGCCAAAGCACAGGCTTAACCCCTGTACGCCGGCCGCGGAGAGAATCAGCTGAAAGCCCAGACGTTTTGCCTGCCGGGCTTTTGCAAAAATTTCCTCCGCACCCGTGGGATCCGCCACGGACCAGAAGTGCTCCTCGAGCGCGGCGGCATGATCCGCCTGCAAATCAAAACGAGGCAGAATTGATTTGAATTCCAGACGTTTCATATATTCGTAGGCGGCCGGTGTGTAGAGATTTTCAATCCGGGCGTCCTCGTAGGAAAAATCGATCGGGCAGTTGATGCAGATCGTCGCCAGCTCCTTGCTCATCACGGCCATGTCGTAATGCTCGGCCAGCGCCTTCTGCGCCCGCGGCGGTCGCACCTCATCCAGATGCGCCTGCACGTTCTCGATGCTCCCGTAGGCGGCGATCAGGCTGGTCGCCGTCTTCTCACCGATCGAGGGTACGCCGGGGATATTGTCGGAAGCATCGCCCATCAGCGCCTTGACGTCAATAAACTCCGCCGGTGTCACCTGGTACTCGCGTTTGACGTCCTCCGGATAATAATCCTTCACCTCAGTGCCGCTGCGCGTCGTCTTGGGGATGCGGATTTTGATGTGCTCATCGGCCAGCTGCAGCAGGTCACGGTCACCGGAGACGATGGAGACCTCGACGCCGTCCCCGGCGGTGCGTTTCGCCACGGTGCCGAGAATGTCGTCTGCCTCGTAACCGGGCAGCGCCATGATCGGTATGCCCATCGCCGTGAGTACATCCTTCATCAGCGGTACCTGCTCGGAGAGCTCCTGCGGCATCGGCTTGCGCGTCCCCTTGTACTCTGCGTAGCGCTTATGGCGGAAGGTCGGTTCTTTCCGGTCAAAGGCGACCGCCAGATGATCCGCCTGCTCTTCCTCGAGAATTTTGAACATAATATTGAGGAACCCGTACACCGCGTTGGTGTGGAGCCCCTCCGAATTGGTCAGGTCCGGGATGCCGTAAAAGGCCCGGTTTAAAATGCTGTGTCCGTCAATCAGCACAAGCTTGTCCATGGTCATCGATCTCCTTATTATATGGCGTTCGCGGCGCACGGATGAGACGTTCGCGCGGCCAGGGGCCCGGTTTGCATTACAGAAGTCTCATCCGTCTCACAGAAGCCCCATCTGCAGCCAGATGCGCAGCTGCAGGATCAGCGCCGTCGCCAGCCCGGTCAGGCCAAGGGTGTCCGCCGCGTAGCAGATCACCCGGCGCAGCTGTGTGGTTTTCACCCGCACCCAGGAATCCTCAAGGCTGTCCTCCAGGGCACCGGCGATGTCGTAAATGTTGTCCGATTCGTTGTCCAGCTGCTTTAACCCCTGAAATACCGTATAATAGATTTCCAGCTCTTCCATGCAGGAGGGGCAGGAACTGATATGCTTCAGAAAGCGTTCCAGCTCGTCCTCGCCCAGCTTTCCGTCAATATAGGGGATTACCATTTTTTCCGCTTCGCGACAGGTCATCGCAATTCCTCCGCCCTTTGGGTTATTGCCGTTTACCGTTGCTGATCGTTTTGGCAACTTTGGAGTTTCCTTTTCTCATAGCGGTAGTATAGCACAAAAATCCGCTTTTGGCGACCTTGACGTGACTTTTATTCTTTGCTAGAATCGACACCAGAAACGGAAAACGTCCGCCGCCGCGGACATCGTGATGACAGGAGGGGAACCCATGCCAAAATTAAATGAACATTATCAGAATCTGAAGGAAAATTATCTGTTTGCGGAGATTGCCCGCCGTGTGGCCGCCTACCAGGAGGCGCATCCGGATCAGAAGGTGATCCGCCTCGGCATCGGCGACGTAACGAGGCCGCTCGGCGCGCGGGCGATTGAGGGGCTGCACGCGGGTGTGGAAGCCATGGGCAGCGCCGATACCTTCATGGGCTATGGCCCGGAGCAGGGATATGCGTTTCTGCGTGAGGCGATTTCCGCCTATTACGCGCGAAACGGCGTCTCGGTCGACGCTGAGGATATCTTTATCTCAGACGGCGCCAAGAGCGACACCGGCAATATTTCCGAGCTGTTTGACGTGGACAACGTTATTCTGATCCCCGATCCGGTCTATCCGGTATATGTCGATTCCAATATTATGGGCGGGAAGCAGATTGCCTACATGGCCGGCAACGCGGAAAACGGCTTCCTGCCGATGCCAGATGCGTCCGTCCATGCCGATATTATTTACCTTTGCTCGCCGAATAATCCTACCGGAGCGGTTTACAACAAGGAACAGCTGAAGGTCTGGGTCGATTACGCGATCGCCAATGAGGCGGTGATCCTGTTTGATTCGGCTTACGAGGCGTTTATTACAGATCCGGAACTGCCACGCAGCATCTATGCGGTCGAGGGCGCGAAGCGCTGCGCGATCGAGTTCTGTTCGCTTTCCAAGACCGCGGGCTTTACCGGCACCCGCTGCGGCTACTGCGTCGTGCCGCGCGAGCTGACATTTACCGCGTCCAACGGTACCGTAATGTCGCTGCACGCCATGTGGAACCGCCGCCAGTCCACCAAATTCAACGGCACCTCCTATATCGTGCAGAAGGGGGCCGAGGCTGTTTTCAGCGAGGAAGGCATGCGGCAGTGCCAGGAAAACATTTCGTATTATCAGGAAAACGCGCGCGTGATCGCGGATACGCTCACAAAGCTCGGCATCCGCTTCTTTGGCGGCGTGCATTCGCCTTACATATGGTTTGAATGCCCGGACGGCATGGAATCGTGGGCATTCTTTGATTATCTGCTGAGCAACGCGCAGGTCGTCGGCACGCCGGGAGCCGGTTTTGGGGAGAACGGCAGAAATTACTTCCGTCTGACCTCCTTTGGCAGTCGCGAAAATACGATCGAGGCCATGCAGCGTTTTGAAAAGCTGCTTGCGGCTGTTTAAGCCGGGCTATCCGATTCGGCAGGCATGCCTGCTGAATCGTTTTTGATGCCTCGCGAGAGTTTTTACGCCCGCGTCGGCGTTTTTATGTCCGCATCAGCGTTTTCATCACAAAGGCGTAGATTTCCTGGCTGTTTTTCTTCCAGTTGCTGCTTATGAGCTCGGCCTGTTCCCGGTCGGGAACCGAGAGATTGAGATCGATCAGGGTTTCCCTGCCCTCGCGCACCTCGCAGTGGACAATGTAATCCTGGTTGGTGGACTTGTAATAATCGGCGGTGGTGCCGAGCTCATTGCGCATGCGGAAACGATTTTCCTTCAGATACTGATCCATATCGGCGACGATGGCCGGGGAGATGTTTTTGCCAAAGAAGCGCAGCGTGTCCTCGCCCTCGCGCGTGATTTCATAGCGGGTGGTGTTGTGTGTGGATTCCGTGCGCACGAGACCGGATTCCGCAAGTTCACTCAACGCCTGCTGCAAGGTAAAGTAGTTCGTATATTCGTGCTGCAGGAAAAAGTCGGAGAGCTGGGCGCTGGTCAGTGGGGAGTTGACCTGCTTTAGCATATAAAGGTTCATCAGCTTATAGAGCGTCATCGGTTCGGATAGCATGGGCGGCCTCTTTTCCATTTAACTTTTTTTTAATCATACCAATTTACTCCTTTTAAATCAAGTGAAAATATGGTAAGATAATCGGTACGGCACAAACCGTGCCGTGTAAGGAAACAGGGGATACCATGAGAGAAAAGATCAACCGGCTGGCCAAGGGCATCATCGATACGGAGCGTGCAGATCTCGTTCTGCGTCCGGAGAAGATTGATGAGACCCTGCATGTGGGCGAGACCGCCTCAGGGCAACTGCATATCGCAGATACGGAAGGCAGATATCTCAAGGGATTGGTGTATTCTTCCAATCCCCGTGTTTGTGTACGCGAAAGTGCGTTTGGCGGCGCATACAATTTTCTTGCCTATGAGGTCGATACTTCCTGGCTGACGGCAGGAGATACGATCGACGGCGCCTTCTATCTGGTTACCAGTGCAGGTGAGAAAAAGATCCCCTATCATTTTACGATGGAATATGGCGTTTCCGGGCGTCTGCTGCAGAGTCTGACGACCGCCCGGGAGTTTGCAGAGCTGACTCTCAGAGATCAGGAGACCGCGCTACGCCTGTTTGAATATCAGGATTTTGTGGACGCGCCGTTTATGCGTGACATGCATGCGCGCGCGCTTTATGACGGCCTGCGCGGCCGCCCCAACCGTCCGAATCAGCTGGAGGAGTTTCTTGTTGCTTTAAAAGCGAAGGAACCGGTAGATCTGGAGATGGACGAGAGCGCCCGGACTTATGAAGATCTGACACAGGCGCGGCAGGATGAGCTGCTGGTACGTGCCAGTACGTGGGGTTACGTGCGTTTTGATGTCGCTGCGGACGGCGATTTCATCGAATTATCAAAAAAAAGCTTTGACAGCCGGGACTTTTCGGAAGGGGTCTGCCATGTCCCCTTTATGATCAACCTGGCGCGTCTTCACGGCGGCAAAAACCTCGGCTCATTGACGGTGAGCACCATTCGCGGAAACTTGTCCGTGCGTGTGGAAGCGCAGGGGCAGGATGAGGAGAGCGGTCATACGGCGAGAATGGCGCGGGAGGGGTATGGAGCCTATCTTGCGCTTCGTCTGGAATATGAGATTGGCGTCCCGGGGGGAGAGCGGCAGCTTATCGACCGGATGTGGCAGGAGCTGGATGGAGCGCGTCACAGATACGGTGAGACGACGGTGGGCACGCTGCTGCGCGCGGATCTGTATGCGCTTGAGGATCAGAAGGATAAGGCGCTGGAAACCCTGGAAAGCTGCCGCGCCGATGTGGTTACTACGCGTCTGGAAAATCCGGTCAACTATTGCGGTTACCAGTACCTGCTGCAGCAGCTGCAGGAGCGGCAGGGACAGACCGCCGCGCTGCTGCGTCTGGTAAAAAAATATCTCGGGGAGGATCCGCGATCGGGATTTCTGTTCGCGCTGTGGATGAAGCTGGAGCCGGAGCTGGCGGACAGTCCGGAAAAGCTGCTTGCGATGGAAGCGGAGTTGTTTTCGCAGGGAAACTGCAGCCCGACCCTTTATCTTGGCGCGCTGCGGCTGTACATGAGCTCTCCGCGGTTGCTTACGCGTCTGGGGTGCTTCGAGGAACAGGTGCTGATGTTCGGCGCCAGACACAGGCTGGTCAGCCGCGAGCTGGCACTGCAGGCCGCGCGTCTTGCGATGACAAAAAAGCAGTTTGGCAGATTGCAGCTGCGCCTGCTGAAACTGCTCTATGAAGCGTATCCGGAGAAGGAAGTGCTCATGGCAGTCTGCGCGACCCTGATCCGGGGCGACTGCCGCAAACCGGGGGATTTTCCCTGGTATGAGCGCGCATTGCGGGAAGGCGTCAGTCTGACGCGCCTGTACGAATATTTTGTGTATTCGCTGCCGCGAGATTATCCTTACCTGCTGCCGAAGGAGGTCCTGCTCTATTTTTCCTATGAGCGGGCGATGGACGACGACCTTCGCAGCGTGCTTTATACAAACATTCTGAAATATTTAAAGCAGGATTCCCCGATCTATCAGCAGTACGAGCGGGATATGGAGCAGTATACGATGGAGCAGCTGCTGAAGGGGCGGATCAACCGGCGGCTGGTCGTACTTTACCAGCATATGGTTTATCCGGAGATGATTGATAAGCAGGCGGCGCGGGTACTGCCGGGAATCCTCAATTCCTACCGCGTGCGGGTGAAAACTCCCGGTATCCGTTATGTCGTCGTCTGCTATGAGGAAGTGGAGGGCGAGGACGCCTATCCGGTTCGCGATGGCGTCGCCTATGTGCCGCTGTTTGTGGAGCGGACGGTGCTTTTGTTCCAGGACGGTTATGGCAACCGTTATGCCAATATTCCTTATCGCAGACAGCCGGCGATGGAGAAAAAGGATCCCAGGCTGGAGGAGCAGTGTTACGAGATCTATCCGTATCATCCGATGCTGCGGCTGCGGGAGTGCGATGAGATCATGACAGCGGGGATCGGCAGCGGCGCGGATGTGGCGACGCTGCGGCGCGCGGGTGAAGATCTGCAGCTGCATCCTCTGTACCGCAAACGTATTCTCTCGGCGGTGATCCGTTATTATCAGGACAGCCAGGCCGATGAGGAAGAGCAGAAGACGGGTGATGCCGCGTTTTTCCTCGATCTGGATCTGGAAAGGCTCAGCCGTGAGGAGCGCGCCGGTGTCTGCGAAGCTCTGGTGGGGTGGGATTATATCCGCGAAGCCTGGGAGATCGTGCGGCATTACGGCGGCTGGGAAGGCATGAGAGAGACGCGGCTTCTGAAGTTGTGTACGCGCACGATCCTGCAGCAGCTGTTCAACGAGGATGAAAAACTGCTGTCGCTGGCCAACCTGCTGTTCTCCTCAGGCAAGTACGACAGCGTGGTGCTCGATTATCTCTGCGAGCATTTCAATGGTTCGGGGAAGCAGATGTACCGCATTCTCAGCCAGGGTGTGCACGAGCACGTCGAGCTTTATGATATGCCGGAGCGTCTGCTGGCGCAGCAGCTGTTTACCGGTGAGACGGATCGTGCCGATCAGGTGTTTGACTGGTACGCTGCCGCAAACGGCAACCAGGTCGATCAGCTGGCGCGCGCCTATTTTACCATGAAATCTGCCGCTTACTTTCTGGAAGACCAGCCGACGGCGGATCGGGTATTTGCGTATCTGGAGAGTGTGCTGCAGAGCGCGGCGCATCTGGAAAAGCAGCCGACGATCTATCTGCTGGCGCTGGCACGGCATTATGCCGGGCAGCAGGCACTGGATGAGGAGCAAAGCAGGCTCTGCGTGGAAATGGTGTCCGTCCTGCTCTCCGAAGACCGGGTGTTTGCGTGGTACCGGGAGCTTGGGCGTCTGATACCGATGCCGGAGAGCGTCATGGATAAGGCCGCGGTGGAATATCACAGCAGCCGCGACGCGAAGCCGGAGCTGCGGATTCGTATCCTGCCGGACGAGGAAACGTATCACAATGAAGAATTCCGCCGTGTTTATCCGGGCGTGTTTGTGATGCAGAAGGTACTGTTTGAGGGCGAAATCCTCGAATATCAGATTTATGAGGAACGCGAAGGGAGTCCTGCTCTGGTAAAGGAAGGGAGCGTTTCCACCGAGCCGGGACAGACCGGGTCATACGGGCGTTTTACATCGCTGAACGAGATGAGCCTGTGCCTTGCGGCAAAGGAAGAGACCCGGCTGAAAGAACGTATGAAAAATTATCTGACGGATAATGCTGTCATGGAAGCGTTGTTCCCTGTGGAATGATAAACGCGGAGGACAGAGCCGGATACGCGGGAGAAAACCGGAATGTCCGTGGGGAAGGAAAGGTATGGGGAAGAAATGGATGGTCTGATTGCTGGCGTTGATCTCTGCGACGCGTATACGCAGGTCAACTGCGCGGGCGAGGAGAAGGTGTGGACGATTCCCACGGTACTCTGCCGCAGCCGCGAGGAGGATCTCTGGTATGTGGGTGAGGATGCCTACGCGCACAACCTTAAGGGTGACGGGATCATTGTCGATAAACTGGTGAAGCTGGCGCTGCGCGGGGGGACGGCGACGCTGGCCGGCGTGCGCTATGAGGCCGCGGATCTGCTGCGGGAATTCTTAAAGCACGTGCTGGAGCTGCCCGGTCAGGAGTACGGCAGGCTGGATTTCCGCCAGATTGTGTTTACCGTGCGTCATCTTGATACGCGTCTGATCGGGATTCTGCGCGGCTGTATGGCCGGGCTGCAGATACCGCCGGAGCGGATTTCGGTGATCAGCCATCCGGAAAGCTTCATTTACTATACATTGAGCCAGAAAAAAGAAATCTGGAACAATACGGTCGGTATGTTTGACCTTTCCGAAGAATGCCTGCGTTACTATGAGATGAAGGTGCAGCGCGCACTCAAACGGACGACCGTGGTCGCCGAGTACGAGGAGATGGAGGAAGGGTTTAATCTTGATATTCTTGACTCCCCGTCGGGCGCGAAGCTGGCGGATCGGATCCTCTGCTCCTGCGCGGATCGGATGACGGCAAAAAAGCTTTATTCTGCGATGATTTTAAGCGGTAAGGGCTTTGAGGAACGCGGCTGGGCAGAGGGCTTTATGAAACAGATCTGCTTTAACCGCCGCGTATATACCGAACAGGCATTGTTTGCGCGCGGGGCGGCTGCGCGCGCCCAGGATATTCTCGTTGACAAAAATTCCCCGGAGAAAAACGGCAGTCCGTTTATCTGTATCTGTGAGGGACATTTAAAGGCGACGGTCTCGATGAACGTGCTTCATCGCGGTCAGGAGACGAATGTGGTGCTGGCCGCGGCCGGGGACAGCTGGTACGAGCGTCGCGCGGTGGTCGATGTGATCCCGGAGGCCCAGGAGACGATTGATTTTGTGATCACACCGGTGGACAGCAAAAAGAAACGGATTGTTACGATTCCATTGGAGGGCTTTCCGCGGCGTCCGGAGAAGACGACGCGCGTGAATATTCAGATCGCGTTTCTGGATGGACGCACGATGGATGTCCGGCTGAAGGATGAGGGATTTGGGGAACTCTTTCCCGCCTCGGACGCTCAGATCCGGCAGGAGGTAATGCTATGAGCCTGTGGCTTTGCAGGCAGGAGCAGGTAAAGCGGCCTTATTATATGGAAGCGCTGCGGGTACATCTGTACTCGTCACAGGAGCTTTCCTATGTCATCTTCAATCATCCGTTGCTGGTGATGGATGATTTCGTAAATGAGGAGCTGCTTGCGTTCCTGCGCGACGAACTGAATATGGGCTTTCTGGCACTGAAGCTGGAACGCTGGCTCAAGAGCGCGGAAAATCCGGACGAGACGCTGGTGTTGATCCTGCAGGAGTGCGATTATTACAGCGCGGCGGACATTACCCGCTACCGGCAGCTGTTGCAGTCGCTGCGCAAAAAGCATCCGGCAGAGTACGGCAAGATGAAGGCGGACGAGCTGTTTTCCCTGCGTCGCTATGAAAAGGCGGCGGGGATGTACCGGCAGCTGCTGTTATCGCCGCGGGATGATTATGTAAATGAGGCGTTTCTCGGGCGGCTCTGGAACAATTTCGGTTCCTGCTGTGCGCGCATGGGCCGTATGGAGCAGGCGCTGGCCGCTTACGAGAAAGCATGGGAGCTTGCGAAAAGTCCCCGGATGTTGGAGCAGATGTATGAGCTGACGCGCCTGGATGAGCGGTTAAAACTGTCCGCCCCCATTGCCGCCATGATAAACGACGAGCAGCGGGAAGGATGGGACGCCGCGATCGAGAAGGCAAAGCAGGAGGCGTCGGGATCCGCGGCTGTGCTGCAGATCGACGAGCTGTTTGCGCGCGATCCGATCCGGCGGCAGCAGGGGGCGGCCAGGCTTTTACAGCAGTGGAAACAGGAATACCGCTCGATGGCCTGAGCGCAGGCACCCGATGGGCGTTTTTTGCTGCCGATCATTTTATAAATCAGGAAAGAACCGGGCGTCGTTCCATACAATGTCCGGAACCGCTATAATGTATCAAGAGCATGGAGGAGAGCAGACGGATGAAAGAATTAGCAAAGACTTACGATCCCTCGCAGATTGAGGAAAAGCTTTATCAGAAATGGCTGGACAACCGCTATTTCCACGCCGACGCCGAGCGCGGCAGGCGGGAAGGCAAAAAGCCGTTTACCATTGTGATGCCGCCGCCCAATATTACCGGGCAGCTGCATATGGGTCACGCGCTCGATAATACCATGCAGGATATCCTGACCCGCTACAAGCGGATGCAGGGCTATGAGGCGCTGTGGCAGCCGGGGACGGACCACGCGGCGATCGCCACGGAGGTCAAGGTCATCGACAAGCTGCGCAGCGAGGGCATTGACAAGCATGATCTGGGCCGCGACGGTTTCCTGAAAGCCTGCTGGGACTGGAAAGAAGAGTATGGTGCGCGCATTATCCGGCAGCTGCATAAGCTGGGTTCTTCTGCGGACTGGGAGCGCGAGCGCTTTACAATGGACGAGGGCTGTTCGGACGCGGTGCTTGAGGTCTTCATCAAATTGTACGAAAAGGGTTATATCTACAAAGGCTCCCGCATCATTAACTGGTGCCCGGTCTGCCAGACGTCCATTTCCGACGCGGAGGTGGAGCATGAGGAACAGAACGGCTTCTTCTGGCACATCAATTATCCGATCGTCGGTGAGCCGGGCCGCTTCGTGGAGATCGCGACCACGCGACCGGAGACGCTTCTGGGCGATACCGCGGTGGCGGTGAACCCGGAGGATGAGCGTTACCAGGATCTGGTCGGGAAGATGCTGGAGCTGCCGCTTACCGGCCGTCAGATTCCGGTGATTGCCGATTCCTACGTTGACAAAGAATTCGGTACCGGCTGCGTGAAGATTACGCCGGCGCACGACCCGAACGATTTTGAGGTGGGCCGCCGCCACGGGCTTGCGGAAATCTGCATCATGCACGACGACGCTACAATCGACTGTCCCGGCAGCAAATACGACGGTATGGACCGCTATGAGGCGCGCAGGGTGATGGTGGCGGATCTGGAGGCAGAGGGCCTGCTGGTGAAGGTCGTGCCGCACGCGCACAATGTCGGCACCCATGACCGCTGCAAGACCACGGTGGAGCCGATGGTGAAACAGCAGTGGTTCGTGCGTATGGACGAGATGGCCAAACCGGCGATCGCGGCGTTAAAGAGCGGGGAGCTCAGATTTGTGCCGGAGAGCTTTGGCAAAACCTATCTGCACTGGCTAGAGGGGATCCGCGACTGGTGCATTTCCCGCCAGCTCTGGTGGGGGCACCGGATTCCGGCCTATTACTGCGCGGACTGCGGCGAAATCACAGTTGCCAGGAGCAAACCGGAGAAATGCCCGAAATGCGGCTGCACAGAGCTTACGCAGGATGAGGATACGCTGGATACCTGGTTTTCCTCTGCGCTGTGGCCGTTCTCTACGCTGGGCTGGCCGAAGCAGACGGCGGAGCTGGAATATTTCTATCCGACAGATGTTTTGGTGACCGGCTATGATATCATCTTTTTCTGGGTCATCCGCATGGTCTTCTCCGGCCTGGAGCAGACCGGCAAAAGTCCGTTCCACACGGTACTGATTCATGGCCTGGTGCGCGATTCCCAGGGCCGGAAGATGAGCAAATCGCTGGGCAACGGCATCGATCCGCTCGAGGTGATCGACAAGTACGGCGCGGACGCTCTGCGCATGACGCTGATGACGGGCAATGCGCCGGGCAACGATATGCGTTTCTACTGGGAACGCGTGGAGAACAGCCGCAATTTCGCGAACAAGGTCTGGAACGCGGCGCGTTTTATCATGATGAATATGGAGACGGCCGACGCGGCCGTGTGCGACAGGACGGATCTGACGAAGGCCGATCGCTGGATTCTCTCAAAGGTGAACACGCTGGCCAGGGACGTTACCGAGAATATGGACAAGTACGAGCTCGGTATTGCCCTGCAGAAGGTATATGACTTTATCTGGGAGGAATTCTGCGACTGGTACATCGAGATGGTGAAGCAGCGTCTCTGGAAGGGCGAGGGGGCGGACCGCGGCGCGGCGCTGTGGACGCTGAAAACCATGCTGATTCAGTCGTTAAAGCTTCTGCATCCGTTTATGCCGTTTATCACCGAGGAAATTTTCTGCAACCTGCAGGATGAGGAGGAGTCGATCATGATCTCCGCCTGGCCGGTTTATAAGCCGGAATGGAATTTCCCCGAGGAGGAGTACGCGGTGGAGACAATCAAGGAGGCTGTGCGCGCGATCCGCAATGTGCGCACCTCGATGAGCGTTCCGCCGAGCAAAAAGGCGAAGGTCTATGTGGTCTCGGAGGACGAGGCGCTGCTGGCGCTGTTTGAGCACAGCCGAACATTCTTCGGTTCTCTGGCCAGTGCCAGCGAGGTCTGCTTGCAGAAAGACAAGGCCGGTATCGGCGAGGACGCCGTATCGGCGGTGATCCCCAAAGCGGCCATCTATCTGCCGTTCGCGGAGCTGGTGGATGTGGCGAAAGAGATTGAGCGGCTCACAAAAGAGAAGACCCGGTTGACGGGCGAGCTTGCGCGCGTTAACGGCATGCTCTCCAACGAGCGCTTTGTCAGCAAGGCGCCGGAGAGTAAGATTCGTGAAGAACGGGCAAAGCAGGAAAAATACACGCAGATGATGGAGCAGGTTGAGGCGAGATTGTCGCAGCTGCAGTCATAAAAGCGGCTCATCCTGCATAGGAATGATAGCAGGGGCAAAAACGGAAGGCAAAATCGCGATCCACGGAGGGACAGGCAGTGACGGAAGAAACGAAAAGCGCGGCGGACGCGCGGGAATATCTGCTGAGGATCCCGATGTGGACGAGACACAAAAACACGCTGGAGCAGGTGCGCGCCTTTCTGGACGAGATGGGAGACCCGGAGCGGGGACTGCGCCTGGTGCATGTAGCCGGAACGAACGGCAAAGGTTCGGTCTGCGCCGACATGACGGCGATCCTCACCGCTGCCGGGTACCGCGTGGGGACATTCATTTCACCGCACCTTGTCGATGTGAAGGAGCGCTTTTTGTTGGACGGGGAGCCGGTATCCGAGGAATTGTTTGCGGACGGCTTTGAGCAGGTGCTGGCGGTGACCAGACGCCTGACGGGACAGGGGTTCTGCCATCCGACGTATTTTGAGTTTTTGTTTCTGATGGCGATGGCCATTTATGCTGAGGTGAGACCGGATTTTGTGATCCTGGAGACGGGGCTGGGAGGCAGGCTGGACACGACCAATGTGATCCGCGCGCCGTTATCCAGCGTGATCACGGCGATCAGCCTGGATCATACCGCTTACCTGGGCGACACGATCGCCGCGATCGCTGCGGAGAAGGCGGGGATCATCAAAGCGGGCGTACCGGTGATTTACGACGACAATCAGCAGGAAGCCTCGGCGGTCATCCGTGAGCGCGCGGTGGCGCTGGGTTCGCCGGTGTATCCGGTGAGCGAGGCGGCGGTCCGGGAGCTTGGCCTGGACGCGGTGCCATTCGCGGCGCCCTATCAGGCGATGAACGCGGCGCTGGCCGTGCGTGCGTTGCAGGTGATGAAAGTGTCCGGGGTCGATTTGCCCCTCTGTCATCGCGCCTTGAGCACGGTGCGCTGGCCGGGGCGCATGGAAGAGATTCGTCCGGGCGTCTGGCTGGACGGCGCGCACAATCCCGGAGGCATTGCCGCGTTTATCCGGGCTGTGAAGGCCATGAAGGCGCCCGCGGGGGAGATACAGCTGCTTTTTGCTGCCGTCGCGGACAAGGATTACCGGCAGATGATCGCGCTTTTGTGCGAAGAGCTGCCGCTGGGGCGCGTGACCGTGGCCCAGATGGAGAGTGAGCGCGCGCTGGGCGCGGCGGCTTTGGCGAATCAGTTTGTGCTAAGCGGCTGCCGGTCGGCACAGGGGTTTTCCGATACCCGCGCGGCGCTGGCTGACGCGCTGGCGCACAAAGGGCCGGAGGACAGGCTCTATGTGGTGGGTTCCCTGTATCTGATCGGTGAGGTCAAGGCACTGCTCGCGTAAGGAGGAAATACATGCTGGATTTCGAGGAGGAACTGAAACGCTTCCGGCCAAGCCTTGAGGTGGGCGAGGTCGAGGACGCCATCCGCAGAGAGGACATCACGGATATGACGGATCTGATGGTGGAGCTTTTAAAAGATCGAGACGGACAGATATAGACGGAGACGGAAGATGGATGAGAGAACGTACAGCCGCCGGGTCGCCAACGCCTATTATAACGTAGGATTGGAAAAGGCGAAATACCGGGACTTGAGCGGTGCGGCTGCCGCGCTCAAGCGCAGTCTCCGGTTCGATAAATTTCATACGGACGCCCGGAACCTGCTCGGACTCATCTACTATGAGGTCGGCGAGACGGGAGCTGCGCTGGCGCAGTGGGTCATCAGTCTGAATCTGCAGGAGACGGATAACCTGGCGGAAGAATATCTTGGCAGACTGCGCAAAGAAAAGGGATTTCTGGAGCTGGCGGATCAGGCGGCAAAAAAATACAACCAGGCGCTTGCCTATGCTCAGAATGATAACGCTGATCTTGCGGTTCTTCTGCTGATGCATATGCTGGACGAGCTGCCGAATTTTGTGAGGGCGCAGGAACTTCTGGCGCTTCTTTACATTACGCACGAGGATTACGCGAAGGCGGGGCGCTGTCTTTACCAGGCGCTCAAGGTGGACGCTTACAATCCGACGGCGCAGCGCTATATGACGATCGTAAAACAGAATACCAGCAGGGCTGACGTCGAGAAGCGCAAGCTGAAGAACGCCTTTTCCCACCGGCAGATGCAGGACGACGACATTATCATGCCGCCCAGTTATAAGGAAAATACCGGCTGGCAGTCGGTGCTGAATATTCTCGTCGGGCTGCTTCTGGGCGCGGCGGTGATCTATTTCCTGGTCATGCCGGCAAGCAGGGAAAGCATGAACCGTACGCACAATCAGGAAATGATCGCGAATCTGGAGACGATCAACCAGAAAAATCTCGCGATTGACAATCTGAATCGCCAGCTTGAGGATGCGGCGGCCGCGCAGCGCCAGGCGGAGGAGGAGCTGGAAACGCTGCTCGATGACAACGGCGGCGTGCTGGGCCAGTACCGGAGCCTGATTCAGATATTGCAGGCCTACCGGGACGGCGACCTGGGCGCGGCAGCTCTGCTCTATGTGGATCTGGATACTTCCGTGCTGTACGACGGTGTTGTCGATGCGACGGTCGACTGGATTGAGCAGGATATGGTGGAAAACGGATATCTCGCGCTGGAACAGCTGGGCGATACGATGGCCGATGGAGGGAACACGGAGCAGGCGATCACGTACTATCAGAAAAGCCTGCAGATTCGCAGCGACAATACCGCGGCACTCTATAAGCTCGGTATGGCTTATCAGTCGAAAGGCGACACCGACGCGGCCAACGAATGCTTCGGCGAGATCATCATGAATGATCCGGAGTCGGAGTACGTACCAGCGGCGCGCGAGCAGAGAGGATATTAGAACCGGTCTTTAGACCTGCGATATCCGCAGGGCGGGATTTTATAATTACAGAAGAACAGTTAATTTGAGAGGATACGATGGAAAATAAGCATCGTATCCTCTCTTGTTGTTTATGCCAGGATCAAAAGGAGGACAACCATTATGTCACAGACATTTTATTATGAGGCGAGGGCACATGTGCTGATTATCCACCTGCCGAAGGAGCTGGACAATCACAATTGCCGCAATCTCCGCTATGAGACGGATCTTCTTCTTTCGGAGAATTATGTGAATCGGATTGTGTTCGATTTCTCGAATACGGAGTTTATGGATTCTTCCGGGATCGGCGTTCTTTTAAACCGTTACAAACAGATGAAGGCGAGCGGCGGCAAGGTGACGCTGTACGGGGCGAGCGCCCAGGTGGGGCGCGTGCTGGCGCAGAGCGGGGTAGAGCGGCTGATGGAACATTATGATGATAAGGAAGCGGCGGTCATCGGCTGATGGGCCGGAAAACGAACCGGAACGGACAGCGGGAACAAATGGGCGGAGCAGACTGGCGGAAGAAACGATGGGAAAGAGATGGAGGATGCGGTATGGAACGTTTTCGGATGGAACTGGAGAGTCTTTCAAAGAATGAGGAATTTGCGCGCGTGGTGACCGCGGTTTTTATGAGCCGTATGAATCCGACGCTGGAGGAAATCGAGGACGTCAAGACGGCGGTCTCCGAGGCGGTGACGAATGCGGAGATCCACGGTTACCGGGGTGGCAACGGCTTGATCCGGCTTGATGCGGAAATCGACGGACAGCAGCTGACAATCCGGGTGAGCGATGCGGGCGTCGGGATATCTGATGTGCGGCGGGCGATGGAGCCGATGTTTACGACCGATAAGAGCGGGGAGCGCTCCGGAATGGGATTTTCCTTCATGGAAGCGTTCATGGACGAGGTACAGGTGGAGTCCGCTCCGGGTGAAGGCACGCGGGTGACCCTGAAAAAACAGATCTGCAAGAGCGTATAAGGCAGGTGGCTGGAATGGAGGAAACCACGAAACTGATCGCTCTGGCGCACGCCGGGGACGGCAAGGCGCGGGAAAAGCTGGTTCTGGACAATACCGGCCTGGTCTGGAGCGTTGTGCGGCGTTTTCTGGGGCGCGGCTGTGAGCCGGAGGATCTGTATCAGATCGGCTGTATCGGCCTGTTGAAAGCGGTCGATAAATTCAATCTGGATTTTGAAGTGAAATTTTCCACCTATGCAGTGCCGATGATTGCCGGGGAAATCAAGCGGTTTTTGTGGGATGACGGCATGATACGGGTCAGCCGTTCGCTGCGGGAGCTGGGTCTGCGCGCGCGCAGCGCGAGGGAAGAACTGCTGTGGGAACTGGGACGGGAACCGCAGCTGGATGAGATCGCCGGGCGCGTGGGAGCGAGCCGCGAAGAGATAGCGGCCTCGCTGGAGGCCGGAGCGGAGGTGGAATCGCTGTACAAAACGATCGGAGGCGACGACCAGAGCCAAAGCCTGATCGACCGGCTGCCGGACGAGCGAGCGGATCAGGAGCAGGTGCTGAACCGTCTGATGCTGGAGCAATTGCTTGGAGAGCTGGAAGACCAGGAGCGGGAAATTATCGTGCGCCGTTATTTTGAAAATCAGACGCAAAGCCAGATTGCCGCGGATTTCCATATTTCGCAGGTGCAGGTTTCCCGGCTGGAAAAACGGATCCTGCGCCGTTTGCGGGAATATTTGAACGCGTAAAAAGCCATACTATCCGCAGGGTATGATAGCGCGGAAAGGATGGGATCGCGATGAATTTTCTGAGATCAAAAGCATGTGTTTTTGTGGTGCTGTTATGTCTGGCGATATTGGGCGGCGTAGTCTGGCACTGTCTGGCAGGCAGCCGGGGACAGCCGGTGATGGACGGGACTTTGGTAATGGAATCGTTGCGGGCTCTGCGGTTCGCTTAAGGAGGCGCGTAGTACGGGGAACAATATGGTCTATCTGAACCTGCGCGAGATGAGCGAGGTGTGCGACAGGACGGTATTTTTAAAAGATGTAGCTGACGTTTACTGCAAAAACCAGGCGGTCCAGAACCGCTGCAGGGCACTGAAAATTCTGAATGTCCCGCAGGGCGGCGAATGCAATATCATCCTCTCCGCCGCAGAGGTGATCCGCGGCCTGGAAGCGCTGGATCCGTCGGTTGAGGTCAGCAATATCGGGAAATCGGAGTTTGTCGTCGCGTACCGGCCGCCGCAGCCGCCCAGGCTCTGGTGGCAGTGGCTGAAGACGATTTTTGTCTGCATTGTCTGTTTCTGCGGGGCGGCGTTTGCGATCATGACCTTCAACAATGACGTGAATGTGAACGACGTTTTCCGGGAAGTGTATCTGCTGATTACCGGGAGAGAATCGGACGGCTTTACGATACTGGAGCTGAGCTATTCCATTGGCCTGGCGGTCGGCATTCTGCTGTTCTTTAATCATTTTGCCGGGTGGAAGCTGAATACGGATCCGACGCCGCTGGAGGTCGAGATGCGGCTCTATGAGGAAAACATTGCCAAAACACTGATCCAGGACAGCGAGCGGAAGGAGCGTGAGGTCGATGTTCGCTAGAGCGGGCGTTTTCGCGCAGTCCGCCGTGCTTGCGCTGGTCGGAGGCGGCGCCGGAGGGATTGTCGCCGCGGGCGTATTTGCCTTTCTGGTGATCATCGGCGTGTTCCCGCGGCTGATCGGCAAGACCCGGACGCGCGCGCGGATTCGCCTCTATGAAACGCTGATCATCCTGGGCGGCGTCTGGGGCAATGTCTCCGATATTTATGAATTTCCCCTGCTGTGGGGCGGGAATGTGCTTCTGGGAACCTTCGGTCTCGCGGTGGGGATCTTTGTCGGTTGCCTGGTCATGTCGCTTGCGGAGACGGTGAAGACTCTGCCGGTAATCAGTCACAGCATCCATCTGGCAGTCGGTCTGCAGTATCTGATCCTGGCGATTGCTGCGGGAAAGCTGACGGGGGCGCTGCTGTATTTTGCGCGGGATATGGGCGCATGAAAAACGGAAAGGAATGAGAGCGATGGAACTCAATAAAGATGCTTATAATCAGTATGTGAAGGGCGTGACGCCGCAGCGCAGTCTGTGGGCGGCGATGGGAAAGGCATTTGTCACCGGAGGCTGCATCTGCACGCTGGGACAGCTTTCCGTCATGGGAATGACAACGTTTTGGGGAATGGAGAAGGAGACGGCGATGACCTGGGCACAGCTGGAGCTGATTCTGCTGTCCGTGCTGTTTACCGGGTGGAACCTTTATCCGAAGCTGGTAAAATGGGGCGGAGCCGGAGCGCTGGTACCGATCACCGGTTTTGCCAATTCGGTAGTTGCCCCGGCGGTCGAATACAAGGACGAAGGGCAGGTATTCGGCATCGGCTGCAAGATCTTTACGATCGCCGGCCCGGTGATCCTTTACGGGATCTTCACAAGCTGGGTGCTGGGGATACTATACTGGATCGGGCAGATGCTGGGATGGCTGCCGGTGTAGAGAGACGGGAACGAAGAGGACGGAAAGCAGAATGGTGAGAGGAGAAAGGAAAATCACGGTTCTGCTTTCTTTCGTAGAGTGGAAGGATCCTTCGGAAAATGTGATCGAATGAGGGAAAACTCCTTCGGAAAATGTGATTAGATGGGTTGTAAATGGTGAAAATTGCGTTTATAATGAACGACATGTTCAGATTATAGCGGCAGGCTCGCTTTTGGGAATCGCGCTGCGCGAAGGAACTTCCTTTCCGGTGGGGAAGGTAGATTTCTGCGATTTATATCCGATGACATTCCGGGAGTTTTTACTGGCCTGTGGCGGGGATCAGCTGCTTGCTGTTCTGGATAATATGGATTTTGAATTAATGCGTGTATTTAAAACGAAGTATGTCGATTATCTGAAGTATTATTATTATGTTGGCGGTATGCCGGAGGCAGTGCTTGATTTTATTACGAAGAAGGATTTGAAACGAGTAAGAAATATTCATAATAAACTTCTTTTTGCTTATGAAAATGATTTATCCAATCATGCTCCGAAAGAGATTGTGACGCGAATCCGGATGTTGTGGAATTCCATTCCGACTCAGCTGGCCAAAGAAAACAAAAAATTTATTTATGGTCTGGTCAGAGAAGGAGCCAGAGCAAGAGAATATGAAGTGGCGATTACCTGGCTTATGGATGTGGGGCTGATTTACAAAGTGAACCGGGTAAATAAACCGGATTTTCCGCTTAGAGCATATCAGGATTTTTCCGCATTTAAATTATTTATACTGGATGTCGGTCTTTTGGGGGCAATGTCACGACTGGATGCGAGAATGATACTGGAGGGGAACCGGCTTTTTGAAGAATTTAAAGGAGCTCTGACAGAACAATACGTGTTACAGCAGCTGCTTGTGATTCCGGAAAATGATATTTTTTACTGGTCGGCAGAAAACGCAACCGCTGAACTGGACTTTCTGATTCAGACGGATGAGAAAATAATTCCCGTTGAGGTAAAGGCAGAAGAAAATCTGCATGCGAAGAGCCTGAAGATATTTACGGAAAAATATGGAATAAAAGAAGCCGTCAGAACGTCGATGTCTGATTTCAGAAAGCAGGATTGGATGGTAAATTTTCCTCTGTATAATATCGGGAACCTGAACCATTATCTGATGATGCCAGAATCAAAAACATCATCGACTTTTGTCCCCGACATCACTTTGAAAGAAGAGTAATAGATACCATGATGCCAGCATTAAAAAAAGAACCTCTGATTGTTACAAGATATTCGTTCCCGTTCCCGGCAGGTTTTTGTCCGGGAACGCCCTATGGCCGTTGTCCGGAAGTGTCCAGCGGCAGTTACCCGAAAACTTCCAGAGGCCTTCACTCGGAAGTGTCCCGCAGCCTGCGTCTCGCGCTCATTGCGGATCTGCATGAGGGCGACCCGCGTGCCGCGCTTCGCCTGCTGAAACGTGAGCGGCCGGATGTTATCCTGGTGGCGGGCGATTTGCTGGAACGCCATGAAGAAGGGGCGAGCGAGTGGACGAATGAGCGCATGGATGAGTGGATGAGCCGTGGAAACAGGAACTGCCATCCGGCGATAAGAACGGCGCGCAACGCGGCGATCCGCCTGCTCAACGGCCTGAGCAGGGAAAAGGACTCCCATGCTCGTAACGCGTATGCTTTCCTGAAAAATGCCCGCGCACTCGCGCCGGTATACTATTCTGTCGGCAATCACGAATGGTATTTTACGGATGAGGATCGTGCGCTGTTTATGCGGATCGGGATTACGCTGCTTGATAACGCGGATACGGTGTGGGAGAGTCCTGCGGGACCGATCCTTATCGGTGGACTTTCCACGCGTTATGACCTCGACTGGCTGGACCGGTTTTCGCGCAGGCCGGGGTATAAGCTGCTGCTCTGTCATCATCCGGAATACTATTTCCGTTACATACAGGGGACGGTGCGCGATGCCTTTGACCTCATTTTTTCCGGCCATGCCCACGGCGGACAGTGGCGGATCGGCGGCCGCGGCGTGTTCGCGCCGGGGCAGGGCTTTTTCTCAAAATATGTTTATGGGGATTTTCCGACCGCGAAAGGCCGCCTGATCGTCTCGTCCGGCGCCAGCAATACGGTGACCATCCCGCGTCTGGGCAATCCCTGTGAACTGGTAATGATCGAATTGCATGAAACTGCATGAAAACGGATAAAATCCTCCCAAAATGGTTACAGTTATGGTAGGAGGAACGGATATGCAGAAAGGAAAAGCAAGTTTGCTGTTTGAAAGGCCGGTGATGATTGCCGGCGCGGCTTCGGTTGCCGGGCAGAAGGAGGGCGAGGGGCCGCTGGGCGAAGCGATTGACGTGGTGGAGCGCGATCCGATGTTTGGCGCGCCGAACTGGGAGCAGGCGGAGAGCACAATGCAGAAGCAGACGGCAGATCTGGCGCTGGAAAAAAGTGCTGTCCACCGTAAGGACATCCGTTATCTGTTCGCGGGCGATCTGCTCGGTCAGCTGATCGCGACCTCATTTGGCACGGTGGATCTGGAGATCCCGCTGTTCGGGCTTTACGGAGCCTGCTCGACGATCGGCGAGGCGCTGTGCCTGGGGGCGATGTGTGTTGACGGCGGCTATGCCGATCATGTGATGGCTCTTTCTTCCAGCCATTATGCTACGGCGGAGAAACAGTTCCGCTTCCCTTTGGGGTATGGAAATCAGCGCCCGGAAAGCGCCACCTGGACAGTGACCGGCTGTGGGGCCGTCGTTCTGACCGCAGATGCCGGAGAGCGCGCGCGGGAAGAGGCGGGAGAAGATGTGCCATTGCCGGGTTTTTACGGTCCTGGCAGAGGACGCGGCGTCCGGATCACGGCGGCTACCACGGGTCGTATGGTTGACATGGGAACGAAAGACTCCATGAACATGGGCGCGGCGATGGCTCCGGCCGCCTGGGACACGATCATGCAGAATTTCCGCGACCTCGACGCGGATGAAAACAGTTATGACCGCATTATTACCGGGGATCTCGGAGAGATTGGGCAGAAGATTCTGCTCGATTTCATGAAAAATGAGGGGCACGACATTTCACGGATTCATATGGATTGCGGACTGGAAATTTATGATAACCAGGCACAGGATGTACACGCGGGCGGGAGCGGCTGCGGCTGCGCGGCGGTGACGCTCTGCGCCGGCATCCTGCCGCGTCTGCTGGACGGGAGCTGGAACCGCGTGCTGTTTGTGCCGACCGGAGCAATGCTCTCGACGGTCAGCTACAATGAGGGCCAGAGTATCCCGGGCATCGCGCATGCGATTGTTCTGGAAGCGACGGGAGGTGAACGCGGATGATCGATGTGGTGAAAGCCTTTGTAATTGGCGGTTTGATCTGTGCGTTGGTGCAGATTCTGCTGGAACGGACGAAGATGATGCCGGGGAGAGTGATGGTGACGCTGGTGGTCAGCGGAGCGATCCTTGGCTGGCTGGGGCTTTATCAGCCTTTTGTCGAGTGGGCCGGGGCAGGCGCTTCGGTGCCGCTGCTCGGTTTCGGAAATACGTTGTGGAAGGGCGTATCGGAAAGTCTTGGTGAGGAAGGCTTCCTGGGAATCTTTAAGGGTGGTCTGACGGCCAGCGCCGCCGGTATCGCCGGAGCTTTGATTTTCGGATATCTGGGCGCGCTCATGTTCCGCCCGAAGATGAAAAATTGATTAAAAACACGAAATAATAAAACACGGCGTTTCGATAGAGATAGTCGAAACACCGTGTTTTGCTTCTCTGTTTTTTTCGATCCGTTAATCCGTCCCCGGACCCTTGGAGGTGCTGCCAAAGCTGCCCGGACGCGAGGTGTTGGAGCTGGGGCTCTTGCTCGGACTCTGGCTGGTGCCGGAGGAGCTGCTGCCGGAACCGGAACCGGGACTGGAACTGCTTGAACCATAACTGGAGCCTGTGCCGGAACTGCTGCTTGATCCGCTGGTTCCGGAAGAACCGGAGCCGGGGCTGGAGCTTGTGCCGGAGCTGCCTCTGGAGCCGGAAGTACCGGAACCGGAGCTGGCGGATGAGGTATAACCGGGGCCGATCAGCTCCGCGCCGCTTCCGGAGGAATCGTCGCCGTCCTGCGATGAGATGATCGTATCCTGATGCCCGGGACAGATTTCCGTCGGCACGGCGTAAGGGGTATCGTCGGTCGCGCCCGCCGCGTCTTCCGGAAGCACAATCCGTACTCCGGTCACGCGTGGGCAGTACGTGTCTGCGAGGTATCCGGTGGTCTCGCAGACAGTGACGCTTACATGCTTATCGCAGTATTCGGTGGGTGTCGTACCCGTGGCAAAATATTCCGTGTATGTGGCGTCGCCGCGCGGATCGTCCGTACAGAGACCGGGAACGGCCAGTTTGCCGGATTTGCGGCAGATGACGGCGGTCTCGATGCTGTCGGGGCGTGTGAAGCCGGGATCGTCCAGACCTTCGTGAATACGGGTCATAATCTTGCGCCAGATGTCCTTGTGAAAATTAGTACCGCCGTTGCGGGTGGTCAGCTTCTGGTTTTCATCACAGCCGCCCCAGACGCCGGCGGTATAGTACGGCGTAAAGCCGACAAACCAGATATCATTGTTTGCGGTCGTCGTGCCGCTCTTGCCCGCGGCCGACATATTGGACAGCTGAGAGCGGGTACTGGTGGAATTGACACTGACACCGGGGCGCGCCCATTTGCGGTTGCTCTGCATGGAATCTTCCATTGCGTCTGTGAGCAGGTAGGCTGTTGAGTCCTTGAGCACGCGGTGAGTTTCCGGCTCATTATCGATGAGAATTTTGCCGTCATGATCGAGGATGCGCGTAAAGAATACCGGAGTTGTGTATATGCCTCCGTTAGCGATCGCGGCGAATGCGCCGGTGAGCTCGAGGTTGGTCACGCCGTAGGTAAGGCCGCCCAGCGCCATAGCCGCGTTGAGATCGCTGTCCACCAGTGTGGTAATGCCGAAGTTTTTGGCGTATTCCGCGCCGAGCTGGGGTGTGACGGTTTCAATCATGCAGCGCACGGCGACGATATTCATCGAATAGATAATGCCGTCGTGAATGCTGGAATAGCCGAGATACCCCTGGCTGTACCAGTTGCTGAATGTCTTGGTGCCGACAGTATAAGGTTCGTCATAATAAACGGTACCGAGCGTAGCGCCGCAGGTGTCGATGGCCGGCGCGAATGAGGAGATCACCTTAAATGTAGAACCAGGCTGGCGCTTGGCATTGGTGGCGCGGTTCAGAGTAAGGCTGGCGGTTTTCTCGCCGCGGCCTCCGCTGATTGCCTTCACATAGCCGGTTTTCTGGTCCATGATCACAAAGGAGACCTGGGGCTGCAGCGTTTTGGTCGCGCTCTCGCCGATAATGGTATCCGTTTCGGCAAGCAGATAGGCTTTGAATGCGTCGATATCCGTCTGGACGGCGTCCTCTGTATCGTAGAGACCGTCAAAGCTGTCGTAAAGCACGGAAGTATGCCAGTTCTGGATATCGACTTCCGAGAAATGTTCAGTCGATTCATCCGCGTGGGTGACGGAGAGACGGTATTCCAGGGAATAGCGCGACGCGGAATAGTTTTCCGGGTCATTGACTTCCTCATCCACGATCGCCTGGATATCCGGATCCTGCGTGGTATAAATCTGCAGGCCGCCGCTGTAGAGCAGATTGTGCGCCTGGGTCTCGGTGTAGCCGAGCTTCTCCATCAGGGCGTCCTTCACCTGCTGCGTGAGTTCGTCCGTAAAATAGCTGTAGGGGGAAGAGGTCTCCTTGGATACAATGTTCACGTTCTGAATGCGGTCATAGACGTCATCGGCGAGCGCTTCCTCCTGCTGCTCCTTGTCGATGTATCCCTGCTCGAACATGTTCTGGAGAATGATCTTGCGGCGCTCCGCGTTAGCCTCCTGGCCGGTAATCGGATTGAGGCGGGAGGGATTCTGCGTGATGGCGGCGATGACCGTGCATTCGGAGAGCGTTAAGTCGGAAACTTCTTTATTAAAATAACGCTTCGCGGCTACCTTGACACCGAGAGAGTTGTTGCCGAGGTTGATGGTGTTGAGATAATTGACCAGAATCAGTTTGCGGTCCATGGATTTGGTCAGCTTCAGGGCGAGATACTGCTCCTGGAATTTACGTTCCAGCTTGGCGCCGAAGCTGGTTTCCATGCCGCCGTTGAATACGTTGTTTTTGATCAGCTGCTGCGTGATCGTGCTGCCGCCGCCGAGATTCTCACCTGTAAGGACGCCGACGGCCGCACGGAAAATCGAGCGCATGTCAATGCCGTTGTGGCTCCAGAAACGGGCGTCTTCGATGGCGACAAAGGCGTTGATCAGATCCTCGGGAAGTTCGTCATAGGTGGCTTCCTCACGGTTGGAACCGGCGGTGACCAGCGTGTCGGTCAGGTTGCCGGCGCTGTCATAGACCGTGGTGGCGTAGCCGACCGGGACAATGCTGTCGACGTTGATATCGGGGGAACTGTCAATGATGCCCATAAACATGCCGCCGGCGACGCTGAAAGCGACCAGGCAGCAGAATAAAATCAGTACAAAGCAGGTCTTTAAGAAGGTCAGAAAGATCCGCGTGGCGTAACGGCCGGTGTTGGAATCGGCTGTTTTTAATTTCTTCTGTACAGCTTGCTTGCCGTAATTCATGCAGGATGACCTCCAAAAGGTATCGGTTGGCGAGAGGGGCAGAACTTCGTTTAGCCATCTCGCTCTGCGCAAGGCGGTGGGGCAGAACTTTGAAAAGCCTGCGGCTTTTCTCGCTTTGCCGTTGCGCTCTGCGATTTGCGCGAGGTGGGCAGAACTTCGAAAAGCCTGCGGCTTTTCCCGTCCTGCCATTGCGTTCTACGCTCTGCGCGAAGTAGGGCAGAACTTCGAAAAGCCTGCGGCTTTTCTCAGTCGCTTCGCTCGCCATATGAACCCAGACGGGAATCTTCCTGCGAGCAGGAGATTCCCATCCGGGTCCATCTGGTTCTGCCCTTTTCGGAGATTATACCAAATTAAAAGGAACAATTCAAGGGCGCAATCGGGGCGGGGTTATATGGCATGATGACTTGCTTATGGCAAGGAGTATTGCTTTAATTTTTCAGGCAGCCGACAGGAACAACGTATACGCCGTCGTGGCGGCGGTATGCGTAATCTCCGGTTCCGGTCAGTACCATGAGAAATGACGGCGCTTTCATTCTATCGGTATCGATTTTGGCCTGCATCGTTTTCAGACTTCCGGCGCCTTCTTCAATCAGTTTATCGCCGCCGAGCTTGATTTCGATCAGGCCGTATCTGCCGTTTTTTAAATGGACGACAGCATCGCATTCCTGCCCGTCTTTATCGCGGTAGTGATAGACCTCACCGTTTAAAGCGTCCGCGAATACGCGAAGATCTCTTACACAAAGCGTTTCAAAGAGGAAGCCAAAGGTTTTGAGGTCGTTGATCAGGTCATTTGGACCGATACCCAAAGCCGCCGCTGCAATGGATGGATCAACATAGTATCGTGTATCCGATGAACGAATGGCAGTTTTTGAACGCAGATTTGGATTCCATGCCGGCATATCTTCAACAACAAAAATTTTACGGAGTGCGTTGGTATAGGATGCTATGGTTTCTTCATTTATCGGGGTTTCATCGTTGGCTGCGATATCCTGGGCAATTACGGTATTCGCCACCTGGCTGCCCTGATTTCTTGCGTAGGAACGCATGAAGCGTCTGACCCGATCCGGATTTTTCTGCACATTATCCGCCCGGTTTATATCGAAGTGAACGACGGCATCGTAATAATCCATTGCCTGGTCAAGTGCGATTTCCTCTCTCATGTCAACCGCTTGCGGCCAACCACCCCGGCATATAAGGTATGCCAGATGGTCAATGCTGATATTGGAACCACCATCGATCATGGATATGCCGTCAAAAAGGTCTTTCAGACTGACTTCTCCGGTTGAATCTCCCGATTCATACAGGCTCATTGGTCTCATGGTGAGCCAGGTAAAACGGCCGGTACCGGAATGGGTGATTTTTTTCGTATCTGCAGGAACGGCAGAGCCGGTGAGAACAAACTGTCCAAGTTCTCCGCGATGATCAACTTCAAACCGGATGGCGTCCCAGAGTTTCGGAGCAAGCTGCCACTCGTCAATCAGTCTTGGAGTCGCGCCTGCCAAAAGCCTTTTGGGATTAAGTTCCGACATTGTGATGTTTTGTTCTTTTTTTTCAGGATCGTCCATATACAAAATGCTTGCGGCGATCTGTTCGGCGGTTGTGGTTTTTCCGCACCATTTGGGTCCTTCAATCAGAACAGCACCTTTGCCCTCCAGTTTGCGTTTTAAAATATCGTCAGCGATTCGTTTCCTGTATTCTTTCACAGTAAGCACCTCAGATTTCATTCATTTTCTATAAGTATACACGATATTTTTAAACTTCCAAGAGCTTTTCCGACGATTGGCGAAAAATTTTTCCGACGATTGGCGGAAAATGAACCGGACGGATGGCGAGTGAGATTCTGATTGTAAACGAAAGTTTTGTGTGGTACGATAAATGCAATTGATGGACCGGATAACGAGAAGGGATATATTCATATATGGAAAAAACAGAAAGCTGTAAGATCCTCTACCGCGGCGGCGTGGGCGAGCTGGTTGAGAAAAAGTCCCGCTTTATCGCCACGACCTTTCCGGTGCGGTCAGAGGAGGAGGCCGCGGCCTTTATTGAGCAGACGCGGAAAAAATACTGGGACGCGCGGCACAACTGTACGGCCTGGGTGATCGGCGGCTCGCCTTTGCTGTCACGCTGCAGCGACGACGGCGAACCGGCACAGACAGCGGGGCGGCCGATGCTGGATGTGCTGTTGGGCGCGCAGCTGCGCGACGTTTGCGTGGTCGTAACCCGGTATTTTGGCGGCACGCTGCTGGGCACCGGCGGTCTGGTGCGCGCCTACTCCGGTGCGGTGACGGAAGGTCTGAAAAACAGCGTTATCCTTGAAAAATGCCGTGGCAGGAATGTCCTCGTGCGCACGGATTACAACGGCGTCGGCAAGCTCCAGTATGTCGCCGGACAGATGGGCTTGACGATTATGGATACGGAGTACACGGAGCAGGTGACTGCGAAGCTTCTCGTGCCGCCTGCGCTTCTTGGCAGCTTCCGCGCGCAGATGGAGGAGCGCACGGCCGGGCAGGCGCAGATGGAGCTGCAGGATGAGGTATGGTATGGGATGTTAGATGGGAAAGTCATTCTGTTGTAGACCGGTCTGCCGTGGTACATGCCGTGGACATCAACAAAATACTTGCAATCTCCATTCTTTGATGCTATATTAAAAAACTGATACCGGAGAGGGATCTCCGGAAAGAAGGAAACGAAAGCGGGAGTAATTATGAATATGAAACGAGAAGACGTCCGTAACATTGCGATCATTGCCCATGTCGACCATGGCAAGACGACGCTGGTGGATGATCTTTTGCGGCAGAGCGGCGTGTTCCGCGCCAACCAGGAGGTGGTGGAGCGCGTCATGGACTCCAATGATATCGAGCGGGAGCGCGGTATCACGATTCTGTCTAAAAATACAGCTGTTTTTTATAAGGGAATCAAGATCAATATTATTGATACTCCCGGGCACGCAGATTTCGGCGGCGAGGTCGAGCGCGTGCTGAAGATGGTCAACGGCGTGATCCTGGTGGTCGACGCCTATGAGGGGCCGATGCCCCAGACCAAATTTGTGCTGCAGAAGGCGCTGGAGCTTGATCTGGCGGTCATTGTCTGTATCAACAAGATCGACCACCCGGAGGCGCGGCCGAAGGAAGTCATCGATGAGGTGCTGGAGCTGTTCATGGATCTGGACGCTTCCGACGAGCAGCTGGACTGCCCGTTTGTCTTTGCTTCGGCGCGGGCCGGTTATGCCAAGAAGGAGCTGGACGACCCGGATGTGGATATGAGTCCCCTGTTTGAGACGATCGTCGAGAGTATTCCCGCCCCGGAGGGCGATCCGGAAAAGGATACGCAGATGCTCATCAGCACGATCGATTACAACGAATATGTCGGCCGCATCGGCATCGGCAAGATTGACAACGGCAGCATCCGGGTCAACGAGGAGTGTGTGATTGTCAATCATCATGACCCGGATAAGCTGCGCCGCGTTAAGATCGGCAAGCTCTATCAGTTTGACGGCCTGCAGCGCGTCGAGGTAACCTCGGCGACGGTCGGCGACATCGTCGCGGTATCGGGCATTACCGATCTTCATATCGGCGATACGATCTGTGCGCCGGAGAATCCGGTGTCGATCCCGTTCCAGAAGATTTCCGAGCCGACGATCGCGATGAATTTTATGGTGAATGACAGCCCGCTGGCCGGTACGGAGGGACGCTATGTTACCTCCCGCCATATCCGCGACCGCCTGTTCCGCGAGCTGAACACCGACGTGAGCCTGCGGGTCGAGGAGACGGATTCGCCGGACTGCTTTAAGGTTTCCGGCCGCGGTGAGCTGCATCTGTCCGTTCTGATTGAAAATATGCGCCGCGAGGGCTATGAGTTTGCGGTGAGCAAGGCGGAAGTCCTTTATAAATATAACGAGCGCAACCAGAAGCAGGAGCCGATGGAGATCGCTTACATCGACGTGCCGGAGGAGTTTTCCGGCGCGGTCATTCAGAAGCTGACCACGCGCAAGGGCGAGCTCGAGGGTATGAGCCCGATGAGCGGCGACTACACGCGCCTTACGTTTTCCATCCCGTCCCGCGGCCTGATCGGCTACCGCGGCGAGTTTTTGACGGACACCAAGGGAAACGGCGTGATCAATACGATTTTTGACGGCTACGGCCCTTATAAAGGCGATCTGGCCTACCGCAAGACGGGCTCGCTGATCGCTTATGAGAGCGGCGAGAGCATTACCTACGGACTGTTTAACGCGCAGGAGCGCGGGATCCTTTTTATCGGGCCGGGCGAGAAGGTGTATTCCGGTATGGTCATCGGCCAGAATCCGAAGGCCGAGGATATCGAAGTCAATGTCTGCAAGACGAAAAAGCTGACAAACACGCGCTCCTCGAGCGCGGACGAGGCGCTCAAGTTAGTCCCGAAAAAGGAGATGAGCCTGGAGCAGTGCCTGGAGTTTATTGATACCGACGAGCTGCTGGAGGTTACTCCGTCCAGCCTGCGTATCCGCAAAAAGATCCTGGATCCGACGCTGCGCAAGCGGGCGTCCTTTAAAAAGTGAGGTCGGCCATTGTCGATATTTTGCACACAAAAGCCGGAATAGCATGGAGATCCCGTTCATAGACATAGTATTAGCGTAAGCAAATCATAGTAAATGAGGAGAGGAAAGTACCATGCCGGAAAAAGTAATTGAGAATAACAAGGTGAGCGTAATCGGGGAGATCGTTTCTGAATTCACCTTCAGCCATGAGGTGTTCGGAGAAGGCTTCTATGTTGTAGATGTAGCTGTGAATCGGCTGAGCGAACAGGCGGACATCATTCCGTTGCTGATCTCAGATCGCCTGATTAATATCCGTGAGGATTATCGCGGCCGTACCGTGGAGGCGATCGGCCAGTTCCGTTCTTACAACCGCCATGAAGGGATGAAAAACCGCCTTGTACTCTCGGTATTTGTGCGTGAGATTCATTTTATGGAGGAATTCACTGATTATACGCGGACCAATCAGATTTTTCTCGACGGTTACATCTGCAAAGCGCCGATTTATCGCAAGACGCCGCTGGGGAGAGAGATCGCCGATCTGCTGCTGGTCGTGAACCGCCCATACGGAAAATCGGATTACATTCCGTGTATCGCGTGGGGCAGAAATGCCCGTTTTGCCTCCGGCTTTGAGGTCGGCACGCGGGTGCGTGTCTGGGGCCGGGTGCAGAGCCGGGAATATACCAAAAAGCTCAGTGAGACGGAGTGCGAGAAGCGCGTCGCCTATGAAGTCTCCATCAGCAAACTGGAATGCGGCGAGGAAGAGGCGGCAGGCCGGTAGGAACCGTCAGAAACACAAGAGGAGCACAGGAATGAATACAGGAAAGATTGAGATTATATGCGGCAGCGGCAAGGGAAAGACTTCGATGGCTTTCGGTCGTGCCCTGCAGGCGCTTACTTCGCACAGGGACGTGATTATGATCCAGTTCCTGAAGGGAAGCCAGAGGATGGAAAACCAGGAAATCATCAAGCGCCTGGAGCCGGAGATGAAAGTATTCCGGTTTGAAAAATCGGACTATTATTTTGAGAATCTTTCCGAGGAGGCCAAGAAGGAGGAGCTGTTTAATATCCACAATGCCCTGAATTACGCGAGAAAGGTGCTGACGACGGGGGAGTGCGAGCTTCTTGTGCTCGACGAGGTGCTCGGGCTGGTTGATCAGAATATTATCACGGCGGCGGAACTGACGCAGATTCTGGAATGCAGGGATGAGGCAGATGTGATTCTTACAGGGAAAGCATTGCCGGAAGAAATTGCGCATGTCGCCGACCGAATTGTGACGGTTGAATCGCAGAGCAAGTAACATTCCTGTGTGATGGAGCGCCGCGATAGCGGCGTCGATTCAGATACGAAAAAATGAACCGAAAAAATGATTGTGTACCGGTTGACAAGAACCGGTCATGGTGATAGGATTAAAAAAACTGAGTAGAGGATGCGTGAAGCATGAGTAGCCCGTCGGATGCGCCGGATGCAGGAGATGGCAGGGTGAAAGGGTGGACGCCAAAGACGGAGACGGTACCGGATCGATTCGTCTGGGCGCAGGGTGAAAAACTTTGCGACTGTCATCCCAAAGACGGGGATGGAGCGCTACTTGAAATTATTATATTGATTATAATTATTTTAAGGAGTCCCCGTCGTTTGCGTGGACTCCATTTTATTAAAAGGAGGATGTGCTATGGCAATTTTTGAAGGCGCGGGTGTCGCCCTGATTACGCCGTTTCTGGCGGATGGTTCGGTCAATTATACAAAGCTGGAGGAGATCGTCGAGGAGCAGATCGCCGGGAAGACCGACGCGATCATTGCCTGCGGTACGACCGGCGAGTCTTCGACGATGGATCATGAAGAGCATCTTCAGGTGGTGCGCCGTGTCTGTGAGATCGTAAATCACCGCATTCCCGTGATTGCCGGAACCGGGTCGAACTCCACTGCCGAGGCGATCCATCTTTCCGTGGGGGCGCAGGAAGTAGGCGCGGATGGTCTGCTGCTGGTGACTCCCTATTATAATAAGGCGACGCAGAACGGCCTGATTGCTCATTATAAGGCGATCGCCGCGACGGTCGATATTCCGATTCTGCTCTATCACATTCCGGGGCGTACCGGCGTGACGATGAAGCCTGAGACGATCGTGACGCTCTGCCGCGAGGTGGACAACATTGTCGGCGTCAAGGAGGCGAGTGCCAACTTCTCCGTGATCGCCGAGATTATGAACCTGGCGGATGGCTGCGTGGATCTGTATTCCGGAAACGACGACCAGATCGTGCCGCTGCTTTCCCTGGGCGGTAAGGGTGTGATTTCCGTGCTCTCCAATGTCGCTCCGGAGCAGACGCATGAAATCTGTGCTAGCTATTTCGCGGGCGACGTGAAGAAAAGCTGCAAGATGCAGCTTGAGGCGATTCCGCTGATCAACGCGTTGTTCTGCGAGGTCAATCCGATTCCGGTGAAAGCGGCGATGAATCTCATGGGCAAGGAAGTCGGGCCGCTGCGCCTGCCGCTGACGGAGATGGAGCCGCAGAACCAGGAGCGTTTAAAGAAGGCGATACAAGATTACGGCCTGCTGTGACGGCGGATGCATGACAGACGCTGTGATCCGGAGCATGACAGGCACCTGCGGAGTATGGCAGGCGCTGGAGGCATCTGTGCGTATGGGAAACAGTTGGTTACCTGAGAGGAGCAGTAAAAAATGACGAGGATAATATTACATGGCTGTGGCGGCGCGATGGGACGGGTAGTCAGCGACCTGGCAGCCGGGATGGATGACGTGACGATCGTGGCCGGCGTGGATGTACGTCCGGAGGCGGTACCGTGTGCGTATCCGGTGTTTGCGGCGCTTGCGGACTGCACGGTTGACGCGGATGTGGTTGTGGATTTTGCCGCGGCGGCAGCGGTCGACGGCCTGTTGGACTGCTGCGGAGAAAGGGGTCTGCCGCTGGTACTGTGCACGACGGGACTAAGCGAGGCGCAGATTGTGAAAGTGTCGGAGACCGCAAAACGCGTGGCGCTGCTGCGTTCGGCAAATATGTCGCTGGGGATCAATCTGCTTTTGAAGCTCGTGCAGGATGCGGCGAAGGTGCTTGCGGATTCCGGTTTTGATATTGAAATTGTCGAGAAGCATCATCACCGCAAGCTGGACGCGCCGAGTGGTACGGCGCTGGCTCTGGCTGATTTGGTCAACGAGGCGATGGATGGCCGTTATCATTACAAATATGACCGCAGCGCAACGCGCGAAAAACGCGACGAGAATGAGATCGGCATTCAGTCGGTACGCGGCGGTTCGATTGTCGGCGAGCATGAGGTGATTTTCGCCGGTACGGACGAGGTCGTGACGATCTCGCACACGGCCTACTCGCGGGCGATTTTTGCGAAAGGGGCCCTGGAGGCCGCGAAATTCCTGGCGGGGAAAGAGCCGGGACGGTATACGATGGCGGATGTGATTGGGTAACGTTTATAAAACCAGATGAAAAACGGGTGCAGATGTGATTTCCGATCATGACTGTACTCGTTTTATTTATTGCATTCTGAAATGAATCCTATTGTATTTACAAATTAGACAGAAAGTAAAAATCGTGTTAAACTCATGGACAGAGGATGATGAGAAATATGGGACCAAAAGCGGAGAAACTACGAAGCGTTGACCTGACAGAGGGGAATATTGCTAGGTAATTGATTACGTTTGCAATGCCGATTCTTTTATCAGAGGTCTTTCAGAACCTTTATAACAGTGTCGACAGCATCGTGGTAGGTAACTGTGTGGGAGTAGAAGCGCTGGCCTCCGTGACCTCATCGGCAGATATTTCCCAGATGATTATCGGTTTTTTTACGGGACTTTCTGCCGGTTCCGGGGTGCTGTTTTCCCGGTGCTTTGGCGCGAAGGATCAGGAACATTTGCACAGGGCAATTCACACTTCCATGTTGTTTTCGCTCATTCTTGGCGTTGCAATGGCGGCTCTTGGAATTGTATTTACGCCGTTATTGCTGCGTCTCGTCAAATGTCCGGAGGATGTATACGACCAGTCAATGATATATTTAAGAATTTATCTGATTGGTGTTTTCCTGACGTCGGTATATAATATCGCGTCCGGTGTGCTGCGGTCAGTGGGGGATTCCCGGACGCCGTTTTATTATCTGGTACTTGCCAGCTGCGTGAATGTTTTTCTGGATCTGCTTCTGGTGGCGGTATTCGGGATGGGCGTTGCGGGAGTAGCCATTGCGACAATCCTGTCTCAGGCGTTTTCCAGCATACTTGTGCTGCGTCGAATGCTGAGGACGAATGATGTATACAGACTGGTTCCGGGAGATTTAAAGATTGAAGCAGATATTTTAAAAGAGATTATGATCCTGGGAATGCCGGCCGGAATACAGTCGTGTATTATATCGTTCTCGAATTTGTTTGTCCAGCGTTATCTGAACAGTTTTGGTTCCGCAGCCATGGCAGGCGCGGGAGCGGCGAAAAAAATTGATAAATATCTCGGCCTGGTCGGCAATTCGATCGGCCTGTCGGTCACGACGTTTGTCAGCCAGAATGTTGGCGCGAAAGATTACAGGCGCGCGTTTTCCGGCATTAAGACGGCGATGCTTTTATGTCTTGGCTTCAATATAGTGATTGGTATTCCGATTTATTATTTCGCTCCGTATTGTGTGCGGCTGTTCAGTGCCAACGAGGGAGCAATCTATTATGGAACCATGCTGATACATGTGATGATTCCGCTGTATTATGCGCAGTCTCTTCATAATGTATTCGGGAATGTTGTTCGCGGTTTTGGAAAATCAGTGGTTACAATGATTACGGCAATTACCGCAATGGTTGTTTGCAGACAGATTTTTCTGGCAATTGCGATGAACATTGATTACCGGCTCGAGTTTGTCTTTTTCGCTTATCCGTTTGGATGGATCTGTGCGGCAGTCTTTGAGGCGGCCTATTTTCTGTTTGCGATTCTGAGACCGATAAAAAAATCGGAAAATAAGGAAAAAACAGAGTCGTGGACGCGTACATAATTTTTTTCTTCCTTCACATACTAAGAGAAAACGTGAAAGGAGACAACGATTATGAGGAAAATCAGAATGATATCCTGCGTCCTGCTGTTTGCTGCGGCGATATTGTGTTTGACAGGCTGCAGCAACAGGAAAAGTTCCGGACAGGAGAGCAGTACGGAGCAAACGACAGCCGCTCAAACGACCACAGCGGGGAGTGGGAGCGGGACATCGGAGGGCAGCGGAAGCGGTTCCGGCAGTGCTTCTGAGGGTACTTCCGGCAATACTTCGGGAAGCACCTCCGGCAGTACTTCCGGAAACACTATGACAGGCAATGGCGAGAGCGGCGGCGTCATCGACGGCGTGATTGATGATATCGGCGAGGGAATTGAGAATGCGACCGGGGACGGTGCCGCGATGGGCACGGCGGCCTCGGGCGAGGCGGATTAGCTGAAATAAAAGAGAAGTTGTGGGCTGGAGAGGCCGGGCAGGTGGTGCCCGGTCTCTCTTTGCATCGAAAAATCGGAACCAAGAATCCGACGTTCTTGAATTACTTGTTGTATTTTACGTTAGCATGTGATAAGCTGTTTTGACAGAGCCTGTTGGAAACTGGAGAGATTCGTGCCGGGTGTATGGCAAAATTATCTGAATGGGGGATATACAGATGAAAAATGTACGAAATGAAATCGTGATATATGAATCCTCGGATGGCGCTGTGAAGCTGCCTATCCGGGTTGATTATGGAGAGGAAACGGTGTGGCTTAACCGTGCGCAAATAGCGGAGTTGTTTGACCGGGATATTAAAACGATAGGTAAGCATATCAATAACTCATTGAAAGAAGAGCTTACGGATCAAGTGGTTGTCGCAAAATTTGCGACAACCAGCCCACATGGAGCGATTGAGGGGAAAGTACAGACTCATATGACGGAATTTTATAACCTGGACGTCATCATTTCCGTCGGCTACCGTGTTAAATCCAAGCGGGGCATTGAATTCCGCAAATGGGCGAACGCTGTGCTGAAAGATTACATAATGAAAGGATATGCCGTTAACCATAACCGTATCAAAGAACTTGGAGAGGTGATACGGATTATGAAGCGGACAGAACAGACCCTGGATGCAAAGCAGGTGCTGTCTGTTGTTGAAAAATACAGCGCGGCGCTGGATATGCTGGACGACTATGACCACCAGAGAATGAAGCGTCCCAAAGGCAATGAAGCGGTATATGTTCTTACTTATGAAGAATGCCGCAAGGTAATCGATCAGATGAAGTTTTCATCACAGTCATCACTTTTCGGGAATGAAAAAGACGACTCTTTTAAGGGCAGTATCGGGAATATTTATCAGAGCTTTGGTGGGCAGGATCTATATCCGAGCATTGAGGAAAAAGCCGCAAATCTTTTATACCTGATTACAAAGAATCACAGCTTTTCCGATGGGAACAAACGGATTGCCGCAACGATATTTCTGTATTTTCTTGATAAAAACGGTATTTTGTTTGTGGGTGACGAGAAGCTGATCGATGACCATACACTGGTTGCTTTGACAATTTTGATAGCGGAGTCAAGACCGGAAGAAAAAGAAATGATGATTACCGTGATTATGAACTGCATTTGCGGTTGAAGGCAACCGTATTGAGGGAAAAACGCTGAATTTGAATGACGCGATGCGTTGAAAAACTCCTGGGAAACCTGTGGAAATATTGTAAAATCCGGAAAAATGTGTTATGGTAGCAACGTGGCAATAAAAAGGAGGCAGTGGATGAGCATGCTTTCGCTGTGCCGTCAGCCGCTTGGCGGGAGGCGGCCCTGGCGTTACCGGAGGTTTTGCGCGGGTGGTTCCGTGCGGCGCCGTTTTGGCGGCAGTGCTTTGCTGCGGTGTATGCTGGGCGCGGCGCTGGCGTTGGAGTGCGCTTACGGGTTTTTGATTTTCGGAATGCCGGACGCGGAATGTCTGACTGGTCTGCTGCCGGAAAAGTGGATCTCCATTTCCTGTGACGAGGAGGTCTGGTACCTGGAATGGCCGGGGGAAGACGCGGAGCATGAGGAGGTCAGCGGCATCCGTTTCCTGCCGAAAACCTGGGAAATCCAGTATTACCACAGAGATGAGACCGTGAAAGAATCGGTTGCAAATCCATAGACGGTGTATTATAATGCTTCCGTAATAATTCGGGACGGCGCGATCTCAGACAGGAAAATCTGCGTCAAGCTTGCTTGTAAGCAGATTTTCCTGCCTGAGATCACATCGGAGGAATCTCCGATGCTTCTTGGCGCGGCTTTCAGCCGTGCCAAGAAGACGCCGTCCGGAATGTCAGAGTTCCAGAAGTATATTCTGAGTTGCGAATTGTTTAAAAAATCATATCATCAATCTGAGAAGGGACCGGTGGATACGATGGAGAAAAAAGAGTTACTGTACGAGGGAAAGGCGAAAAAGGTCTTTACGACGGAGGATCCGGACGTACTGATTGTTTCCTACAAGGATGACGCGACCGCATTTGACGGCATGAAGAAGGGGACGATCGTCGGCAAGGGCGCGATCAACAACCGTATGACCAACCACATTTTCCGCCTGCTGGAGAAAAAGGGCGTGCCGACGCATCTGATCGAGGAGTTAAACGACCGCGAGACCGCCGTGAAGAAGGTGGAGATCGTGCCGCTGGAAGTGATTATCCGCAACTATTCTGCCGGAAGCTTCGCCAAGAAGATGGGCATGGAAGAGGGAATCCGTTTTTCCCGCCCGACGCTGGAATTCAGCTACAAAAACGACGACCTGCATGATCCGTTTATCAACAGCTACTACGCGCTGGCGCTGGATCTGGCGACGGAGTCGGAGATTGCGGCGATCACGAAATATGCCTTTATTGTCAACGAAGTGATGTCGGAGTATTTTGACAGTCTGGGTATCGACCTGATTGATTTCAAGATTGAGTTTGGCCGTCTTGCAGACGGTACGATCATCCTTGCGGACGAGGTTTCCCCGGACACTTGCCGTCTGTGGGACAAGGAGACGCACGAGAAGCTGGACAAAGACCGTTTCCGTCGTGACCTTGGCAATGTGGAGGACGCTTACAATGAAGTGTTCCGCCGTCTTAACATCCAGTGAAGAATCATTCGGTGAAGGACCATCCAGTGAAGACAGCATTCAGTGAAGAGAGGAACCGCAGCCTGATGAATGAAGAGAGATTACCGGAGGTTTCCGATCAGCCGCACGAGGAGTGCGGCGTCTTCGGCATATATGATTTTGATGGCAATTCGGTGGCGTCGACGATTTATTATGGGTTGTTTGCGTTGCAGCACTGTGGCCAGGAGAGCTGCGGTATCGCGGTCAGTGATACCGCCGGTCCGAAGGGCAAAGTAAACGCTTATAAGGGCATGGGACTCTGCAACGAGGTGTTTACGCCGGAGATTCTTGACCGTTTACAGGGCAATATCGGTGTTGGCCATGTCCGTTACTCGACGGCCGGCAGCAGCACCCGCGAAAATGCCCAGCCTCTGGTGCTCAATTATATCAAAGGCACGCTTGCCCTGGCGCACAATGGCAATCTGGTCAACGCGCCCGAGCTGCGCAGAGAACTGGAGTATGGAGGCGCGATTTTCCAGACGACGATCGATTCCGAAGTCATTGCCTACCACATTGCACGCGAACGTGTGCGCACGCCCAATGTCGAGAGCGCCGTTGCGAACGCGATGAAGAAGATTTCCGGCGCGTATTCGCTGGTGATCATGAGTCCGCGCAAACTGATCGGCGCGCGCGATCCCTTTGGTTTCCGTCCGCTGTGCATTGGCAAAAAGGACAACGCCTGGATCATCGCCTCGGAGAGCTGTGCGCTTGACATGATCGGCGCGAAATTCGTGCGCGATGTGGAGCCGGGAGAGATCGTCACGATCACGAAAGAGGGACTCCAGTCGGATCGTTCGCTTTGTCTGCCGGATCCTTCAAAGCAGGCGCGCTGTATTTTTGAATATATCTATTTTGCACGTGCGGACAGCGTTTTTGACGGGATCGGCGTTTATCACTCACGAATTTATGCAGGCCGTTGTCTGGCGGTGGATTCGCCGGTGGACGCGGATATCGTGGTGGGTGTCCCGGAGTCAGGGATTGCCGCCGCGCTGGGTTATGCGATGGAATCCGGCATCCCGTACAGTACGGCGTTCGTGAAAAATTCCTACGTTGGCCGTACCTTTATCAAACCAAAACAGAGCAACCGTGTCTCCGCGGTCAGAGTAAAGCTCAATGTCCTGAGAGAAGCGGTGGCCGGTAAACGGGTGGTCATGATCGACGATTCGATTGTGCGCGGGACGACGAGTCATCTGATTGTCGGTATGCTGCGGGAAGCGGGAGCCACGGAGGTCCATATGCGGATCAGTGCTCCGCCGTTTCTGCATCCCTGCTATTTTGGCACGGACATTCCCTCCGAGGATCAGCTGATTGCGCATGGCAAGACGGTAGAGGAGATTCGCGAACAGATCGGCGTCGACAGCCTTTCTTATCTCAGAATGGAGCGGCTGCCCGAGATGGCCGGAGGCCGCCCGATCTGCACCGCCTGTTTCTCCAGCGATTATCCCATCGCTCCCCCGACCGAAGACATCAGGGGCGACTATTCGAGATAAGCAGACCGACACGGCGAAATAGCTTTTGACGGCGCGGCCATGCTTGCATGAGAAAAGGAGACCTTTATGAACGATCGTTACCAAAGCCCGCTCTCCGAGCGCTACGCGAGCCGGGAAATGCAGTATATCTTTTCACCGGATAAGAAATTTAAGACCTGGCGGAAACTGTGGATCGCTCTGGCGGAGACAGAGAAGGAGCTCGGTCTGCCGATCACGCAGGAGCAGATTGACGAGCTGAAGGCCCATGCGGAGGACATCAATTACGATGTGGCGAAGGAGCGCGAAAAACAGGTGCGCCACGACGTCATGTCGCATGTTTATGCCTACGGACAGCAGTGCCCGAAGGCCAGGGGGATTATTCATCTGGGCGCGACCTCCTGTTATGTGGGCGACAATACTGATCTGATCATCATGACGGAAGGTCTGCGTCTGGTGCGCAAAAAGCTTGTCAATGTGATTGCCGAGCTGGCGAAGTTCGCCGACGCATATAAGGATCTGCCGACCCTGGCGTTTACGCATTTCCAGCCGGCGCAGCCGACGACCGTGGGCAAGCGGGCGACGCTGTGGTTAAACGAGCTCTGTCTGGATCTGGAGGATCTGGATCATGTGCTGGGTACGATGAAGCTGCTTGGCTCGAAGGGGACGACCGGTACGCAGGCGAGTTTTCTGGAGCTGTTTGAGGGCGATCATGAGAAATGCCGTCGCGCGGATGAGATGATCGCAGCGAAGATGGGCTTTTCGGCCTGCTATCCGGTCTCCGGCCAGACCTATTCGCGCAAGGTAGATACCCGCGTGCTGAATGTGCTCGCCGGGATTGCGCAGAGTGCACATAAGTTTTCCAACGACGTGCGCCTGCTCCAGCATCTGAAGGAAGTGGAGGAGCCCTTTGAGAAGAATCAGATCGGTTCCTCAGCGATGGCCTACAAACGCAATCCGATGCGCTGTGAGCGTATCGCTTCGCTGTCCAACTATGTGATGAGCGATGTGATCAATCCGATGCTGGTATCCTCGACGCAGTGGTTTGAGCGCACGCTTGATGACTCAGCCAACAAGCGCCTGAGTATCCCGGAGGGCTTCCTGGCCATCGACGGCATTCTTGATCTCTATCTGAATGTGGTCGACGGTCTTGTGGTTTATCCGAAAGTGATCGAGAAACACCTGCTCGCGGAGCTGCCGTTCATGGCGACCGAGAATATCATGATGGACGCGGTGAAGGCCGGCGGCGACCGCCAGGAGCTGCATGAGCGTATCCGCCAGCTTTCGATGGAAGCCGGGCGTAACGTCAAGGAACTGGGTCTGGACAACAACCTGCTCGAACTGATCGCCGCGGATCCGGCGTTTGGTCTCTCACTGGATGAGCTGAAAGCCTGTATGGATCCGGCCCGCTATGTCGGGCGCGCGCCGCGTCAGGTGGAAGAGTTCCTGGATGAGGTGATTCGCCCGATTCTGGAGGCAAACAAGGCGGATCTCGGCCTGAAAGCGGAAATTAATGTATAAAGATGATGCCCGGGAGTGCGGGGCATAAAGCAATTCGGGCATCATAGAATGATGGAAACAAAGGAGAGAAACAATGTCAAAGGCAGATGTGGTAATCGGATGCTTCTATGGCGATGAAGGCAAGGGAAAGGTGATCGACTATCTGGCGGCAGAGGCGGATATCGCCGTGCGCGCCACGGGCGGGGACAACGCCGGTCACACGATACAGGTCGGTGGTGTGAAATACGCCATGCACCTGATCCCGTCCGGGCTGCTTTCCGGCCATACCACGGGCGTGATCGGCAACGGGGTCGTCTTAAATCCGCAGGTTTTACTTGAGGAGGTCGATAATCTCAGGGAGCACGGTTACGATGTGGAAAGGTATTTAAAGATCAGCGAGAAAGCTCAGGTGATCCTGCCTTACCACCGGCTGCTTGATGTGGCGCTGGAAAAGCGGCGCGCGGGTTCGAAGATCGGCACGACAGGCAAGGGCATCGGCCCGGCTTATTGTGATAAATATGAGCGCGTCGGGCTGCGCGTTGAAGATCTGTATGCCGCCGATTTCAGAGAAAAGCTGGCGGAATTGTCTGCCTCCCGGACGGCACTCCTGAAATTTTACGATCCGGAAATCGATGAGACGGATGAAAATCTGGATTTTGAGAAGCTTTACCGCGACTACAGTAACTTTGCCGATCGGCTTCGTCCTTATGTGTGCGATACGGTCACGCTGCTGCATAAGGCGGTGGAAGAAGGAAAGCGTGTGATCGTTGAGGGCGCGCAGGCGACGCTGCTGGACATTGATTTTGGTTCCTACCCGTTTGTCACTTCTTCGAACCCGACGATCGGCGGCATCCTGACCGGCACCAGTTTGTCGGCTTCCGACATCGGCAACGTGTACGGTGTGATCAAGGCCTATTCCAGCCGGGTCGGCGCCGGCCCGTATGTGACGGAGCTGCTGGATGAAACAGGCGACCGCATCCGCGAGCTGGGGCATGAGTACGGCACGACGACCGGGCGTCCGCGACGCTGCGGCTGGCTGGACCTGGTAGCGTTAAAATACGCCCGGCGAGTGAACGGCCTGACGGCGCTGGCGGTCAATCATCTCGACACGGTCGGGAAATTTGACCGCATTAAAGTGTGCACCGCCTACGATGTGAACGGCACGGTCACGGAAGATTTTTCGACAAACGTTAATCTCTTAAACAGCGCAAAGCCGGTTTATGAGGAGCTGGAGGGAGACTTCGGTGATATTTCCGCCTGCAGACGTTTTGAGGAGCTTCCGGGCGCGGCGCAGGATTATATCCGCTTTATTGAAGATTATATTGGGATTCCGGTGAAATTTATCGGCGTCGGGGCGGACCGGGACGCGATGATCGTACGCTAGGGATGAATTGATCGAAGAAAAGCGATATCTGGGTTGATGATCAGGTATCGCTTTTTTGACATTTGCAATTACATCAGATAGTGAACCAGCTGCCGCACATACGTATCCATGCGCTTCGTATCCTCCGGATGCACATCCTCCAGCGCGACGTAGCAGAGCTTATCTTTCCGTTCCTGCTTCATGACCGGTTCCCAGAGCGGTTCCAGCTGGGGAACGAAACAGCCGTTGCGTCTGGTGTAGCAGGTTTCGGCCGTGGCCCGGACGCGGGCGCTTTTATCGACATATTCTCCGACGCTTTTGTGGATAGCATTATCCTCGTAAATGAGATAGTAATAATTCTTATAGTCCGGGTAGAAATGTTTCAGTGTGCCGTCGCAGAGATCAATATCCAGCTGCAGGCGACTGCCGGAAACGGAGCAGTGCACGGGGGCGTGTGCGGCTTCAAAGGGCACCGGGACGGAATATTCGCTGGCGCAGGTAAGGCGCAGCTGATGAGCGGATGGCGTGCGGACGGTTTCATACGTTTCGACGAGAAAGGGATGCTCGAGCAGATCCGGATAACTGAGGATCGGCAGAATTCCCGGCATGCCTTTGAGATCATCCTCGTTGTGCAAAAGCAGCAGTTTTTCAAGCTCCGGGCGATGGTCGCGCAGCCAGGTGTGGTAGACTTCGATCAGTTCGCCGCCGGAGAAGCGGTCGCTGCGCCGGACGCCAAGAAAATGTTCGACGGCCTTCTGCTTCATGCTGTCCAGGCCGAGAAGCTTGCGGTAGGGGCGGACGCGCCGGTAGATATCGAAGCTTTCGATGTTGGAAAAATCATAAGACAGTCCATAATGACGGCAGCGTTTACTCAGAAAGGGAAGGTCAAAGCCGTCGCCATTAAAGTGAACCAGTACGCGGAAACGGGTAAGGAAAGCAAAAAATGCGTGCAGCAGCTCCTGCTCCGCGGCAGCGTTGTCGGCAAGCCACTGGGTCAGTCGCCAGCTTCCGTCCTGATACCAGGTGCAGCCGATCAGATAAAGCTGGTCGCGGTCGCCGGAAAAACCGGTCGTCTCAATATCAAAAAACAGCAGCTCTTGGGGACGGCCGATGCGCGTGAGCGGATAGGTTTCCGGTAAATGTAAGTTTTTTTCGATGGTAATCATGATCTGATTATAACGACAGAAAAAAAGCAAGTCAATCAAAAATCGACACAGGAGGCAGTGTTATGAAAACAAATGAAACAATCGGTCATTTCCCAATCCGTCTGGATAACCCGAGAGCCTGGCGCACTTATCTGGGCGGCAGTCAGCTCGATCTGCTTCATGGGAAGCCAGATGGAGAAGACGGGCATTTCCCGGAGGAGTGGATTATGTCTGTGGTGGCTGCGCGCAACGCGGGTCGTGAAGATATACGGGATGAAGGTATGAGTCATATTTACGGCACGGAAATGACCTTGAAGGAGCTTCTGGAAAAGGATCCGGCCGCTTATCTTGGCGCCGATCACGCGGCAAAATCCGGCGCGTCTCTCGGCGTCCTCGTGAAGCTGATTGACAGTGCGGAGAGGCTGACGCTGCAGGTCCATCCGGATCGGGAGACCGCGATGAAGCTGTTTCACAGTCCTTACGGTAAGACCGAATGCTGGCACATCCTCGGCGGACATGAAGTGGACGGCGAAAAGCCCTGTATCTATTTTGGTTTCCGGGAGGGGATCACGCGGGAGTACTGGAAACGGCTTTTTGATGAGCAGGATATCCCGGGAATGCTCTCGGCAATGCAGAAGTTTGAGGTTTATCCCGGCGATACAATCCTGATTGAGAGCGGCATGCCGCACGCGATCGGCGCGGGCTGTTTCCTCGCCGAGATTCAGGAGCCTACGGATTTCACGATCCGCGTGGAGCGCACGACACCGAGTGGCTTTGCGGTCGCCGATTTTATGTGCCATCAGGGGCTGGGCTTTGAGCGTATGTTTGATGCTTTTCATTATGTAAGCATGAGCCGTGAGGAGATCCGGGACAAATACTTCGTCCGTCCGAAAACCATCCAGCAGGAGAGCAGCGGGAGCGTCGCCACGTTGATCGGTTATGATACGACGCCGCTGTTCCGGCTCGATGAGATCCGCGCGGCCAGTGAGCTTACGGTAGCAAACCGGCAGTCGTTTGGCGGTCTTTATGTGCTGGAGGGAGAGGGAACGCTATGTGCGAACGGAAGGGAAACGGCTCTCGAAAAAACCGCGCAGTATTTCATCCCTGCGGGAACCGGTGATTTTCAGATCAGAGCCGCTTCGGGCCGTCCGCTGCGCATCCTCCATTTCTACGGACCGGAGGAATAACCGTTTTCAGATTTTCAGACAAAGCAATGGGGCTGCGCACGGATTTTGCTTCGTGCGCAGCCCCATATCTGTTAAATCTCTCAGATTACGCGAAATATTCTTTGGGATATAGTTCCCGGATTCCCTTTTCGTCCATATGATAGCGGGAAAGGTGTTCATCCATACACGCTTTTGCCGAAGCCGCGTCCTGACGGACGATGGCTTCGTAAATCTGCCGGTGGTCATTGACAATCTTCAGATCTTTTACGGTATGCAGCGCCATCTCGCGCACCCGGTCAAAATGGATCGAGTAGTATTGCATCATTTCGTATAAATGGACTTTTCCGGCAATACGAAACAGTTCCCGATGAAAGCAGTTATCCAGATCCATCAGTTTTTCGCGGTTATCGAGATGGAATTCCTGTAATATCACATTTTCCTCAAGAATTTTCCGGTCTTTTTCCGTGATATCATTGTTGCAAAGAAAATCCAGCACAGCGTTTTCAAGAGAATTGCGTGCGAATTGAATTTCCTCCACAAAGTTGTAATCAATGAGACTGATCTGAATTCCCCGCTGCGGAAGGATTTTAATAATTTCGGACCGGGCAAGCTCCTGCAGCGCCTCCCGTACTGGTGTGCGTGAAAGCTCCAGATTGGCTGCCAGTTCCTTCTCGTTGACCATGCTTCCTGGTTTCAGTGTCAGGTCAATGATGTTATTTTTCAGGATACGCAGGGCATAGTCACGTCCATTTTCTAATGCCTGTCGTTTTTCAACCCTCATAACGCACCTCTGGTCAGAATGACTATAAAGATCCCGGTCCGGGCTGGGCGGTTTTAAACGCCGTACACCAGATTCGGCAGGAACAGTACCGCCTGCGGGAAGAAAATCATAAACAGGATGACCGCGATTACTGCCAGGTAGAATGGCCAGCCGTATTTTACCGTCTCATCGATCGTACACCCCATAATGTCGGAAGTAGCGTACAGTGCCGTGCCGACCGGAGGCGTCATGACGCCGAATGTGACGGCCGTCATCATGATCATGCCGAATACGACCTCATCCACGCCGACGCTGCGCATAACCGGAAGCAGGATGGGCGTGAGGATCAGCGCGATAACCGTCGTCTCCATGAACATACCGCAGGCCAGCAGGAAGAGGACAACCAGTGCCAGCAGCAGTGTGGAGTTGCTCGTGATGGAGGTCAGAGCGTTGGCGATCGACACGGTGATGTCATCGTAGACGACGCCGTAGCCAAACACGCCGGAGAACGCAAGGATGATCGTGATAACCGTGATATCCTTCACGCTGCCGCGCAGCGTATCAATCAGCTTCTCCCAGGTTAGCTCGCGATGGATCACAATACCGACAAACAGAGCGTAGGCGCAGGCGAATGCGCCGGACTCGGTCGGGCTCATGATGCCGAAACGGATTAATACGATCAGCAGTACCGGGAACATCAGCGCCCAGATACTGGAGACCAGTGCCTTGAGAATCTCGGACATCGGCGCGGCCTTTTCATGCTCCGGTTTGTAGCCGAAATGACGCGCGCTCCAGGTAACTGCGATCATCAGGAACACGCACATGACGATGCCGGGAACCCAGCCCGCCATAAACAATCGCCCGATTGATACTTCACCGACGGTTCCGTAGATGATCAGACCCATGCTTGGCGGAATCGTCGCCACGATCAGGCCGGACAGGCCGTTGATTGCTGCGGACCAGCCTCTGGCGTAGCCCAGACGGGTCATTTCCGGTCCGAGGATACGGCATTCCATGGAAGCGTCCGCCACGGCCGAGCCGGAGACGCCGCCCATCAGCGTGGACATCAGGCAGGAAACCTGGCCGATGTTGCCGTACATATGGCCGGTGCAGGCGTTGGCGAAACGCATGATGCGCTCGGTAATGCCGCAGCTGTTCATCAGGTTGCCTGCGAGGATGAACAGCGGGATCGCGAGCATCGTGAAGCTCTGCGAGGTGGAGATGGATTTCTGAACCAGCACCGTCATCGGGAGATCACGGATCACGAAAAAGGAAAAACCGGACAGGCCGATCGCGAAGGCTACCGGCATACCTAACAGAAGAAATACAAAAAAGATACCTATCGCTGCAAACATTTATTCCGCACCTCCTGTTTTTCCTGCCGGAGTTTTGATGGTTTCAACCAGGCGGATGATCGTGGAAATGATCATAAAGAATGATCCCACGGGTACCGACATGGTTACCCAGCCGTAACTGATATGTAACGTCGTGATCTGGCGCGTCCAGCCGGACACGGTCATCTGATAGCCATATACGACCAGCACACCCAGGAACGCGATAATAATCACTTTAAAGATAATGTCAATGATTTTCTGAAGCGCTGCGGGGAAATTCCGCACGATCAGGTTAACGCCGATCAGACCCGGCCCGCGGATCGCGATATCGCTGCCGAGGAAGATCATCCAGGCGAAAGCCACCAGCGCGACGTCCTGCGCCCAGTTCAACGGCATCTTGAGTGTGCGCATCAAAGCGGACACAAACACCAGGATGGTCAGTCCGGCAAGCAGACACAGTGCGAACCATTCCTCAAATTTACAAAATCCTTCGTATAACTTTTTCAATTTATACCATTCTCCTTTCGCCTGCCAAAACCTGTGAAAAAAATCTGCCAGAAAGGTCTTGCGGCCAATCTGGCAGAATCAACCGAAACTTAGTTCAGTCCAGCTTCCTCATACAGAGCCGCGCGCAGATCGGTCCAGCCGAGCACGTCATAGGCGCTCTTTGCTGCTTCCTTGAAGGCGTCTTTGTCGACCTCAACGATCTCCATGCCGTTGTCAATCAGCGTCTGCTCCATGTCTGCCTGAGCGTCAACGATATCCATCGCGTTGTCATATGCGCAGGAATAGAAGTCGTCGAGCATGATCTGCTGATATTCCGCCGGCAGCTGGTTGAACCAGGTTTCGCCGCAGATCAGCATGTTGAACAGGTTGATATGCTCGGTCTTGCTCACATATTCGCAGACCTCATAGATCGCGCTGGAAACAGCGGAGGTGTACTGAACCTCGCAGGCGTCGATCGCTTTGGTCTGAATGCTGTTGTAAACCTCGGACCATGCGATGTTGTAAGGAGTTGCGCCCATGGCCTTGATGGACTCGTTGTACGGGTCAGCGCCCGGGGTACGGGTAACAACGCCCTTCAGATCCTCCGGCTTGGTCCATGCGGCATGTCCCATGAAGGAACGGGCGCCGTCATAGTAGTTGTAAGCCAGAACACGGATGCCGGCTTGCTGCAGCTGAGAATCCCAATCCTTGGCGGTAGCAGTGTCCAGAAGCTTCAGGCCATCCTCGTAGTTGTCTACGATGTAGGCCATATTCAGAATACCGATATCATATACATAGCTGGACAGACGGCCTGCGTCGGTAAGAACCGCGATGCCCATGCCCTGCAGAGCCTGGTCAATCATATCTTCCTCGCCGCCGAGCTGGCTGGACGGATAGATCGTGATCTTCACGCCGCCGTTGGTATCCTCAGCGACCTTGTCTGCCGCAGCCTTAAGGCCCTGGTAGATCATGGAAGTATCGGTCTGGGTCGTGGAAACCTTCAGCTCATACACCTTGTCCGGAGCTGCCGGAGCCTCAGCCGCCGCCTGGGTCTCGGCTGCTGCCGCCGCTTCCGTGGCCGCCGCGGTCGTAGCTGCCGCCGTCGTGCTGGAGCTGCTGGATGAGCTGCCGCATCCTGCCAGGCTGGCCATCATCGCAGAGACCAGGCACATTGCCAAAATTTTTTTCTTCATTTCTCTTCCTCCTCATGGATATTTAGTCATTTAGAAACGATGCCGTTTCCATCAACAATTGTAACACTAGTATATTAGTTTATCAATCATATTTCAGCACAAAAAACAAGAAATTTTTTGTTGAAAATTACCAAACAGAATATCTGTTCGATTTTTCTTGCAATAGATCTTTCGGGATGGTATGATGATGCCAGAGTTGAAAGATACGTAACATCCGGAGGAATTTTATGTTTTCCTATATTAGAGGGCCATTGGCCGAAATTTACGGGGACGTGGCGGTAGTGGAGGCCGGTCAGATCGGCTGGAATGTGCATGTGCCGCTCTCGGTACTGGATCGTCTGCCGCATATCGGTGAGGAAGTAAAGCTCTACACCTCATTTCAGGTGCGTGAGGATGCCATGACGCTTTATGGTTTCCTGAGCCGTCAGGATCTGCGCATGTTTGAGCAGCTGATGGGCGTCAGCGGTGTCGGACCGAAGGCGGCGCTGGGGATATTGTCGGCGCTGCGGCCGGACGAGCTGCGCCTGGCGATTATTTCAGAGGATGCCAAGACGATCGCCCGCGCGCCGGGCATCGGTCCGAAGACAGCCAAGCGCCTGATTTTAGATCTTAAAGACCGGATTCACACGGATGATCTGCTGCCGGAGGATTTTCAGAGCGACGCGGATGTGGCGGCTGCGGCGGTATCGTCTGCGGGGATGGAGGACGCCGGACGCGAAGCTGTGGAGGCGCTGGTGGCGCTGGGCTATTCGCTTACGGAGGCGGCCGCGGCTGTCCGCAAGGTGGAGATCGGAGCAGACATGACGCCGGAGGCGGTTCTGAAGGAGTCGCTGCGGTATCTTTTGTAAGAGGTAAGCAGATATGGAAAGCGGCAAATTATGATTCTGAAGAAAAAGTAAAATGACATACAGGAAGGATTTCAGAAAAATTTTAAAAAGAAGCATGAAAGAGACGCTATGTATGGCTGGCAACGATATGATTCCAGATTTGCCATTCCGGTTTTTAATGAAAATAATGAGATTTTGAGGTACAATGTATTTCATGCGGAATTGTTGATACGACATTCAGAGGATAAGAAATTATATTTGTATGACATTGTAAATATAAAAAAAGAAGCGAGCACCCCGCTTGAGCAATGAAGCTGTGCGGTAAAAAACCCGTTTCTTTTCTAGTATTATATAATAGAAAAATAAAACAGTCAAGAAAAATATATTATGATTCTTGTAGCACGGAGTAAACCATGGAACGGAGAATTATCACCACGGAGGTCACCGGGGAGGACAGTGTAAGCGAGCCGAGCCTGCGCCCGCAGCGGCTGTCCGAATACATCGGCCAGGAAAAGATTAAGAACAATCTTAAAATATATATTGACGCAGCCAAAGCGCGCGGCGAGTCGCTCGATCATGTGCTGTTTTACGGGCCGCCGGGCCTGGGCAAGACGACGCTGTCGGGCATCATCGCCAATGAGATGGGCGTGCACATGAAGGTTACATCGGGACCGGCGATCGAGAAGCCGGGGGAGATGGCGGCGATACTGAACGGTCTGCAGGAGGGCGATGTCCTTTTTGTCGATGAGATTCACCGCCTGAACCGTCAGGTAGAGGAGGTGCTTTACCCGGCGATGGAGGATTTCGCGATCGATATTATGCTGGGCAAGGAGGCTTCCGCCCGTTCGATCCGCCTGGATCTGCCGCATTTCACGCTGGTCGGCGCGACGACGCGTGCGGGACTTCTGACCGCGCCGCTGCGCGACCGGTTTGGCGTCGTACAGAAGATGGAATTTTATACGCCGCAGGAGCTTGAGATCATCGTGCGCCGCTCGGCGCAGGTGCTCGGCGTGGAGATCGACCCGGAGGGCGCGGCGGAGATTGCGCGCCGTTCGCGCGGGACGCCGCGCCTGGCCAATCGCCTGCTCAAGCGGGTACGCGATTTTGCTGAGGTCAAATACGACGGCGTGATCACCCGCCAGGTATCCGATTTCGCTCTCGATATTCTCGATGTGGACAAGCTGGGACTTGACCACAACGACCGTGCGATTCTGCGTATGATTATCGAGAAGTTCGCCGGAGGTCCGGTGGGGTTGGAGACGCTGGCGGCGGCGCTGGGTGAGGATGCCGGGACGCTGGAGGATGTTTACGAGCCTTATCTGCTGATGAATGGTTTTATCAACCGCACGCCGCGCGGACGCGTGGCGACGGAGCTGGCCTACCGGCATCTTGATATTCCGAAAACCTCTTGTTGAGTTTATCCATGTATGTTAAAATGACCGGGTGAGCCAGGCGCACGGCAGCGACCGCTTTGTGCAATATCAACGCCCGGCTGCAAACGACAGATGGGGAGCAGATCAGACGATGGATCAGAAAAATTATACGGAAGTTTTTATAGATGGGGCGGTTTACACGCTGGGCGGCGCAGAGGATGAGCGTTATCTGCAGAAGGTTGCCGCCTATCTCAATGATAAAATCGCTCAGGTAAAGCAAGTCGCGGGTTTCTCGCGCCTTAGCGCGGATTATCAGACGCTGCTGGTGGAGCTGAACCTTGCGGATGATTATTTTAAGGAGCAGGAGAAAGCTTCGTTGTTTGCGGAGCAGAAGGCGGTGCTGGAAAAGGACGCCTACAGCCTGAAGCATGAGCTCATCACGACGCAGATGAAGCTGGAAAAGCTGCAGGAAGAGCTGGAGAGAATACAGGGAGAGCTGCGGAAACTGCAGGATGCAGGTCCATCGAAAGCCTTATTACAGGAGTCTGAGTTACAACCCATATCACAGGATTCCGTTTCTGACGATGAGTCCGTTACCGAACCGCAGGCAGAACCGCGGCTGGAATCCCGGTCAGAAACCCGGTCGGAACAGCAACTGGAGTTGCAGATTGAATCGGAAAAGGCAGTACCGGCACCGGATACTGAGTCACCGGAAAGTAATCGCGGCAGATCTAGGAACCGCCGCACGAGAAACACAGGGCGATGATAGAAAAAAAGAGCGTTCATAGACAGGTGGAAATACTGGCTCCGGCCGGTTCGGTGGAGAGTATGCGGGCGGCGGTCTGCGCCGGGGCGGACGCGGTCTATATGGGTGGTTCCCGTTTTGGGGCGCGCGCTTACGCGGAAAACGCCGGGGAGGATGGCTTCCTGGAGGCCATTGATTATGTGCATCTGCACGGGCGAAAACTGTACATGACGGTAAATATCCTGATGAAAGAAGCTGAGATGAATCAGCTTTTTGATTTTATGGAACCTTATTACCGGCGCGGGCTTGACGCGGCGATCGTGCAGGATCTCGGCGCGTTTGTATTTCTGCGCGACTGCTTCCCGGGACTGGCGCTGCATGCCAGCACCCAGATGACGATCACCGGCTGGCGCGGTGCGAAGCGGATGAAGGAGCTCGGCGCAGCGCGCGTGGTGACGGCGCGGGAGCTGTCGCTGGATGAGATCCGTCAGATCCACGAACACGTCGATATCGAGATTGAGAGCTTTGTGCACGGCGCGCTCTGCTATTGCTATTCCGGTCAATGTCTGCTTAGCAGCCTGATCGGCGGCCGGAGCGGCAACCGCGGGCGCTGCGCGCAGCCATGCCGTCTGCCTTATGAGACAGCCGAAAGCTCAGCAGGTAAAAATGCGGCAGGCAAAAACGCATCAGGGAAAAATGCATCAGGCAGAAATACTTATCTTCTGAACATGAAGGATCTGTGTACGCTTAACATTCTGCCGGATATTATCGAGGCGGGCGTCTGCTCACTGAAAATTGAGGGTCGGATGAAAAGTCCGCGTTACACGGCGGGGGTCGTCAGTGTTTACCGCAAATATGTGGACCGTTATCTGTCGGAGGGCCGCGATGGTTACCATGTGGATATGGCGGATAAAAAAATGCTGTTGGAGCTGTTTGACCGCGGGGGTTTTACGGAAGGCTATTACCGGCAGCACAATGGCCGGGATATGCTGGCGCTGAAGGAGAAGCCGGCATTCCGCGAGACCGATCCGTCGCTGCTCGACCGGCTGGACCGCGACTATGTAAACAAAAACCTCCAGGAACCTGCGTGCGCCAAGGTGAGCCTGCGCGAAGGTGAGGCCGCGCGTCTGACTCTCGCTTCCGGAGGGCGTGAAGTGACGGTGGACGGGGCAGTAGTGCAGACGGCAAAAAATCAGCCGCTCACGGCGGACAGGCTGAGCAGGCAGATCGCAAAAACCGGCGGTTCGCCGTTCGTTTTTGAAACGCTGGAGACAGAAATCCGTGGAAACTGCTTTCTGCCGGTGCAGGCGCTCAACGAACTGCGCCGCGACGGGCTGGAGCAGCTGGAGCGGGCGATATTGGAGCCATATCGGCGGGAAATGCCGGAGCGCGTAAGCCCGACGGAGATAATTTCCCAAAACAGCATGAAAACTGAAAAAATCAGCGTCAGGATCGGGGAAATCAGTGCAAAGACCGGCGCAGTCAGCATCCATGTCCTGCTGGAAGAGCTGGAGGGGCTGTCCGCGGTGCTCGCGCAGCCGGATGTAAGCGAGGTTTATCTTGATTCCTGCGGTTTTGATGCCGACACCTGGGCAGGAGCGGCGCGGCGGGCGCATCAGGCGGGGAAGCGATGCGCTCTTGTGCTGCCGCAGATTTTCCGCCGCGAGGCGGAGCATTATTTTTGCGCGAATGAGACCGCGCTGCGGGTAGCCGGTTTTGACGAGCTTCTCCTGCGCTCCATGGAGGAGGTCAGCCTTGTGGAGCATCTGGGCATCCCGCTTGTCGCGGACGCCGGATTATACGCGATGAACCAGCTGGCCGCGGACGAGTGGCTTCGCATGGGCTTTTCCCGCCTGACGCTGCCGCTGGAGCTCAACAGCCGGGAGCTTGCCGGACTCGGCTGCGAGGGGAAAGAGATGATCGCCTACGGCTATCTTCCCGCGATGGTGTCTGCCCAGTGCATTACGCGCACGGTGAAAGGCTGCACGCATAAGCCAAAGCTTATCTTTATGAAGGATCGCACCGGCAAGGAGCTTCCGGTGAAAAACCATTGTCGTTTTTGTTACAATACAATTTATAATCCCAGCCCGCTCTCTCTTCTGGGACAGGAGCGGCTGATCGCTTCGCTGTCGCCCGCGGTGCTGCGCCTGCAGTTTTCCCGGGAAACGTCGGATGAGATCTCCAGAATCATCCGCGCCTATGCCGGGCATTTTCTGCGCGGCGAGGAGGGGAAAGCGCCGTTTGCGGATTTCACGCGCGGGCATTTGAAGCGGGGAGTAGAATAACCCATGGTAAATGTGTTTATCGAGCTGTCGCGGTACCTGCTGATCCTGCTGATCGCTTTATATACCGGGTGGAATTTTTATTACCTGTGCAGCAAAAATGAGGATCGCCGCCGGAGGGTGGTACATCTGCAGAACGCGGCGATGTTTCTGCTGCATTTTATTGCTAACCTGATCCTCTACCTGAAATCGCAGGATGGCCGCGTCGTGCTTTTTTATCTGGCGCAGGCGGTGTTTTTTGCCGCTTATCTGGGATTGTATGGCCTGTTTTACCGTCGGCTTTCACGACTTCTGGTCAGTAATATGTGCCTGCTGCTGTGCGTGGGGCTGATTATGCTCACCCGCCTTTCCTTTGATCACGCGGTTCGCCAGTTTATGGTCATCGCGGCCTGCGCGCTGGCGACCTGGGTGATTCCGTTCATCATTGAGTATATGTGGCAGCTGTCGCGTTTTCCGTGGATATATGGGACGGTGGGTCTGGCGCTGCTGATCCTTGTCTGGCTTGTGGGCAACAGCAGCAGCGGCGCGCAGCTTTCGCTCACATTTGCGGGTCTTTCGTTTCAGCCGTCGGAATTTGTCAAGCTCAGCTTTGTCTTTTTTGTCGCGACGATGTTTTACCGTTCGACCGGGCGTAGGACGGTGGCGGTGACGACGGCGGTCGCAGCGGCCCACGTGCTGGTGCTCGTGCTTTCAAAGGATCTCGGGAGCGCGCTGATCTATTTTGTCGCCTATGTGGCGATGCTGTTTGCGGCGACGTCGCGGTGGTTGTATCTGTCTGCCGGGCTGGCGGGCGGCTGCGGCGCTTCCGTTCTCGCGTATGCGCTGTTTTCTCATGTGCGCGTCCGTGTGGCAGCCTGGCTTGACCCCTGGGCGGACATTGACAATCGCGGTTATCAGATCACCCAGTCGCTGTTTGCGGTCGGCACGGGTGGCTGGTTCGGATTGGGTCTGTACCAGGGGATGCCATACCGCATTCCGGTAGTTGAGAAAGATTTTATTCTTTCTGCGATATCGGAGGAGCTTGGCGCTGTTTTCGCGGTCTGTCTGCTGCTCATCTGTCTGGGGTGTTTCCTGCAGTTTGTGCTGCTGGCGGTGAGGATGGAAGCGATGTTTTACAAGCTCGTCGCGTTTGGGCTTGGGATGGTTTACATTACCCAGGTATTTTTAACGGCCGGCGGCGCGGTCCGATTTATCCCCTCGACCGGTGTAACTCTGCCGTTTGTCAGCTATGGCGGCAGTTCGGTTTTCGCCACCTTTATCATGTTCGGCGTGCTGCAGGGCCTGTATATCCTCAAAGCAAACGACGAAGAGGAGTTTGCGCTGGAGGAAGCAAAGGAGTGCGGTCTATGAAGCGGGAACGACCCAATCCAAAAGCAAATCGCAGTCTGGTGCTGTTTGCCTGCGTGGTGACGGGCCTGTTTTTGTGCCTGATCGGTTATCTTGGTTATTTTCTACAGACGCAGAGGGAATTTGTGATTAATAATTCCTACAACGCCCGCCTTGATAAGTTTGCAGAACGCGTCGTGCGCGGTGAGATCCGCAGCAGAGACGGCGAGGTGCTGGCCTATACGCGGACCGGTGAGGACGGTGCGGAGCAGCGTGTTTATCCCTATGGCGATCTATTTGCGCACCCGGTGGGCTATGCCGACTATGGCAGGAGCGGCCTGGAAGCGCTCTCCAATTTTTATCTGCTCAGCTCGCATACCAGCCCGGCAAATCAGTTATTGAATGAGTTTTCCGGGTCCAAAAATACCGGAGATAATGTAACGACGACGCTGGACGTGGGACTGCAGCAGGCGGCGGATGAGGCACTGGGCGGACGAAAAGGCTCGGTGGTGGCGCTGGATCCACGTACCGGCCAGATTTTGGCGATGGTATCGCGGCCGTCATTCGATCCCAATACGCTGGCGGAGGACTGGGACAGCCTGATCTCCGGTGACAACACGGAGGCGCAGCTGCTCAACCGCGTCTCGCAGGGTCTCTATCCGCCCGGTTCGGTTTTCAAGCTGGTCACGGTGCTGGAATACATCCGTGAATACCCGGATACCTGGCAGGATTTTGTGTTCGATTGTGATGGCGTTTATGAATACGGAGATTACAGCATTTCCTGTTATCACGGCAATGCGCATGGTCAGCAGACGCTTCCGCAGGCTTTCGCCAATTCCTGTAACGGAGCGTTCGCGAGCATTGGACTGGAGCTTGACGCGGGAACCTGGCGGTCGCTTGCCGGGGATCTTCTGTTTAACGGTTCTCTGCCGCTGGAGATCGCTTACAGCAAAAGTTCATTCTCACTGAGTGCGGAATCCTCGGAATGGGAGGTTTTGCAGACGGCGATCGGCCAGGGAGGGACGCTGATGTCGCCGCTGCACGCGGCGATGCTCACTGCGGCGATCGCCAATGGAGGGACGTTGATGACGCCATATCTGATCGATTATGTGGAGAGCGCGGCGGGCGAGGAACAGAGAAACTTTGCGCCCACGGTTTACGGAGAACTGATGAGTAAGCAGGAAGCGGAAATTCTCACGGAGCTGATGCGCGGCGTTGTGGCGGCCGGAACCGGTTCCGCGGTGCGCACGGACGCTTACAGTGCGGCCGGGAAGACCGGTTCCGCGGAATACCAGACGGGAAAGGAGACGCACGCCTGGTTCACCGGCTTCGCTCCCGTGGAAGATCCCGAAATTGTGGTCACGGCAGTCGTCGAGGAGGGCGGCTCCGGCGGTCATACGGCTGCTCCGGTCGCACGGGCGGTGTTTGACGCGTATTTCCGGTGACGCGCATTTCCGGTGACGCATATTTCCAATTACGCATTTCACGAAAAACGAACTTGCCAGATAAACAGGGCTTCGCTATAATAGAATGATGACTTCGGTTAGATAAAACGCAAAAGCATATATGGGAGGATGGACAATGATCAGCCTGGATCACACAAGCGTAATGAATCTGGAAAACGCGATGCGTGGGGCGCGCAACCCGCTGAACAGCTGGGGGCGCATGGACAGCGAATATGACGCGGAGGGAAATTATATTCTCGGTCCGAATGACCTGGATCTCGCGGTGCGCCTGCGCCGCGCCGGAAGCGACCACCGCAAGTTTATGCGTCAGATTCTCGTCTCGGTCGATATCACCGCTCCGATCTACTGGTGGAAGGAGTACGATACCTACAAGATCGCTACGGTAGCCAACTCGACGAGCACGATGCACAAAATTCACAGCCGTCCGTTTTCCATTGACGATTTCAGCCACGACCATATGACGGCGGACACGCTTGCCTATATGCGAACCGTGGTGGAGCGGCTGGAGCAGATTCGCCTGCGCTACATGGAAAACGGCAAAAAGAAGGAAGACTGGTACGACCTGATCCAGCTGCTTCCGGAAAGCTACAATCAGCTGCGTACCTGCACGCTGAATTATGAGACGCTGGTGAATATTTATTATGCGCGGCGAGCTCACAAGCTGGAGGAATGGCATACGTTCTGCGACTGGATCGCGGGGCTTCCTTATGCGAAGGAGCTGATTATTGCGGAGGAGAGGACAGGAGGAGAAAATGTATAGGATTGTAAAAGCGGAAAAACTGGCGGAGAAGATTTATCAGATGATAGTGGAGGCTCCGCGCGTCGCCAGGGCCTGCGAGCCGGGCGAGTTTGTGATCGTGCGGATTGACGAGCGGGGAGAGCGCATACCGTTGACGATCTGCGATTATGACCGCGAAGCCGGTACGGTCACGATTGTATTTCAGACGGTGGGCGCGTCGACAGAGCGCATGGCCAGGCTGCAGGCGGGAGACGCGTTCCGCGATCTTGTAGGGCCTTTGGGTCAGCCCTCGGAGTTTGCGCATGAGCCGATCGAGGAAGTCCGTTCGCGCAAATATCTGTTTGTCGGCGGCGGCGTCGGCACAGCGCCGGTCTATCCGCAAGTGAAATGGATGCACGAGCACGGCATCGACGTCGATGTGATTATCGGCGCGAAATCAAAAGAGCTTGTGATCCTCGAAGAGCAGATGAAGGCTGTGGCGGGTAATCTCTATGTCACGACGGACGACGGTTCTTACGGCCGGTCCGGCATGGTCACGGAGGTGATCCGGGATCTGGTGCAGAACCAGGGAAGGCATTACGACGTCTGCGTCGCGATCGGCCCGATGATTATGATGAAGTTTACCTGCCTTCTGACCAAGGAGCTGGGATTAAAAACGATCGTCAGCATGAACCCGGTCATGGTGGACGGCACCGGCATGTGCGGCGCTTGCCGTCTCAGCGTTGGCGGGGAAGTGAAATTTGCCTGTGTGGACGGCCCGGAGTTTGACGGTCACCTGGTCAATTTTGACGAGGCCATGAAACGCCAGCAGATCTACCGCACCGAGGAGGGCCGCGCCATGCTGCGCGAGCAGGAAGGCGAGACGCACCACGGCGGCTGCGGTCACTGCGATTGATGAATATGGCTGAGAAAGAGAACGATCGGGAGGATGAGACGATGGATGTATTAAAGAAGGTTCCGGTGCGCGAGCAGGATCCGCAGCAGCGCGCACATAATTTTGAAGAGGTTTGCTACGGCTACAATCAGGAGGAGGCGCAGGCGGAAGCGGCCCGCTGCCTGAAGTGCAAAAATGCCCGGTGTGTGAGCGGCTGTCCGGTGTCGATTGATATTCCGGCGTTTATCCGTGAGGTTGAGGCGGGTAATTTTGAGGAGGCTTCGCAGATTATTTCCGCGTCGTCGACGCTGCCGTCTGTCTGCGGTCGCGTCTGTCCGCAGGAGAGCCAGTGCGAAGGTCAGTGTGTGCGAGGCGTGCGCGGCGAGCCGATCTCGATCGGCAAGCTGGAGCGCTTTGTCGCCGACTGGGGACGGGAGCACGGCGTTGTGCCGAAGGGAGCCGAGGTGAAGAACGGCCACAAGGTGGCGGTGATTGGTTCCGGACCTGCGGGTCTGACCTGCGCCGGAGATCTTGCCAGACTTGGCTATGACGTGACGATCTTTGAGGCTCTGCACGAGCCGGGCGGCGTGCTTACCTACGGTATTCCGGAGTTCCGTCTGCCAAAATCGGGCGTCGTGCAGCCGGAAATTGAAAATGTGAAAAAGCTCGGCGTCACGATTGAGACCGACACGATCATCGGCAAGACGGTAACGATCGACGAGCTGATGGACGAGGAAGGCTATGAAGCGGTCTTTATCGGATCGGGAGCGGGCCTGCCCAAATTTATGGGGATTCCTGGCGAGAACGCCAACGGCGTTTTTTCTGCCAATGAATATCTGACCCGGAGCAATCTGATGAAGGCGTTCCGCGATGACTACGATACGCCGATCGTTGCCGGAAAGAAGGTCGCCGTGGTCGGCGGCGGCAACGTGGCCATGGACGCGGCGCGCACGGCCCTGCGCCTGGGCGCGGATGTGCATGTTGTCTACCGCCGCAGCGAGGCGGAGCTGCCGGCCCGTGTGGAGGAGGTACATCACGCGAAGGAAGAGGGCGTTGTCTTCAATCTGCTGACCAATCCGGTGGAGATCCTGGCGGACGAGAAGGGCTGGGTCCGCGGCATGGTCGTGCGGAAAATGGAGCTTGGCGAGCCGGATGCTTCCGGGCGCAGAAGGCCGGTGGAGATCCCCGGATCGGATTATGAGATTGAAGTGGATACCGTGATCATGTCGCTTGGCACCTCGCCGAATCCGCTGATCGCCTCGACGACGGAGGGACTGGACATTGACCGGCGCAAATGTATTGTTGCCAGAGCGGAAGACGGCGAAACGTCGCGGCCGGGTGTTTTTGCGGGCGGCGACGCCGTGACCGGCGCGGCCACGGTGATTCTGGCGATGGAGGCCGGAAAGCACGGGGCGAAAGGCATTCACGAGTACTTGAGCGGAAATCATGATACAGAGAAGTGAACTGACAGAGATCTATATTGAACAGTATGAGACTGCGAGCCGGAAACGCCTGAGGAACCCGGGGCGGACGCAGGGCTATATGGAGCGGATAAACGCGCTGATCAAAATCATGCGCCGCACGAAGGAAGAGCGGATGACGACCGGTATCCTGACGGACTACCACCGGCAGATCAAAAATCTGACCTACCACGCGTTCCGCTCACGCAATCCCAAGGCCGTGAAGCGGGTGAGGGAGGAACTGCTGCCGGAGCTGGTACGGCTGGACCTGGCGGTATTTTTGCCGGAACAGCGGGAGAGCATGCGCGAGGAATTTCTGGATTACCTGAACAATGAGGTCAAAGGAGAAATCTGCCTGACGTCGCTGTTTGAGCTTTACCAGCCTTTTGTGCAGCATTTTCTGCAGGTCAAGATCGTCGAGCTGGTGCCGTCCCGCCCGGAGCTGGAATTTCCGGAGGCGCTGGAGATGCGCCGCCATTTCGTGCTACACATCGGCCCGACCAACAGCGGCAAGACCTTCCAGGCGCTGGAGCGCTTAAAAGAGGCAGGAACCGGCGTTTATTTAGGGCCGCTGCGCCTGCTGGCGCTGGAGGTCTATGAGCGAATGATGGAATACGGCGTGCCCTGTACGATGCTGACCGGCCAGGAGTGCATTGCCGAGCCGGACAGCCGTATCACGGCGTCCACCGTGGAGATGGCGGATTTTGAGAAGATCTATGACGTAGCGGTCATTGACGAGGCGCAGATGACGGCGGATTCGGAGCGCGGCCACTGCTGGACGCGGGCGATTCTTGGCCTGCAGGCGCGGGAAATTCATATCTGCATGAGCCCGATTGCCGAGGAGGTTGTGGAACACCTGATCAGTCTCTGTGGCGACGATTATGAGATTCACCGCTACGAGCGCAAGACGGCTCTGGTCTGCGAGGACACGTCGTTTTCCTTCCCGGAGGATGTGCAGCCGGGTGACGCGCTTGTGGTGTTTTCCAAAAAGTCGGTTCTCGATGTAGCCGGTCGCCTTGAAGAGAAGGGAATCCCGGCCAGCGTCATTTACGGCAGTCTGCCGCCGGAGATCCGGCGTCGTCAGATGCAGCTGTTTACCAGCGGGCAGACGAAGGTCGTTGTGGCGACGGACGCGATTGGCATGGGCCTGAACCTGCCGGTGCGCCGCATTGTCTTTATCGAGACGGAGAAATTTGACGGCCGCGGTCGCCGCGGCCTGACGGTGCAGGAGATCAAGCAGATTGCCGGACGTTCCGGGCGCTTTGGCATTTACGATACCGGTTACGTGAACGCGATGGGCGAGGAGAGCCTGGAGTACGTGCGCGAACGCTACGACGCGAAGGAAGATCCGGTCACCAAGGTCAGTCTCGGTTTCCCGCAGATACTGCTGGATTTGCAGGAGCCGCTCGACGTGATCCTGAATGTCTGGCATTCGGTGCGCCCGTCGCCGCCGTTTGAGAAGATTAGCATTGAGGAAATTCTGATTCTTTACGAGTACGCGCGGAATCGCCGCGAGTGGATCGACGGATACGACGACAAGCATATTTTGTACAAGATGATCAGCTGCCCGATCGACGTCAAGGATAAGGACGTCGTGAACCAGTGGCTGGAATATTGTGAGAATTATTCGGCGGACAAGTATCTGGAGCATCCGAGCATGGAAAACGAGCCGCAGTACCGCCGTGGTCGCCGGGTTGATAAGGGCGGCATCCGCCGCTATGAGACCTATTATAAAAAATTGGATCTCTATTATCAGTTTTCCCGCCGCTTTGACAAGGAGATCGACGAGGAATGGCTGGAGGGTGAGCGCAGCTATACGGAAAGACGGATCATGCAGTATCTCACGAAGGGCAAGCAGACCTACATTGCCCGCTGCCAGTACTGCGGCCGCCTGCTGCCCGTCGATTATCACCTGAGCAAATGCCCGGACTGCCTGAAACGCATGGAATCCGGACGCGGAAGACTGTTTGGCGGCCGGGGACAGGGCGGTCGAAATCAGGGTGGCCGGAGATTTGGGAAATCCGGTTCCGGCGGCAGTGGACGAGCGAGCGGTCGCCTGAAAAGCCGCTCAGGTGGTTCCGGACGCTCCGTCAGATCTGGCCATTCCGGAGATTCCGGCGCTCGCCAGCAAGGCTGACACGTTCATAATTTGTTCATAATCTTTTTACAGCTGAGCCATATTTTTGCTAAACATCTTTCATAATTAATGACTATACTGTAACCATCAGAACAAACAAAGAAACATTGCCAAAACAATTAGATAAATTTTTTTCATAATCGCCTGCGGCTGTATAAGTCGCAGGCTCCTCCCTTTTTATGGACCAAAATGGACAAAAACAGCGCCTCGGTGAGATATCTCACCGGGGCGTCGGTTTTTTGTGGGCTATCCCGCAGATTTATTTCACCATCGCTCCGTCCGCGCCGACATAATAGCTGTTTCCTTTCGACATTTTACCGTTTTTTTACCAAACCATGTCGTTTGATTTTGTATGGAAATTGTATCATGACATGCAGTGGGTAAATCATCCCGGTTCTGGCAAGACTGACAAAGAGAAGGCCGGATCCGGGACGGAGCGATGACAGAAAGGAATGGAAGTTGAAATGGACGAAAGACTGAAAATCATCATGGGGCTGCTGGGTGGCCTCGCTGTTTTTATTTACGGTATGAATCTGATGAGCGAATGCCTCCAGAAAGCGGCGGGAGAGCGGATGAAACATATTCTGGAACTGCTGACGAAAAACCGTTTTATGGGCGTCCTGGCGGGTGCGCTGGTGACGGCGGTTCTTCAGAGCAGTAGCGCGACGACAGTGATGGCGATCGGATTTGTCAGCGCGGGTCTGATGTCGCTGCCGCAGGCGATTTCCATTATATTCGGCGCCAACATCGGAACGACGATGACCGCGCAGATCATCGCTTTCAAAATTACGGATTACATCTATGCGTTTATCTTCATCGGATTTATTGTCTCGTTTATCTGTAAGAATGAGCGGGTCAAAAATATCGGGCGGACGGTTTTCGCTTTCGGCCTGCTGTTTCTGGGGATCGAGACCATGGGCAGCGTCATGAAGCCGCTGGCCTCCAATCCCGTGTTTACAAATATGATCGCGCAGGTTGCGGGGATCCCGGTGCTTGGCGTCGCGGTCGGAACGCTGATGACGCTGGTTGTACAGAGCAGCAGTGCGACGATCGCGGTGCTGCAGAATTTTGCTTCCCAGACGGGAGCTGACGGTGTGAGCAGCGTCCTGGGGCTGACGGGAGCGATTCCGATCCTGCTCGGCGACAATATCGGTACGACCATTACGGCTCTGCTGGCTTCTGTGGGACAGTCCAGGGACGCGAAGCGCACCGCGGTGGCTCACAGTATTTTTAATATTTCCGGCGCGCTGCTGTTTATCTGGTTTGTGAAGCCGTTCGCCGCGTTTGTGCAGTATGTTTCGCCAAAAGGCGCCGAGGTGGAGGTAATATCGCGGCAGATTGCCAACGCGCATACCATTTTCAATATTACAATGACGCTGATCTGGATCGGCCTTCTGGGTCTTATGGTAAAAATTGTCACGAAGCTGATTCCGGACGGAAAAGAGAGCCGGTCCGACCTGGCGGTTCCGCGTTACCTTGATAAAAATGTGCTGGCGCAGCCCGCGGCGGCGCTTCGTCTTGTGGCGCAGGAGGTGCTGCACTGCAGCGAGATGGTACAAGAGATGCTGGACGATGTGATCCGGATGGTGCGGCAGAAAAATACCGACCGGCTTCCAGCTGTGCGGGAATACGGCAACGCGCTGAATTCCCTGCATATCGATGTTGAAGAGTATCTTGCGGAACTCTTTTCCTCCGGTGTCCTTACGGAACAGCAGGCGGCGCAGACCGCCAGGCTGATGTATGTACTCAGCAATGTGGAGCGGATGGGGGATATGTCGGTCGAGATGGCGGAGGCTTTTCTGGAAGGGGAAGAGGAAGGGTATCATTATTCCGCCGAGGCCATGGAAAATCTGGAGAGTAGCCTGGTCTGCATTGAAAAAATGTATCACGACGCGCTGGAAGCGATCGCGGGTGGGAAAGAAGAAATCCTGGACGGGCTTCTGCAGCATAAAAATCAGGTGCTCGATCTGGATATTGAATTGCGAAAGGGCCACATGGAACGCGTGAACAAAGGCCTGTGTGACAAAAAGATGTCGGTGCCGTTTATGCGGATCCTGCACTGCATCGACCGCATGGGCAACAGCTGCGTCAATCTGACGGAAGTCGCGCTGAATCAGATGCAGCTGGCGTATTTTACCGGGGAAATGTGAGTTTAATAAAGCACAAGGTTAATAAAGTACAGTTTTATAGCAGATGGAACGTTAGCTTCATCTGCTCAAAGGTGCAAATCTGTTTGAAACCGAGACTTTTTAATTCATTCAGCGTTTCAGGAATGAAATATCCCAGGTGCTCCTGCTTATGGCTATCGCTGCCGATGGTCAGGATTTCGCCGCCGAGATCACGATATATTTCCAGAATCTCTCTGCATGGCGTCATGTCCAGACCATACCGGTAGCAGGAGGTGTTGACCTCGATTCCTTTGCCATCGGCTATGACGATTTTCAGAATCTGTCTGATGACAGGTTCAACTTCGGAAAAGGGGAAATTACCGACCGGATCGTATCGTGAAATCAGATCCATGTGGCCCAGGACGCTGTAGTTATGGTAATTTTCTACGAGGAACAGCAGTTCCCGGTAATATCTCATATAATACTCATATTGGGTATATTCCCGCCCGAAATCGCCGTTCCAGAATTCTTTGTTTTCAATCTGGTGGACGGAAAGAATAATAAAATCAAAGGGGTAGAGCCGGAAAAGGGCTTCGTATTGCGGGATGGTATGCCGCTGCATGCCAAATTCCATGCCGACTTTGATGGTTATTTTATTCTTATACCGTTCCTGCAGTGCGTGAATTTTGTTCATATAGCGTGGATAATCTACATTGGCTAGGGGCATTTTCTCCGGTTCTCCGGCGCCGCCCCTCCGATATGTCATCCCTTCCGGGTCATCCCAGTCCCGCTTGATTCCATAATCCACATGGTCAGTAAAACAGAGCTCTTTCATGCCCATTTTCCGTGCTTCTTCCACAATTTCTTCCATTGGGTATTCGGAGTCGTCGCTGAATTCCGAATGCACATGATAATCTACGAACATCATCTGTGATCTCCCCTTCGTTTTTTAAACATCATTGTCATCAGAAACAAATGTAACAGCTTGTATTCTTCTTTTTGTGATGATATGATTATATCAGCGAAATTAGAGGGAATGTGTGAGAATACCACTCTGAATATATGACAAAACATTCATTCTACAGGAGATGACGGTTATGGGACTTTCTGCTTGCAGCGTTGTTACCGATCTGCATGATCAGGAGCTTTCCAGACATGGCAATACGGCATTCCCGATTGCCTGCTATGACGAAGATCTGAGCCAGGAGGAAGTCTCCTGGCATTGGCACGAGGAATGGGAGATTGTGCTTGTTACGGAAGGATGTCTGTGCTTCGACATGGAAAATACCAGGCAAATGCTTTCCTGCGGAGACGGTGTTTTTATCAATTCAAAGGTCATGCATGCCATTCGGAACGGTTCCCGGCATCCGGGCAGGCTCCACTCCGCCGTGTTTCATCCCCGGTTCATCGGAGGCAGTATGGACAGCGTATTCTGGCAGACCCTGGTACAGCCCTTTTTTACCAATGCCGCGACACGATTTCTTGTTTTGAAAGAGGATATTCCCTGGCAGAACGAAGCGCTTCAATGTTTTCAGACGGCCTGGACGGCGATTGGCGAGGAGCAGGACGATTTTGAAAACCTTGCCCGGTATCATTTGTCCAGAAGCATCCGGAATATTCTACGGAATACGGATTTTGCGCGTTCCAATCTTCCGGAGCAGGAGCTGGTAAAAATCGGACGGATTCGTTCCATGATGGAGTTTATTGAATTTCACTATATGGAAGATCTGACGGTTGAGAACATTGCGAAGAGCGTCTCGGTCAGCAATAGCGCATGCCTGCGCTGTTTCCATGAAATGCTGAACACAACGCCCATGCAGTATGTCATTGAAACGCGTTTGCGAAAGGCGGCGGCGCTGCTTCGCGCAACAAACCGATCCGCAAAAGATATCGCTCTGGACTGTGGCTTTGGCGATGCCAGTTATTTCACAAAAATGTTTCGCTTAAAGTATCATTGCACGCCGGGGAATTACAGGAAATTATCATAACTTCCGTTTTCTAAAAATTCTCTTATTTGCTATGACTTTATAATAATCATCCAGAAACAATTCATGTGTCGATTCTTTCAATTTCAGAAAATGCTTTGTTTCGATAAACCAAATCATTTCTTTTAGTAAATCCCATGTTCTCCCAAAATGCATTTCCTGTTTCATTACTGCCAAACACTACAAGCGCTGCTTTTATAATGCCGATTCTGTGCAGAGCATCCATTGCCGTATCTACAAGCTGCGTTGCAATCCCCTGATGCCTGTAGTCTGGTAATACTGCCATGTGATAAATATATCCCCTGCGTCCATCGTTACCAACAATGACAGCTCCAACTAGTTTATCTCCATTTTCCGCCACGAAACAGGTGTCAGGATTTCTCATAAGGAACCGGTTTATTCCTTCTTCGGAATCGTCAATCGTGTTTAACCCCATACCCTTGCATGACAGCCACAATTGATAGACCTCACGATAATCCTTCATTGTCATAAGTCTTATTTTCATTCTGATTCTCCTGAAATCCCGATTTATCAGTAAATGGCAGAGAGCTTTTTATATTAACAAATGTTGGCTCTGCCGAAACGGAATATCCATTCATTTATGAACCAGTACGCCCGTAAATCGGGGAACCTGAAAACTTTCACAAAACATGTTACATTTGCATAAGAATATAAAATATATATTTCTGTCACAAAGACGCAGGGTCTCATAGTTTGCCTGGCCTTTGGAAATGATAATATCCACCGCCTCCCAGATGGATTTTGCCTGCGGGGATAACTCAGGCAGCCAGGTTCCCGCGATTCCGTTGCCGTTATCATACACTTCCGCAGTTCTTTGGAGGCCGATTTGTAAGGCATCTTCCATCGTCATATCGTTTTGAACAGGGCTGCCTTTTACCAGTATTTTCACGTTGAGCTGAGGATAGGTTTCCCGGATGACTTCCAGGAATAACTTGTCCAGAACGCCTTCGCCCGCGTTATCCGTCAAAAACAGTAAATTACGGTTATTGCTCAAATCCCGCTTCAGCGCTTCATAGGTTTCTCCAAGGACGCAGCTCTGTTCCACGTTTTTTAAAAGATCTTCCAGATACGCTTCTTCCACGTTGTTCATCACGGAAAAATCAATGTAATTTCCTATCAGAGAAAATTGCAGAGCCCTGCGCAGCGGGTCTTCTGCATCATGAATTTTTTTCCGGATTTCCGGCTCCTTTTGCAGCATTAACTGATTATAATAGACTTTTTCTTTGGAAAAATCCCGTACCTTACCGAATATCCTCTTATTCAGATTATCGATATCATGTACGATTACCGGCGCGCATACATTTCCGGGCGCTTTGGACAAAATTGCAAACATTTCCTGCAGGAACGCAAGCTTCCGGTCTTCTTCGGCATCCTGCGGAAGATTACGTAGCTGATTTTCTGCCAGACATTGAAGACATTCCGATCGTAATAGTGTATTATTCATAAAATTTGTCCCCATACTTTCCTGTTTGTTCATTATATCAATCATGTGATGTGTTCGCAAGAAAGGCCCAGCTGCCTTCGGAAATCAGAGCTTTTTGTTTTCTGAAAGCGGCCGGGCATCCGGTATAGCTGGTAAAGAATTGATATCGGCAGTTTTATGAACAGCCAGGTTCAGGACTGTGCCTTATAATTGTAGCTGTCCAGCAGCTGATTCTTGATGTGCCAGAGCTCGTTGGAGAGATCGACGTGAACCTCATGCGGGTATTCCAGGCGCAGCGACTCTTCCCACAGCGTCGCCATTTCCTGTTTGCAGTATTCGCGGATATCCATGACCCTGGGCGTCTGATAGACGCATTCGCCGTTCTGGAAGACCGGCACAAGCAGCTCTCGCATTGTGTAGCTGCCCGGGGCAAGATGGGTCTTTTTCCAGGTTTCCTTCGGGTCAAACAGCAGCAGGGAGTTGGCGGTATTGTATTTTTCTTCTACCAGGCAGATCAGGTCGGCGATAATCTTGCCGGTCTTTTTGTTGTAAATGCGTCGGATCGTCTTATTACCCGGATTGGTGATCTTCTCCGCGTTTTCCGAGAGCTTGATTTTGGGAATGAATTTGCCGGTTTCCCGGTCCAGAATCGCTGCCAGCTTGTAGACGCCGCCGAAGGACGGGCAGTCCTTGGAGGTGATGAGGTTTGTGCCGACGCCCCAGGAGTTGATTGCCGCGCCCTGAAGCTTCAGGGAAGAGATCAGTGTCTCATCGAGGTCGTTGGAGGCGGAGATCACGGCGTCGGTGAAGCCCTCCGCGTCGAGCATCTTTTTGGCTTCCTTGGAGAGATAGGCAAGGTCGCCGCTGTCCAGGCGGATGCCGTAGAAGGTCAGCGGAATACCGGCTTCGCGCATTTCTTTAAAGACCTTGATTGCGTTGGGGATGCCGGAGCCGAGCGTGTCGTAGGTATCGACCAGCAGGATGCAGGCGGACGGGTAGAGACGGGCGTAGGTGCGGAAGGCAGTCAGCTCGTCCGGGAAGCTCATGATCCAGCTGTGCGCGTGGGTGCCCTTTACCGGGACGTCAAACATCTGGCCGCAGAGGACGTTTGAGGTACCAATGCAGCCGCCGATCATCGCGGCGCGGGCGCCGTAGATACCGGCGTCCGGCCCCTGGGCGCGGCGCAGGCCGAATTCCATAACACCGTCTCCCTGGGCCGCATAGACGACACGAGCCGCCTTGGTGGCGATCAGGGACTGGTGATTGACAATGTTGAGCAGGGCGGTCTCAATCAGCTGAGCCTCCATGATCGGCGCGATTACCTTAACAATCGGTTCGCGCGGGAAGATCACCGTTCCCTCAGGGATCGCGTAGATATCGCCGGAAAAATGGAAGCTGCGCAGGTAATCCAGGAAATCTTCGTCGAACAGGCCGACTGTGCGCAGATAGTCGATATCCTCATCGTCAAAATGCAGGTTTTTGATGTACTCAATGACCTGATCAAGACCTGCGCAGATGGCGTAGCCGCCGCCAGCGGGGTTGTCGCGGTAAAAAGCGTCGAAGATGACCGTCTCGTTGGCGTCCTTCTCTTTGAAGTAGCCCTGCATCATGGTCAGCTCGTACAGGTCTGTGAGCAGGGTCAGGTTGCGTGTACTCATAATAATTTTCCTCCGGGAGAATAAGGGTAACGTCCAGGACGATTGTGGTTGTTCCGGACAGATGCGTAAAATTTAGGTGAAGTATAGCAAAAAAAACGGGAAAAGGCAAATTGCGTGTTAATGATTTAACAATCCTTGCTTTGAGAATATTGGATTGTTTTTACGGTGTTTTTACAGAATGGAAAACATATTGACAGTACCTAATATATCATATATAATAAATATCGGATAAAACCGATAAATGGAGATACAAATGAGAAAGCTAGAAATTATCTTTTATGATACACCAGATGGGACAGAACCTGTGCGGAAGTTTTTGGATGGCCTCGACATAAAAATGAGAGCGAAAATGGTCAGAACGATTAAATTGTTGCAGGATAACGGCAGTGATTTAAGAGAACCCACTTCAAAATCATTAGGGGATGGTATTTTTGAGTTACGGGCGCAGATGGGAAACAATATAACGAGGGTGTTGTATTTTTTTTATCGGTAATAAAGCAATCTTAACAAATGGATTCGTGAAAAAATCCCAAAAGACTCCAATTAGTGAAATCGACAAGGCAAAGCGATATCGGGCAGAATATTTGGAAAGGATGAAAAACAGATCATGACAAATTTTGATGATTATTTAAATGAACAGTTAAAAAATCCTGAGTTCAGGGAAGAATATGACGCCTTGGAACCGGAATTTTCCATTATTCAATCAATGATTGATGCACGACGCGAGACCGGTATAACCCAGAAACAGCTTTCCGAACGAACCGGTATATCACAGAGTGATATCAGTAAATTTGAACGTGGCGGCGGCAACCCTTCTATCAGGACATTGCGCCGGTTGGCTGCGGGGCTTGGCATGCGTGTGAAAATCGAGTTTCAGCCGCTGACAAGGCGATAAGCCCCGGGAAATCGGAACTTGACAACACCGGAACAGTTGCATATAATGTAGAAGAATCTCAAACGATCAAAAGAATCAAGCGCAAAGACGTTGACGGAGACAGTAGGGCCGCAGGCGAAAGCCGCAGCGAGCCGGGGAAGGTGAGAGCCCGGCGCCGGTAGCGCGGCAGACGAAGATCACTCCCGAGTTGCAGGCTGAAGCTGCCGCCGCGTAGGGCTGCAGGGCGTAGGCTGAGCCGGAGGTCCCGCCGTTATCGGGGAAACATATGTTGGTATGCGGTAATAGGTGGTAGAGCGGAAGTGTGCTTCCGTCCTGATTACAGGACGGAGGCTTTTTTTCTTACAGGAATTCATTCCTGCTTTTTCGTACGGCTCAGCGATGCGGACTGATCTACGCGGTCGGATCCGCGCGGTCCGCCGCATGGGCGGCAGCCGTTACCACCCCCGCATTCACGGAAAACGTGCAGAACACAATCACCAGGAGGAAATGAAGGAAGCTATGTATGACAAGGTATCTACAGATTTAAAATTTGTAGAGAGGGAAAAGGATGTCGAGAAATTCTGGCGGGAGAACCACATTTTCCAGAAATCGATGGAAAACCGCAAGGAGGGTCCGACGTACACATTCTACGACGGTCCGCCTACGGCCAACGGCAAGCCGCACATCGGCCATGTGCTGACCCGCGTGATCAAGGATATGATCCCGCGCTACCGCACGATGAAGGGCTATCTGGTGCCGCGCAAGGCTGGCTGGGATACGCACGGTCTGCCGGTAGAGCTGGAGGTGGAGCGCACGCTCGGCCTTGACGGCAAGGAGCAGATCGAGCAGTATGGTCTGGAGCCGTTTATCGAGCACTGCAAGGAAAGCGTCTGGAAGTACAAGGGCATGTGGGAGGATTTCTCCGGCACGGTCGGCTTCTGGGCGGATATGGATGATCCTTATGTGACCTATCACGACGATTTCATTGAGTCGGAGTGGTGGGCGTTAAAAGAGATCTGGAAGAAGGGGCTTCTATACAAGGGATTTAAGATCGTGCCCTACTGCCCGCGCTGCGGTACGCCGCTCTCTTCCCATGAGGTGGCGCAGGGCTACAAGTCCGTAAAGGAGCGCTCCGCGGTCGTCCGCTTTAAGGTGAAGGGCGAGGACGCGTATTTCCTGGCCTGGACGACGACGCCGTGGACGCTGCCATCGAATGTGGCGCTCTGCGTGAACCCGTCCGATACCTATGTGAAGGCGAAGGCGGCGGACGGCTATATCTATTATATGGCGCAGGCGCTGCTGGATGCGGTGCTCGGCGGTCTGGCAAAAGACGGGGAACCGGCCTACGAGATTCTGGAAACATTCGTCGGCAAGGATCTGGAATATAAAGAATACGAACCGCTGTTTGCGTGTGCCGGAGAGGCGGCGGCAAAGCAGCGCAAGAAAGCGCATTTTGTGACCTGCGACAATTACGTGTCCATGTCGGATGGTACCGGCATCGTCCACATTGCCCCGGCGTTCGGTGAGGACGACTCCCGGATCGGGCGCAATTATGACCTGCCCTTTGTGCAGTTCGTGGACGGCAAGGGCAATATGACGGCGGAGACGCCTTACGCGGGCCTGTTTGTCAAGAAAGCGGATCCGGAGGTATTAAAGGATCTGGACGCGGAGGGAAAGCTGTTTTCCGCGCCGAAGTTTGAGCACGACTATCCGTTCTGCTGGCGCTGCGATACGCCGCTGATTTACTATGCGCGCGAATCCTGGTACATCAAGATGACGGCCGTGCGCGACGACCTGATCCGCAACAACAATACGATCAACTGGATCCCGGAGAGCATCGGCAAGGGACGCTTCGGAGACTGGCTGGAAAATGTCCAGGATTGGGCGGTCAGCCGCAACCGCTACTGGGGCACGCCGTTAAATATCTGGCAGTGCGAGGGCTGCGGCCATATGGAGAGCGTTGGCTCCCGCGAGGAACTGTACGTGATGAGCGGAAACGAGGCGGCGAAGACCGTGGAGCTGCATCGTCCCTACATCGACGAGATCACCTGCGTCTGCCCGGAATGCGGCGGCACGATGCGCCGGGTACCCGAGGTCATCGACTGCTGGTTCGATTCCGGTGCGATGCCCTTTGCGCAGCACCATTATCCGTTTGAAAATCAGGATACCTTCAAAAAACAGTTCCCGGCGCAGTTTATCTCGGAAGCTGTGGATCAGACACGAGGCTGGTTTTACTCGCTGTTGGCGGAGTCGACGATTTTGTTCGACTGTTCTCCCTATGAGAACGTCATCGTCCTCGGCCATGTGCAGGATGAGAACGGCCAGAAGATGAGCAAATCGAAAGGTAACGCGGTTGACCCGTTTGACGCGCTCGCTTCCTACGGCGCGGACGCGATCCGCTGGTATTTCTACATCAACAGCGCCCCGTGGCTGCCGAACCGTTTCCATGGTAAGGCCGTGCAGGAGGGACAGCGCAAATTTATGGGCACGCTGTGGAATACCTATGCCTTCTTCGTGCTCTACGCAAATATCGACAATTTTGACGCCACAAAGTACACGCTGGACTATGACGCGCTGGGCGTGATGGACCGCTGGATCCTCTCGAAAATGAATTCCATGGTGCGCGACGTCGACGGTCATCTGGACAATTACCGCATCCCGGAGGCGGCTCGCTCACTGCAGGATTTTGTCGATGATTTGAGCAACTGGTACGTACGCTGCAGCCGGGAGCGTTTCTGGGCGAAGGGCATGGAGCAGGACAAGATCAACGCTTACATGACGCTGTACACGGCGCTGGTCACGGTTGCCAAGGCGGCGGCACCGATGATTCCGTTTATGACCGAGCAGATTTACCGCAACCTGGTCTGCAGCATTGACAAATCGGCTCCGGAGAGCGTGCATCTGTGCGATTTCCCGAGAGCGGACGAGTCGCGCATCGACAGGCAGCTTGAGGCAGACATGGACGAGGTCTTAAAGATCGTCGTGTTCGGCCGTGCGGCGAGAAATACGGCGAATATCAAGAACCGTCAGCCGATCGGTACGATGTATGTGCGGGCTGACCATGAGCTGAGCGAGTATTATGTGGAGATCATCGAGGATGAGCTGAATGTGAAATCTGTGCAGTTCGTCGATGATGTGCGCAGCTTTACGACCTACAGCTTCAAGCCGCAGCTGAAGACGGTCGGACCGAAGTACGGCAAACAGCTGGGCAATATCCGCAAGGCACTGTCTGAGATCGACGGCAACGCCGCGATGGATCAGCTGAAAGCGGAGGGTGCGCTGCGCTTCGATTTCGGCGCGGAGCCCGTTGTGCTGGAAGAAGCCGATCTGCTGATCGAGATGGCGCAGACGCCGGGCTACGTCTCTGAGGGAGATAATTATGTGACGGTAGCGCTGGATACGAATCTGACGCCGGAGCTGATCGAAGAGGGCTTTGTGCGCGAGCTGATCAGCAAGATTCAGACGATGCGTAAGGAAGCGGGTTTTGAGGTCATGGACCACATCCGCGTATATCAGCAGGCGAATGATAAGCTTGCGGCAATATTGAAAGATCACGGAGATGAAATCCAAAGCGAGGTACTGGCCGACGACATTCTGCAGGGACAGATGGGCGGCTATGTGAAGGAATGGAACATCAACGGAGAGAACGTAACCCTGGGAGTCGAGAAAGTCGACCGCGGCTGAGAACGCGGCGGCAGATGGAGGGAACAAACATGAATAATAAGATGGGATTTGAAAAGGAAACATTTAAGCGCAGCGTCATTTACAATCTGAAAAACACTTACCGCCGGACCGTGGATGAGGCGACCCCGGCTCAGATGTACCAGGCGGTGGCTTACGCGGTGAAGGACGTCATCATCGACGAGTGGATCGCGACCCACAAGGCCTATGAAAAGCAGGATGTCAAGACGCTGTATTATCTTTCCATGGAGTTTTTGATGGGGCGTGCCCTGGGCAACAACATCATCAATATTATGGCGCAGAAGGAAGTGCGGGAGGCGCTCGACGAGCTGGGCTTTGATCTGAACCTGATCGAAGACCAGGAGCCGGATCCGGCTCTGGGCAACGGCGGCTTGGGCCGTCTGGCTGCATGCTTCCTGGATTCGCTGGCGACGCTGGGCTATCCGGCCTACGGCTGCGGGATCCGTTATCATTACGGCATGTTCAAGCAGAAGATCGAGAACGGCTATCAGGTGGAGATCCCGGACGAGTGGCTCAAGGACGGCAACCCCTTCGAGGTGCGCCGTTATGAGTACGCGACGGAGGTCAAATTCGGCGGCTATGTGCGCACGGTCTGGGAAAATGGGCGTGAGCATTATGTACAGGAGGGCTATCAGTCGGTGCGCACGGTTCCCTATGATCTGCCGATCGTCGGCTATGGCAACAACGTCGTCAATACGCTGCGTATCTGGGACGCCGAGGCGATCACGACCTTCAGCCTGGATTCCTTCGACCGCGGCGACTATCAGAAGGCCACGGAGCAGGAAAATCTGGCCAAGACGATCTGCGACGTGCTTTACCCGAACGACAACCATTACGCCGGTAAGGAGCTGCGTTTAAAGCAGCAGTATTTCTTCATCTCGGCGAGCGTGCAGCGCGCGGTGGCCAAATACATGGAAAAACACGACGATGTGCGCAAATTCTACGAGAAAAACGTTTTCCAGCTCAACGATACGCACCCGACCATGGCGGTCGCGGAACTGATGCGTATCCTTCTGGACGAGTACCGTCTGACCTGGGACGAGGCCTGGGAAGTGACCACGAAGACCTGCGCCTACACGAACCATACGATCATGGCCGAGGCGCTGGAGAAATGGCCGATTGAGCTGTTCTCCCGCCTGCTGCCGCGCGTGTACCAGATCGTTGAGGAGATCAACCGCCGTTTTGTGGAGAAGATCCGCCTGGCTTACCCGGGTGACCAGAGCAAGATCGCGAAGATGGCGATCATCTACGACGGCCAGGTGAAGATGGCGCACATGGCGATCGCCGCGAGCTTTTCCGTCAACGGCGTGGCCCGTCTGCACACCGAGATTCTCAAGAATCAGGAGCTGCATGATTTCTATGAGATGATGCCGGAAAAATTCAACAATAAGACTAATGGCATTACCCAGCGCCGTTTCCTGCTGCACGGCAATCCGCTGCTGTCCGACTGGGTGATCAGTAAGATCGGCGATGAGTGGATCACAAATCTGCCGGCGATCAGCAAGCTCAAGCTGTATGTGGACGATGAGAAATGCCAGCATGAGTTTATGAACATTAAATACCAGAACAAACTGCGCCTGGCGAAATATATCAGGGAACACAACGGAATTGAGGTCGATCCGCGATCGATTTTTGACGTGCAGGTCAAGCGCCTGCATGAGTACAAGCGCCAGCTGATGAACATTCTCCATGTGATGTATCTGTACAACCAGATCAAGGAGAATCCGAACCTGGATATGGTGCCGCGCACCTTCATCTTCGGAGCTAAGGCGGCCGCGGGCTACAAGATCGCAAAGCTGACGATCAAGCTGATCAATTCCGTGGCCGACATGATCAACAACGACCGCTCGATCAACGGCAAGATCAAGGTTGTCTTCATTGAGGACTACCGCGTTTCCAACGCGGAGATCATCTTCGCGGCGGCGGACGTCAGCGAACAGATTTCCACAGCCAGCAAGGAGGCGTCCGGTACCGGCAACATGAAATTCATGCTCAACGGCGCGGTGACGATCGGTACGATGGACGGCGCGAACGTCGAGATCGTCGAGGAAGTCGGCGAGGATAACGCCTTTATTTTCGGCACATCCTCGAACGAGATCATCGCGCTGGAGCAGAACGGCCAGTACGATCCGATGCAGATATTCAACACCGACCAGGATATCCGCCATGTGCTGATGCAGCTGATCAACGGCTACTACTGCCCGCAGGATCCGGAGCTGTTCCGCGATATTTACAATTCCCTGCTGAACACACAGAGCAGCTCACGCGCGGACACCTATTTCATTCTCAAGGATTTCCGCATGTACGCCGAGGCGCAGCAGCGCGTAGACGCGGCCTACCGCGACCAGAGGGCCTGGGCGCGTATGGCGATGCTCAATACAGCCAGCTGCGGCAAGTTCACCTCAGACCGCACGATCGAGGAGTACGTCAAGGATATCTGGCACCTGAATAAGGTGCAGGTCGACATGTGAGACCCAAGGTCTCACCAGTTTTGATACATGAAAAGGTCAGGAATAATAAAAAAATCCCTTCATAGACTGATAATAGTCGGGAGGGATTTTTTTATGCGAAAATGGCTGTTCGGCCTGGGGTTTATCTGGCTTTTTCCCTGTCTGGTATCTTTGATCTGCATGAGGGCGGCTGCGGCGGGGGAGCAGCGGCAGGAGGCGGATACCCTGTTGGGTGCTGCCAGGATACCGACAGGGCAGGAGGAAGACAGTGATATTGTTCCGGAAGATGACCAGGAGCAGATTTCCCGGCGCATCATCCTGGAGCGGGACGGCATCCGGACCTATATGGAGCTGGAGGATTATCTGCCAGGTGTCGTCGCGTGTCAGATTGGCAGCGGGCACGAAGCGGCGACATTGCAGTGTCAGGCGGTGATCGCGCGCACTTACATCCGGCGTCTGATGGGTCAGCGCGGCGAGATCAATGAGGAGGAGCTGGATCTCGACTATCTTAGCGATATGCAGGCATTGTCCGCGGGTCAGGACGAGCTGGCGCTGCGGCTTTCGGATTGCCGGGAAGCGGTACAGGCGACGCGTGGGGTAGTGATGAAATATGAAGATCAGTTTATCCTGCCGCTGTTTCATGAGATGAGCGCCGGACGCACGCGCACGGGAGACGCGCAGTTTCCTTATCTTCAGTCTGTGGACAGCTCTTCCGATTGCGAGAAAGAAAATTATCTGCAGACCTGTACCTGGAGTCGCGAGGAATTTGCCGCCTTGATCAATGCGCTCTCGCTTTCCGCGCCGATCGCAACCGCGCAGCTTGCGGAGCAGATCCAGACGGTCAGCCGCGATGACGCCGGATATATGATGGAAATCAAGATTGGCGCGCATACCTACAGCGGTGAGGAAGTTCAGTATGCGCTCGGTCTTGCCTCCCCCTGTTTTACGATCAGCGGCGATGAAGCAGGCGTTCGGGTCACGGTGCGCGGCAGGGGACACGGCTACGGTTTAAGCCAGGCGGGAGCGGACGCGATGGCCAGGCAGGGCTGGGAATATACGGACATCCTGCGGTATTATTATAAAAATATATCGTTGATTTTTGAATAACTCCGCCGCCTTTGGTAAAACTACTACCGAGGTGATAAACGGTGAAAGAGAAAATCAATCAGATGTTCAAGGACAAGTTGTTCCTTGTCATGTTGGTACTCGGCCTGCTGACTATAGTAGCTGCGGCAGGTGTGGCGACGATGCAGCGTGGGGCAGGGGAGCAGAATCCGTACATGGAGATGCAGGACCAGGATCAGTTTCTGGCAAGAGAGGAAGTGGCTCTGGCCGGGGATTCCGACGCGCGTGCACAGGAACCGGAGACGGAGGCCATGGTGGAAGAGAGTGCGGCGCCTGAAAATCCGGATACCGCGGTGAAGGAGCAGGTTTACGAAGCCAGCGCCAGGGAATACCAGACCCAGGAGGCGCGGCCGGCCGGCGCGGGGCTTGAGGCAACGACCGCGTTGGTTCTGGATTTTACGGACGCGCAGCGTCTGGGCTGGCCGGTGCGGGGCAATGTTATCTTGGATTACAGCATGGATACGACGATCTATTTCCCGACGCTGGATCAGTATAAATGCAATCCGGCTCTGGTTATCCAGGGCGAGGTGAGCGAGCCGGTTTATGCTCCGGCCAATGCCCGTGTGCTTTCTCAGGGTATCAATGAGGAGATCGGAGAATTTTTGACGCTCGATCTCGGCAACGGCTACACGGCGGTCTGCGGCCAACTCAAGGAGGTCGCGGTTGTCGAGGGCGAGTATCTGGAAAAAGGACAGCTGCTCGGCTATGTGGCGGAACCGACCAAGTATTACACGATCGAGGGAAGCAGCGTTTATTTTGAACTGGCGCATGACGGCGAGTCGATCGACCCGCTGGATTATCTGGAATAGGCGCAGGAGGCAGGAAAAAAACGAATTTTATACAATCAGGCGTGATGTTCCGCGGACGCCGGACAGAAGTCCGGTTCTGCGGGATGTTACGTTTTTAATGTGTAAAATAATGTTAATTTATCAAAAAATATCATTGAATTTTACATGAATTTATATTATAATATGAACATTAATTTACATATCGAGTGAGATGTGATAATAACATATCTTCCGGCGGGCAAATTCATGTATAGAAAAATCACGAAATTTTTAGAAAAATGGAAAGAAAGCGGACATCGTAAACCTCTGATTTTGCAGGGGGCAAGGCAGGTTGGGAAGACCTGGTCGATTCTGGAGTTCGGGCGTACTCATTATGAGAATGTGGCATATTTTAATTTTGAGACCAGTCCGGGGCTTGCCAGAACATTCGAGGAAAATATCAGTCCTGCGTATCTGGTGCCGATTTTATCTCATATCGCGGGACAGACCATTGTCAGGGAGAAAACGCTGATTGTATTTGACGAAGTGCAATTGTGTGAACGGGCATTGGCAAGTCTGAAATATTTTTGTGAAGACGCGCCGGATTATCATGTTATCGTGGCGGGAAGTCTGCTCGGTGTCGCAGTGAACAGGGAAAAATTTTCGTTTCCCGTTGGCAAGGTTGATTTGAAAACGCTATATCCGATGGATATGGAAGAATTTATGCTGGCCTGCGGGGAAAAGGATCTTGTTGAGTGGATCAAAGCATGTTTTGAATCCAATGCGCCGCTTCCTGTTGCTTTACATGAACTGGCGATGCGGCTCTACCGCCAGTATCTGGTTGTGGGCGGTATGCCCGAATGCGTCGCACAGTTCGTAAATACAAAAGACTACATTCTTGTGCGTCATATACAGGACAGCATCCTCGCGGGATATTTGGGCGATATGAGTAAGTACAATCGGGAAAATGAGATAAAAAAGACCAGACTCGTTTACGATAATATTACTGTCCAGCTTTCCAAAAAAAACACCCGTTTCCAATACAAGCTGATTAAGAAGGGAGGCAGGGCGTCCGAGTTTGAAAACGCGATAGAATGGCTTTGCCTGTCCGGTATTTTATCACGCGTTTATAAAGCGGAACAGATCAAAAAGCCGCTGGAGAATTATCGCGATATCGATGCTTTTAAAATTTATGTATCAGATTCCGGGCTGCTTTGCGCGAAGAATGATTTGGCCGCGGATGATATTCTCTATATGGTGGATGAGATTGACGACTTCAAGGGCGGCATGACGGAGAATTATGTCAATATCCAGTTGAGCATAAATGGTTTTCGCACTTATTACTGGATGTCGGAGCGCGGTGCGGAAATCGACTTTGTTATCCAGCGCGGCGGACAGATTATTCCGATCGAAGTAAAATCGGCGGACAATACAAGGGCGAAAAGCCTGAAGGTATATATGGATAGCTATCATCCCGCCTATGCGATCAAACTTTCCGCGAAAAATTTTGGTTTCGATGATGGGAAAAAGACCGTTCCACTCTATGCCGCGTTTTGCATCGGGGATGACTGATATTATTGGTTCTTCAGGAAAAACAGCCGCCACGACGTAATTATGGCGGCTGTTTTTATGATCATTCTACGTTGTCGGTTTGTCAAATGCCGGATTGAAATCATAGAAATTCCGGCTGTCGAGATGATCCTGTACATCGCGCAGCGTTTCACCGAAACGCTGGAAGTGTACAAGCTCTCTCTGGCGCAGGAAACGGATCGGGTCGGCGACCTCGGCGTCCTTTACCATACGCAGGATGTTGTCGTAGGTGGAGCGCGCCTTTTGTTCCGCGGCAAGATCCTCGAAAAGATCCGTGATCGGATCGCCTTTTGACTGGAATTCGGTTGCGGTAAAGGGCACGCCGCCGGCTGCCTGCGGCCAGATCCCGGTCGCGTGGTCGATATAGTAGGGGCCGAAGCCGGACTCATCGATCTGACGCGGTGTCAGGTTGCGCGTGAGCTGGTGCACGATCGAGGCGATGATCTCCCAGTGCCCCAGTTCTTCCGTGCCGATGTCGGTCAGTGCCGCTTTGCCTTTATCGTAAGGCATGGCGTAGCGCTGGCTGAGATAGCGCATGGCCGCGGCGGACTCACCGTCGGGGCCGCCATACTGGCTGATAATATATTGGGCCAGCTTTGGGTTTGGCTGGCAGATTTTTACCGGGTATTGTAAGCGCTTTTCATATTTCCACATAAGCCTTTCCCTCCTTCCCATGGCCAGGGACCATTCACCCAGCTCCATTTTTCGGATCCCTCCCGGTCGACGGTCAGGGGACCGCAATTCTGCTCGTAAGCGGCTTTGGCGTCCAGGTAGGCGTTTCTTACATAATAGTAATACTGCAATGCCGTTTCATCATCCGGATGCGTATCCAGATACAGCAGAATGTCGTCGACGGCGAAGCCGTTTTCATAAACCTTCTGCATCAATTGTTCACATCGGTTATTCATTCGCGATACCCCCTTGAAAACGGAAGATCCAGCTCGGGAAACAGCGTTCCGCGACGAAAACCCTGCTCGGGCGGATAGGTCTGCCTCCAGTTCTGCATGGGTACATAGCCCATCGCTGTCGGTCTCGGCGGCTGCCCGGGCTGTGTGGCCGGTCTTGGCGGCTGCCCAGGTTGCAGAATCGGTCTCGGCGGCTGCCCGGGTTGTGAGATGGGGCTCGGTGGTTGCCCGGGCTGTTGGGGGATCGGTCCCGGCTGAGGCGCGGGCGGTGGTGGCGGGCAGGAACCGGGTACTCCCGGCGAGCAGGGGCGGACCGGTCTGGGTGCCTGTGCGCCGCAGTTTGTGTTTCCGCAGGGCGTCGGTGCCTGCGGGTGCACAAGCTGACCGAGCGGCCCGCGCTGATTCGGATTACAGTTGCAAGCCATAGGAAAACTCCTTTATCATCATGAAAGGTCTGTAGTAGTATTTTATGTGGAAACGGTTGGTCGGTGCCGGAAAAAGGGAAAAGTTTCAACAGGAAACTTTCAGAGCTCAGAATGTGGGGTTGTCACACTTGTCAGGCATGACTCATATGGTACAGTACAGACGAAAAATGAAGGAGATCACGATGATGTGTGGATATAATGGTTGTGGCAGAGACGCGTTTGGCTGGCCGGTTCCGTGCGGCGGAGGCTGCGGTTGCTGCGGAGGCGGAAAAGGCTGCGGTTGTGGTGGAAAAGGCTGTGGCTGTGGTTGCGGAAACAGTTGTCATTATCGCCAGGCATACCGCTGCGGCTTTGGATCCGGTTACCGCCAGGCATACAACGATGGATACCGGGAGGGCTTTCGGGCCGCCAATCCCGGCCCTGGCTGCGGTCCAAATCAGTGTTAGCCACTGAGTGACATCGTTTGAATACAGAGGGGCGGGGAAACCTGCCCCTTTGTCCTGCCCATGATTCGTCTTTCCATGTTTCGTCTTTCCATGTTTCGCCCTGGAAAACAAAGATTGCATTCCGTGTACTTTTTCATTATACTAAACGGGGAAATGCTCAGACAGTGGCGGAAGAATTAAGCCGTCGTGATGAAAAAGAGAGGATGTTGGAACATGAAAACAGGAACAGAGAGACTGTATTATCAGGACAGCCATATGCGGGAGTTTGAGGCGCGGGTGGTCTTTTGTGAGTGGGAGGAGAAAAAGCAATGCTATGGAGTGGAGCTGAACCGGACCGCGTTTTTCCCGGAGGGCGGCGGCCAGCATGCGGACGTCGGTATGCTTGGCGGCGTGCCGGTCGAGGATGTGAAGGAGAAAGGGGAGCGCGTTATCCATTATCTGAAACAGCCTCTGGATGTCGGCGCGTTGGTGGAAGGAAAGCTGGACTTCGCGGTGCGCTTCTCGGCGATGCAGCAGCATAGCGGCGAGCATATTGTCTCCGGTCTGGTCCACCGGCATTTTGCTTATGATAATGTCGGTTTCCATCTGGGCCGGGAGATTGTGACCATGGATTTCAATGGCCCGTTGACGGAGGACATGGTGCGCCAGGTGGAATATGAGGTGAACGAAGCGGTGGCGGCGAATATCGAGATCATTGTCACCCTGCCGACGCAGGAAGAGTTGGCGACGCTGGATTACCGAAGCAAGAAGGAGCTGGAAGGGCAGGTCCGTATTGTCACGATACCGGGCGTGGATGTCTGTGCCTGCTGTGCGCCGCATGTGTCGCGCACGGGAGAGATCGGACTGATCAAGATTGTCGACGCGATACGATATAAGGGCGGTACGCGGGTCACGCTGGCCTGCGGTTTTCGCGCGCTGCAGGATTACCGGGTGAAGGAGAGCAATGTGAGGGAAATTTCGCACCTGCTCTCGGCAAAGCCGGATGAGGTCGCCGGGGCGGTGCGACGTCTGCAGGACGAGACGCAGCGCTGGAAAGATAAGCTGATGCGGATGCAGAGTGCGTATCTGGAGCGGAAACTGGAGGAGATCCCGGAGGAAGCGGGCAATGTCCTGCTGTTCGAGCCGGAGATGGACAAAAACGCGGCGCGGAAATTTGTCGACGCGGGAAAAGGAAAATGCGCCGGGATCTGCGGAATTTTCCTCGGGGATGAGGAAAACGGCTATCAGTATACGCTGGGCAGCCATAACAGAGATCTGAAAGCATTGCTTACGGATTTTCACCATGCATTTCCAGGCCGGGGCGGCGGAAAGCCAGAGATGGTGCAGGGAACCGTGCAGGGCAGGAAAGATCTCGCAGAGGAGATCCGTTCCTGGTTTGAGCAATGAGATTGGAGCAATAACATTGGAATACTAGGAGAAAGAAAAGATTGACAAACCCTCTGTGGGAAATTATACTGTTTTCAATTAATTATCCTACTAGGGATATTGGTTTATTAATCATTTGATCAGGAAGGTACTGCATATGGATTACCGGTTGGAAACACGATGTATTCATGGGGAGAGGCGGAGCGCGGATCATCATCCGTTTGGTGCTCTTGCCGTACCGATTTATCAGACCGCGACGTTTTCACATCCGGGAGTAGGCCGCTCGACCGGCTATGATTATACCCGCTCCGGAAATCCGACCAGGGAAGAACTGGAAAAAACCATGTCAGCCCTGGAGGGAGCCTGTGATACGATTGCCTGCGCCACCGGGATGGCGGCGATCAGCCTCTGTCTGGAACTGTTTGACAAAGATGCGCGTTTTGTCTGCTCAGAGGATCTGTACGGCGGCTCGGTTCGTATTTTTAAAGAGGTCGGCGAACGCCGAGGTTTTTCGTTCTCCTACATAAATACTTCGGATGTGGAAGCAGTGGAGCGGGAAATCCGTGCTCATAAAGACACGCGAGCCCTTTACATCGAGACTCCAAGCAATCCGATGATGGAAGTGACGGATCTGGCAGCGATGCGCAGCCTGGCGGATCAATACAATCTGTGCCTGATTGTTGATAATACCTTCCTTTCCCCGTATCTGCAAAATCCGATCGCCTTTGGCGCCGATCTGGTCATACACAGCGGAAGCAAATTTTTAAATGGGCACAACGATACGCTGGCTGGCTTTGTGTGCACAAGCCGCCCGGAGCTTTCCGAACGTCTGCGGTATCTGACAAAGACGATCGGCGCAAACCTTTCCCCATTTGACTGTTTTCTGCTGGCCAGGGGGATCAAGACGCTGGCTGTCCGTATGGAACGCCAGCAGGAAAATGCGGCCCGGATCGCGCGCTGGCTGCAGACACAGCCAAAGGTGAAGCAGGTTTATTATGTCGGCTTGCCGGAGCATCCCGGTTATGAGACGAACTGCCGTCAGGCGCGTGGGGCAGGTAGTATGATTTCTTTCCGTGTGGATACCGAGGCAACTGCCCACAGGCTCCTGGAGACAGTACGCCTGATTTCCTATGCAGAGAGCCTCGGAGGTGTAGAATCTTTGATTACTTACCCGATGCTGCAGACCCATGCGGATCTTCCGCAAAAGGTAAGAGAAAAACTAGGCATTACGGAGGACTTTTTACGTCTTTCGGTGGGCATTGAGAATGTTGATGACCTGATTGCGGATCTCACGCAGGCGTTGGAATAAGGAGACAGTGATGAAGTACGATTTTGATAAACGGATTGACCGAAGAAATACGATGAGTCTGAAATATGATTTTTGCGAGGAACGCCGTGGGCGCGATGATCTGCTGCCGCTCTGGGTGGCGGATATGGATTTTGCGACGGCGCCGGGGATCATCGAGGCGCTGGAGCGCATGGTCAAACCTGGCATTTACGGCTACAGCGACACGAAGGAGAGTTATTTCCTGACTTTGAAAAAGTGGTTTGCGAAGCACTCAGGCTGGGAGGTGGAGCCGGAGTGGCTGATCAAAACGCCGGGCGTTGTGTTTGCGCTGGCAGCCGCCGTGCGCGCATTTACGGAGGAGGGAGACGGCGTGCTGATCCAGCAGCCTGTCTATTATCCGTTTGGCAGCGTGATCCGCGATAATGGACGTGTGCTGGTGAACAGTCCGTTAAAGATTGTGGACGGGCATTATGAGATGGATTTTGCCGATTTTGAGGCGAAGATTGTCGAAAATCGGGTAAAGCTTTTTATACTTTGCAATCCGCACAATCCGGTGGGCCGGGTGTGGACAAAGGAGGAGCTGTGCAAAGTGGGCGTGATTTGTAAAAAGCACGGAGTGATTGTGGTCAGCGATGAGATTCATCAGGACTTTATTTTCCCGGGCTTTCGTCATCAGGTGTTTGCTAATGCAGACCCGGAGTTCGCCTCCTTCACGGTTACCTGCACAGCGCCGAGCAAGACCTTCAACCTGGCTGGCCTGCAGGTATCGAACATCTGGATCGCTGATCCGGATCTGCGCGCGAAGTTCCAGCGGGCGATCGACCGGACCGGATACAGCCAGGTGGGGTTGCCGGGGATTGTGGCCTGTCAGGCCGCTTACGCAACCGGAGAGGAATGGCTAGCGCAGTTGCAGGAATATTTAAATGGCAACCTGGATTTTTTTCGCACCTATCTGCGGGAAAATCTGCCGCAACTTCATCTGGTTGAGCCGGAGGGTACCTATCTTCTCTGGGTTGATTTTGGGAAGCTCGGCCTTACGGAGGAGGAGCGGGAGGAACTGCTTCTGGATAAGGCAAAGCTCTGGCTGGACTCCGGCGCGATGTTTGGTCCGGACGGCGAAGGCTTTGAGCGATTTAACATCGCCTGTCCGCGCGCTACGCTGCAGGATGCGTTAGACCGTCTTGCGCGCGCCCTTTCTGCGTAGACATTCTCCTGTTCCGGTTAGCGCCAGCAGCAGGCTTAATATCGCCAGCAGAAGCCACAGTGCGGGCAGTGCGATCCAGCCGAAACGAAGCAGCAGTACGCCGAGTGCGCCGGACATCAGCGAGGCGCCGATGTAGGTGGAAAAGTCGAATGCTCCTACCAGGGTGGCGACGATGTTTCGCGCGGAGAAAAACAGGGGCAGATAGGAGATCATGTACCAGTTGCCGGCGTTTACCACGGCGATGAGGGCGGCGATGAGCAGCACGGTTTGATACGAAGTGTGCCGGCCGGTCAGCGCCAGCGCGCCGGAGATGAGGCAGGCCAGCGAGGTCATAGCGATCATGGCGGTGCGGACATTGTCATGGAAAAGAGACAGTGTCCAGCGCGCTAGGAATACGCCGGCCAGTTTGGCAAACGGTACCATCATCAGCAGAAGAATTGAGCCGCTTCCGAGATTCAGCACGCTGGTAAAAATCATGGGGAGCCAGAATACGGCTCCCTCCTGGATGGCGCCTACCAGCAGACATAGCAGGCAGACGAAGAACAGGCGGTCCTCCCGGAACTCCCGGATTACCTGGCGCAGCGGCGGCGTGGATTTTCGTTCGTTTACGACGCCGTCAATGGGCATGCGCCGGGCCATGATATACCAGATGGTCATCAGCGTCAGCGCGATGACGCCGGGTACACAAAAATAAGGCGAAAAGCGAAATGGCCGGAACAGCCAGCCCAAAACCACCCAGGACAGCAGATAGCCGGTCACCGAACAGGTAGACATGATGGTGGAGACGTTTTTGCGCTGTTTTTCGCCGGTGTAGAATGACAACAGGCGCAGCAGCGTGCTCCAGAACATGGACTGGCAAAAGCCGTTTAGGCACCACAGCAGCAGAAATACCGTACCGTTGCTCTGTAGCCCGAGGATCAGGTTGATTGTGCCAGTCATGGTCAATGCCAGCATCAGGAAATGGTGCGGGTTTACGCGGTCGCTGATCGAGCCGTTTAAGAGCTGTCCGATGGCGTATGCCACAAAATACATGGAGCTTGCGGCGCCCAGATACTCTACGCTGACATCTAGTCCAGAAGCCAGCTTGTCAAGCACGCTGGAAAGGTTTATGCGGCATAAATAGGCCGTCACATAGGTCGCCCAGGAAAGCAACAGAACGGCTTGCAGGCTCTTTTTTGAATTCGTGTTCATTTCTTTTTCCTCATACCACGTTTTGATTTCAATATCATTTTGATAAGCGGTTTATCGCGGATAACGGCGCCGGGACAGCTGAGCATTCACCCAGTCCATGCGCTCCACCGCCTCGGAGCCCTGACGCGCACTGATATAGGCGCAGAGGCTGTCCAGCACCAGCAGATGGGTCAGCCGTGCCGCCGAAGCTTCCTCGTGTAGCTCTGCTTCGCGGGATACTGTCACCAGTGCCGTGCTGCACAGGCGGGCCAGCGCGCTGTCTCCATAGGAGGTGACGCAGATGGTCTGTGCGCAGTGCTGCCGGGCGGTTTCCATCGCGTCCACAATCTCTGAGGTCTGGCCGGAATGGGAGATCGCCAGAGCGACGCAGTGTTCGTCCAGTTGGGCGGCGGCGACCTGGAAGGACAAATAGTCCGTCACCGCGTGCGCGGGCAGGCCGATACGCATGAAGTGGAGATCGGCGTCCCGGGCCATCAGGGCGGAATCCCCCGCGCCATAGATGTCGATGCGTCGCGCGGTTATCAGCTGTGTCGCCGCCAGCCGCAGGCATTCCTCATCCAGCGTGCGGCTGGTGCGCTGGAAGGCGTCCACGGCGTTGCCCGCAATCTTCTGGAGCGCCAGGCGGGGCGAATCCTTGGCGGACACGCTGCCAAACGAAAAATCCACAAAGGCTTCGGATTCTCTTGCGAGGCCAATCTTTAAGGTGCTGAAACCCTGAAGTCCCAGACGCGTTGCGAAATTGACCACGCTGCCTTCTGAGACGGCGGCTTTGGCGGCCAGGTGCGCGATGGTCATGTTGGTGACTGCCATGGCGTCTTCCAGGATCACATCTGCAATTTTTCTTTCCACCGCGGACATCTGCGGATAACTTTTCCGAATCTGTTCTGTTATCACAGGCTTTTCCTCCCTTTTTGAAGATCAGTATATAATGTTTCCCTGAAAAGTCAATGAATTTTACTCATAAATTTTTGGAATAACTCCGGATATTTATTGAGAATACCTCATTTGCGCGTGCTGTTGCAGAATATGTCGAATTATATTAGCAAAACAGAATGTGCAAAACAGTTGGACATATGCCATGGAAATGATATATGATGATGCCAAAGCCATATTTTATTTCAGAGAACGGAGCGATCACAATGCCGATTACATTACAGATAAGGAAAGCGGCGCCGGAAGATTATCCCCAGGTGCGGGAATTGTATTATCAGATCACGGATGAAATGGAGCATTCCGAGTTTTCTCTGGGATGGGTGCGGGATGTGTACCCTTCCCAGGAGTTTTTGCAGGAAAGTATTCAAAATGGGGAGCTGTACATCGGTATGTTTGAGAACCGGGTGGTTTCCGCCATGGTTATAAATCATGAAGGAAACGACAGCTATCAGAACGCACACTGGCGCGTGTGCGCCAAAAAAGAGGAGATTGTTGTGATTCACGCGCTGGGTGTTTTGCCGTCCTGTTCCGGAGCGGGATGCGCGAAGCAAATGGCGCGGTATGCTGTCGATCTGGCCAGAAAAGAAGCGATGAAAGCGATCCGCCTCGATGTACTTCGCGGAAATCTTCCGGCGGTAAAATCGTATACAAAGGTGGGATTTGCGTACGTGGAGACGATCGCGATGTTCTATGAGGACATCGGTTGGACGGATTTTGACCTGTTTGAGCTGGATCTGAAAAAAATATAAATAAAGTGTTGACAACATGAAAGAAAAAGAGTATCATACAACCCATAAACCAAATAGGTATATATGAATTAAAAAGAGGAGAAACCTGAGAAATGAAAATCATTCAGCACTTTGTGACGGAGGAGAGCGGAAAATACAGATATGGCATGTGTTGTCGCATGTCTTTTTGTCGTGCCGTAAGAATCAAACCGAAGCCGAATCGACATTGAGTATGCGATAATTTTGCGTATGGCAGGCCGATTGGCCTGCTTTTTATTTTGCAAATCAAACAGAAAAAATGAGGGAGGAATGAGATGGATAAGACAGAGAAGAAGATCGTTGAGCTGATTGAGAAGGACCGGGATCGCCTGATCGCGTTCGCGGATGATATCTACAATCATGCGGAGCTCGGCTACAAAGAATTTCGGACCAGCCGGAAGATCCGGGAATTTTTTGAGAGTTGTTCTCTTAAAACACGGAACGAACTGGCGATCACAGGTGTAAAAGGTTATCTGAATCAGGGAAAGAAGGACGTTTTCTCTCTGGCGCTGCTGGGGGAGATGGATGCCCTGCGGATACCAAATCATGCCCATGCCAATCCGGAGACCGGAGCGGCGCATTGTTGCGGACATCACGCACAGCTGGCCGGGCTGGTGGGGGCGGCACTGGCACTTTCTGATCCGGAAGTAGCGAAACAGCTGGACGGCCAGGTTATCTTTTTCGCGGTTCCCGCGGAAGAATACGGGGAGGTGGAATTTAAAAACAGCCTGAAGGCCGAGGGAAAAATTGCCTACGGCGGCGGAAAATGTGAATTAATCCGGATTGGCGAATTTGATGAGATCGATGCTTGTCTGGCGCACCACACATCCCCTCTGGGCATTGAACTTGGGAGTGGGAGCAATAATGGTTTTGTGTCGAAGGTGATCGAACTGAAAGGACGTGCGGCCCATGCGGCCGGAGCTCCGGAAAACGGAATCAATGCGCTTTCCGCGGCAACGCTGGGGCTGAGCGCCCTCGCCCTGAACCGGGAAACCTTCCGGGATCAGGATTCCGTGCGCGTGCATCCGATTTTGACAAAAGGAGGAGATCTGGTCAACGTAGTACCCAACCGGACAGTTCTGGAGACGCTGGTCCGCGCGAAAACACTGGATGCGATCCGGGACGCGGCGGCTAAAACGGACCGCTCCTTCATGGCGGGCGCACTGGCTCTGGGAGCGGGATATGAAATTTCAACTATGCCGGGGTACCTTCCGGCGCTGCCGCAGGCATTCCCGGAGGAACTTGCCGAGATGGTCCGGGAATTGACCGATCATCCGGTGTCGATTGTGGATCCCGGTTTTCATAGCGGCGGTTCTACTGATGTGGGGGATGTGCAGCATCTGATGCCGGTGTATACATTCCGCACGGGAGGGATAACCGGCAGCCATCATCAGAGCGATTTTGATGTGATCGACAGGGAGGAAACCTATATTCTGACAGCGAAGATTTTCGCGGTCAGCGCGTATCGGCTTCTGAAGGAAAAAGCGGCGCTGGCGAGACGGGAGAGGGAGGCTTACCGGCCGGTCTTCTCCTCCCGGGAGGAATATGTTTCCTTTATGAATCAATTTGATTCGGTAAAGAAGGGAGATTATTCCAATGAAAGTGCCTGAGAGATCGAAAAAGAAGGCTGGGAAGGAAAACGGCATCACAGTTATCCAGGTTCTGCAGATCCTTACGGTGGTGGGAATTCTCGGCTATATGCAGTATACGGTAACGACTGGGAAAATCAGCAAGGTTTTTCTGGCGGCGCCGACCAGTATTCTTGAGGAGGGTGTAAATCTGGCGAAAAGCGGGGAGCTGTGGCCGCACCTGTTCCTCACCCTGCAGGAGGTACTGACCGGATATTTTCTGGCTGTGGTGACTGGCGTTGCAGTAGGCGTCCTCTGGACGCTGTTTCCCAAAACGGAGGAATATTTAAATGTCTTCTGCTCCGCGGTCATGGCGGTGCCGAAGACGGCAATCCTGCCCCTGCTGATCCTGTGGTTTGGGATCGGATTCCACTCCAAGGTAGTGTTGATTTTTCTGTCTGCGGTGTTCCAGATTCTTTACAATACCGTGACCGGAGCGAAGCAGTGCGATGCGAATTATCTGAAAGTGGCCCGGGTTTTTGAGGCCAGCCGCGCGCAGACGGTTTTCCGGGTTATCATCTCGGCGGCACTCCCCTCAATGTTTAACGGGTTCCGGCTGGCTGCGGCGACGGCGCTGACAGGTGTGGTCTTTTCCGAAATGCAGGTGGCCCGTGCGGGTCTGGGTTATCTTTTGTCCCAGGCGCAGATTATGCTGGATACGCCGCGGATGTTTTTCATTATTATCCTGGTCACGCTGATATCGGTGGGGCTGGTGAAACTGGTAAGGGTAATGGAGTACGCGCTCTGCCATCGCTGGAGACGCGTGTAAAAATATTTAAGAAAACAGGAGTGAGTAAGATGAAGAGCAGAAAAAATTGGGTTGGAATTGTGGCAGTAATGGCGTCATTGGCAATGTTGACGGCCTGCGGGTCGGGAACAGGCCAGACAACTGCGGAAACTGAAAAAACTGCTGAGGCAGGTAATCCGGCAGAGGCTGCTGTGCCGACGGTGGATGCCCCGGCATCAGAAAGCGCGGCAACCGCGGGGAGCGAGACGGAGAGCACTGTGTTGGAACCGATCACGATCCGTGCCTGCTTTACCACGGGAATGACAGGAGCGGTCAACAATTTCGCGATTGAAAAGGGCCTGTATCGTGATCTCGGTATTGAGTTTGAGGTGGTGCGGGGCGAGGGCAGCAATGACCGCCTGGCGATGATGACAAGAAACGAAATTGACGTGTGCGACGGAGATCCCAGCGCTTATATTGCGGGAATTAACAACGGGGTGCCGGCGACCCTGGTAGGCAATATGTGGAGGTATTCCGGCTGCTACTGGCTGATCGCAGATAATGATATCAAGGATTTCGCGGATCTGAAGGGCAAAACAATCGGAACATCCGGCTCAGCCGGCGGCATGCACCTTTCCGTATTGGAAATGCTGGAGGTCAACGGCATTAACGAGGATGAGGTTGTCCTGGTGGCCAATGGCAGCTATCAGACGGCATATTCAACTCTGCTTTCCGGGGAGGTCGACGCGACAATTATCCACAATCCGTACGCGTCGCTGGCGGAAGCGGAAGGAACGGGCCATGTGCTTGGACGCGCCTGGGATTATATCCCGGATTATTACACGGGAACGATCATGGCGCAGAATGAATTTATCGCAAAGGAACCGGAAAAGCTGCAGCGCTTCCTGACCGCCTATTATCAGGTTCATGAGCAGGTCAAAAACGAGTACTTTGACGAATTTGTAACTTGGGCGGCCGAGAATATGAACACTTCCGAGGAAGTTATGAGGGATGCCATTGAATCGGAGATCGATGTGTGGCTGGATTATCCGGTAATTCCGGAAGGCCGGCTGGAAAAAACAGTGGAATTTCTGAAGCAGTACGGCTGGATCGATGAAAATGTAACGCCGGAAGGAACCTATAACAATGAGTTTGCCATAAGGGCAGCCGAAGAACTGGGGATGACGGATCCGGAGGCCTAGAGAAGACAATGCCGATCATTAAAATCAATCATGTAAATAAATCCTATGTCAGCAAGGACGGGGAAAATGTCCACGCACTGAGCAATATCAATCTTGAGATCCGGGATAAGGAATTTGTCTGCATTGTGGGTCCTTCCGGCTGTGGAAAGAGCACATTGTTGGAAATTGTGGCAGGCCTGCAGCCCGCCACAGCGGGTACGGTCACGCTTGATGATAAGCCGGTTACCGGTCCGAGTCGCGACATCGGCGTCGTGTTTCAGGACGCGGCGTTATTTCCCTGGCGGACTGTGAGGCGAAATATCCTGTTTGGGATGGAGATCGCTGGTATACCAAAAAAGGAGCAGGAGGAGAGGCTGGAGACTTACCTGGAGCTCATGAACCTGAAGGAATTCGCGGATAAATATCCCTTTCAGCTTTCGGGCGGCATGCGGCAGCGTGCGGGGATTGCCAGAACTCTGATCATGAATCCCAAGGTCACGCTGATGGATGAGCCGTTCAGTGCGGTGGATCATCTGACACGCTGCGCGCTCCAGGAAGAACTGATCCGCCTGCACAGAGAGGAGCAGAAGACGGTGCTGTTTGTGACGCACGATATCAATGAGGCGGTATATCTGGCGGACAGGATTATCCTTCTGACACCGCGCCCGGGGATGATCCAGGAGGAATATGTGGTGCGGACGCCCCATCCGAGACGGCGCAGCGATGATTATCTGGTGAATATGGCAGCGCGGATATCCGCGGATATCGGACGCGGCACGGAGAAGGATGCGAAACCGGAGTATTTTATTTAAAAGACGAGGAGGAAGAAAAATATGTCAAGGGATGCGTTTATGGATTACCTGCCGGCGGAGGAACGGAAAAAAATGCTGGAGGAGAGAATGGCACTGACGGATGAAGATTTTCTGGCCATGGATGACACGGAATTCCGTGCCAGGGTGAGGGAACGTGGACACCATACTCTGGAAATCCAGATGTATCACGCGGCTTACCGCGGTGAAAAATTATCTTCGAAGCAGGCGGATTACGCGAAGCGGCTTCTGCGGCTCTGGGATCAGAAGGGCTTAAGCCGGGATTTGCCGGAATATCGTTATGTCAGCTTTCTGATCGCGTCAGCGGATCGGCTTGCCCAGGGGCTTCCGGTTGATCTGACGCCGTTTCGGCCGGCGCCGGTCACGGAGGAAGAAAAAGCGAGCTTTTTCCGCATCGTGAAGGAACGCCGTTCAGTGAGGGAGTTTAAGGACATTGATGTGCCGGATGAGAAAATCAATGAGGTTCTCGAAGCCGGGCTGTGGGCCGCGCATGGCTGCAACGTACAGTCAATCCGTTACATTGTCGAACATGAGCCGGGCCTGTTTCGCGGCAGTGATGTGCCAGGCGGTCCGGTGCATCTTGTGATCCTTCAGGATATGCGCTGCTACCGGGTGAATTCATTTACACCGAGACGGAATCAGCTGCTGGACGCGGGCGCGGCCGGACAGAATATCGTGCTAGCGGCACATGCCGCGGGCCTGGAGGGTGTGTGGCTGACCTTCAACGCTGAGATGAGCAGGCGCCTGGAGGAACGGTTTCAGCTTCCGGAATACATTCGGCTGGTGACTTATGTGAACGTGGGATACGGTGACCAGACTCCCTGCCCGCCATATCGCCAGAGCGTGGGAGAAGCGGTTCTGGCCCGCGTATAGACAGGAGGGAAAAGAAAAATGGGGAAAGAGGAAGATCAGGTTTCTTACGGGGAAATGGTGCAGGAAGTGAGAAAAGGCTGCGTTCAGTTTGCCAGAATGTATTTCCATTTTGTGAAAACCCTCTATGATCATTATGGACATGACGAGGCAAAGGAGCGGGTCCGGCAGGCGATTTTTGAGCTGGGGCTCGATCGCTCAGGACGGCTGAGAAAAAAAGCGGAGCAGGAGGGTCTTGCGACGAACGACAGCAGTGACTTCCAGGCGATTTCAGACCTTCCCAGATGCGGCTGGGTTCCGGAGCTCGGCAGGAATCACTGCCCATACGGCGAATGCTGGCGTGCTTATTTTGAGGAGTATCCCTGGTTTAAAGAATTTGCCCTCTATTATTGCGACGTGATTGACACGACAAATATTGAAAATTTTTCCCGGCATCTTTCGCACCGGATCACACAGAACGTAATGGAGAAGGGAGAACGCTGCGAACGCGTTTATTTTGAAAGCCAGGCGGTCCGGAACGGTACCTTTACCTATGGTGGAGAATCGTCTAATTGAGCTGGCTGCACGGCGGAATACCAGGGGAATGAGGCGTAAGAGATGAAAAACATTATTATAATCGGCGGAAGCCGTGGAATCGGGTTGGCGGCCGCGAGGGAACTGGTGGCTGCCGGACATCGTGTTTTTCTTGTAGGAAGAAGCGAAGATCACCTGAGAGAAGCATTATCCGGTCTGCCCGCAGGAACGGAGACAGCGGCAATTGATATGGCGCAAACAGACGCACCGGAAAAACTGCTCGCGTGCCTGAAAGAGCGGGATTGGACGCCGGACGGCCTGGTATTCTCGGCGGCGGCTTTTGGCAACCGCAATAACGGGCGTTCGGTAATCGAACCGGGTCGAAGTGATCTGGAACAGATTCTGGTAAGTAATGTAGTGGCTCCTTACGCGACAGTGAAGACGCTGCTGCCTGCCCTGCGGGAACGGCACGGTCAAATTGTGCTCATCGGATCAACCGCGGGCATTCGAAGGGATAAGGGCGGTATATATGGAATTTCAAAATGGGCGTTTGCGTTTTCTTTGTCGGGGCAGGCAGTGTTGGAACAAATAGACCTGCGTCCTATAGAAGGAGATACGTATTGATACTTAATGAAATCACTGACGGAACTGGAACGGGAGATTCATGACGAGAGCATTGCCGTCTGGCATCGTTTACATGAAAATCCGGAATTAAGTATGGAGGAATATCAGACTGCGGATTATATCCAATCCCAATTGGCGGAAAAGACCGGCCTGGCCGTGCACCGGGTGGGAAAAACCGGAATATGGGCGGAGCTTGCGGGAACCGCGGCTTGTGACGGTCCGGAGCGGATTTTAGTGCTTCGGGGCGATATGGATGCTCTGCCGATTCAGGAAAAGACAGATCTGCCTTATTGCTCAAAAATTCCGGGAGTCATGCATGCCTGCGGACATGATATGCATACGACGGCGCTTTTAGCGTCTGCCCGGATACTGGAGTCGTTTCGGGATCGGATTGCAGGAAAAATCTGGTTTTTCTTCCAGCCGGGAGAAGAAAAAATGGCGGGAGCGAAAACCTTTCTGGAAGATCCGGATATTGATTTTGATCGGGTGACGCAGGCTATCGGCATTCATGCGGCCGGTAATGTGGAGGTGGGTAAAATCCGTCTGAAAAACGGCCCAATCCTGGCGAGTTCAGACGAACTGCACTTCCGTTTACATGGGATTGGCGGCCATGCAGCTTATCCGCAGAACACCCATGATACGATCGTTGCGGCTGCCTACCTGATCGCGCAGCTGCATACGCTGGTATCCAGGGAGGTTTCACCGCTGGATTCCGCTGTGCTGACAATTGGAAAAATCATGGGCGGAACCAAAGACAATATCATTGCCAGTGAGGTGACGATTGATGGTACGCTTCGCACGCTGAACCAGAAAACCCGCGAGGATATGCAGGCCGCGATCCGAAGAATCTGCGATGGAGTGGAGACTGCGCTGCGTGTTGATATTGATCTGGAAATTTCGCAGGGAACAAAACCACTGCTCAATTGTGAAGGAACGGTCAATCTGGCAAAAAATGCAGCTCTGAAGCTGCTGGGGAATGACAGTGTTGTCTGGGCCGAGACTCCTGGTATGGCCAGCGAGGATTTCGGTTATTTCCTGGAACGCGTTCCGGGTGCCTTTGTTTTTATTGGAACACAGACGCCGGGGAAACCGCCGGCTGCCGGCCATACACCTGAATTTTACACCGACCCGGATGCGGTGCGTGTCGCATCCCTGATTCTCAGTGGTACGGCCTTGGAGTATTTCAGTGTGGAATATTTTTAACACGCTGCGGACGTATATGACACAATGGACTATGAAAATTGCCATGGTTTGGGCGAAGACGCTGACTTGCTCGCGGCTTACTGGCTTACTTCCCAACGACTGTAATCGTATTTTTTAGCATTCCCATCCAACAGGAATATGTATACGTTCCTTCTTCCGTCGGTGTAAACTCGATTACAACCTCACCTGCGGTAAGCGTTACCTGCTGATTAAACGCCGACAGCACAATTTCGTTATTACAGCCGTTCAGATTATTTGCGTCTACCTCCATCGTCCATACGACAGGAATCCCTGCGACGACCTGAATATCGTCATAGCCGTTGGCATGGAGTGACGTAGTCACATACTGGATATCTCCGTCAACGGTGGAAACGACTGTCCCATCTGTGTCTATGTTTGTCGATGGGACAGCCGGCAAAACAGAAAAACCTGTCAGGACAAGGTTGTTCTGTATCATGAAAATCCCCATGACAACCAACAGGACAGAACCAGCCTGCAGCATACGCTGCCGCCAGTGCGTTTTCAGCATCCCCGCTGCCAGACCAAACGCAAAAACAAGGGGAATTGTGCCTAAACAAAAAGAAAACATGGACAGGGCTCCGGACAGCATACTGCCGCTGGCGATGGCGTAGACCTGCATGGATTGCAGTGGTCCGCAGGGCATCAAACCATTTGCCAGGCCTACCGCAAAGGAGCTGTGTTTCCACATGCTCTGTATTTTGGCAGAAAGCTTCTCGGACAGCTTCGGGAAAAGGCGAACGGACAGAGAAATTCCTCCCAACATATGGATGCCCATGAGCAGCATAAACCCGCCGGCGATCAGGCCGATCACACCCCGTACCTGTAAGGTGATGGCGGCTTTTTCGCCGATAAAACCCAGGATACCGCCGATCAGAGTGTAGCTGGACAGCCGCCCGAGATTGTACAAGAGGCTGCGGCGCAAGGGCATTATATTTCCGGAAGAAATGCTCTGGGCCAGATTTAATCCTCCGCACATGGCAATACAATGGACGCTGGTCAGCAGGCCGATCACGAACAGGGCAAAATAGCTCATCCGTTCTTCACTGATCGCAGGGATGTTCTGGAATATCTCCAGCCATCCCGTATGCCGGGCGATCACATAGACTCCCAGAATGATAACCAGAATAGCCGCGGTATCCCGGATCTTTTTTGCGCTTTTCGCAACTCCGTAACCGGTCTTTTGAATTGTTTCAAGGATGACGCCTTCTGTGCAGGGAGGGTTGAATTCCGCTGTCAATTCCCCTCTGCTGTGATCTGCGGTTACGAACTGTACGCCTTCCAGTGCTGATACGGCTCTTTCCAGTCGGCGCTCACAACCGGAACAGGTCATGCCCATAACATGAAAAATAATCTTACTCACGAAAATGCCCCTTTAAAATTGTTTCCACCTGGAAAAGCGATGTGCGTTTTCTTCCAAAAAAGAGTCGGGAACTGTAATGATCCCGCTTTCTTCGGCGTAATCATCTTCTGTAATCGGAACGGGGTTACAGCCTCCGCCTGTGAGGCCGATTTTATCGGAGGAAAATCGATTTCCACAGTTTTGGCAGACAAAGTCATCGCCATCCTGTTCAAAATAAGCGTAGGGAGATCCGTTGCAAACCTGGCAGGTATTCATTGCAAGCCGAACTGTGCCGTCAGAAGCGAGAACCGCAAAAATCTCAACAGTTGTTCCATCAACTGTCGTATCATAATAACTGGCGGTGGTGCTTATATCTTGTACACAGATTTCGATTCCTGCTTCTGCCGTGTCAGATGTATTTTCCTGCGTTCTCCCAGACTCTGCTTCAGAAGAACAACCGACTGTAGCAATTACCATAACTGCTGCAATGACTCCTGTGAAAAACCGCGTTCTATTTTTGTGCATGATTGATACCTCTACTTTCATTTAATAAGATTTGAGAACTGATTCAGCAATTGTCCTTCCACTATTTCTGTTCATCCAGCGTCTCGTTCATGCTTCCGGTTCGGTAGCCCATTAAATCCAATGTGACATAGGAAAAGCCGAAGAACTTGAACTTTGCATAAACTGTTTTCCTCACATCTTCCTGCATCAGCTTTTCAAATTCCTGCGGCATGAGTTCGATACGGGCAATGTTGCCGTGAATTCGCACACGCACCTGCCGGAATCCCAGATCAAGTAATAGCTGCTCCGCCTTATCTACCATTTGCAGCTTTTCTTCCGTAATGGTTTCTCCATATACAAATCGTGAGGACAGGCAGGCAAAGGACTGCTTGTTCCAGGTTGGAAGGCCAAACTCCCTGGACAGGCTGCGTATTTCTTCCTTGCTTAGCCTGGCATACCGCAATGGGCTGGCAATTCCAAGCTCTTTTACGGCGATTAATCCCGGACGGTAATCACCGTTATCATCCATGTTGGACCCTTCGGCGACTGCCGTAATATGATGTTCTTTTGCCAGCGCAAGAATTTTTTCAAACAACTCCCGCTTACATAGGTAGCAGCGATTCTTCGGGTTCTGCCGAAATCCTTCGATTTCCAGTTCCTCCGATGCGACCACGAAATGCCGCACATGAAATTTATCACAAAAAGCTTTTGCCTCATCCAGCTCTCTTTTGGGGAAAGAGCAGGAGGTCGCCGTTACCGCGATCACCTGATCTCCCAGAGCTTCTTTCGTTGCGTAGAGCAGGAATGTAGAATCTACGCCGCCGGAAAAAGCGACCGCGACACTCCCCATACTTTTCAGATAGTCCTGTAATTTTTGATATTTCATGGATAAATTTTGTACCATAGTGTCCACCTCAACTTCCCCATTCACCTACTATACATATAGGTAATCAGGAAAATTATAGCTTACAACGGGGACAATGTCAATGGGTGAACTCTACAGATGAACCATTTACCTATTGACAGTTACTATTCACGGGGTAGGGAAAAAGACGGACTGAGATTTTGACTTTAAATT
>JAJQAA010000010.1 GCA_021204045.1 Clostridiales bacterium
AATTTAAAGTCAAAATCTCAGTCCGTCTTTTTCCCTACCCCGTGAATAGTAACGGGAAATTATCACTAAAAACATGGAAGAAATCCGGTTTTCTTCTTGACTTATGAACGAAGAATGGGTAGAATGATTGTAAGTACTTACATTTTCAAGGGGAAGCAGGGAGTTGATAAAATGCAGGATTTTATCCGGATTCACAATGATGATAATGTTGCGGTAGCGTTGCGCCCGATTGCCGTGGGGGAGGAGCTTGCGGTCGGCGGGTATCTGGTGAAGACGCTCGAGGAGATTCCGCAGGGACACAAGTTCGCGCTGTGTCCGATCGCCGCAGGCGGCGATGTGATTAAGTATGGTTTTTGTATCGGTCACGCGAAGGAGGATATCCCGGCCGGGGGATGGGTACATGTCCACAATCTGAAGACCGGCCTGGGAGAATTGCTCACTTACACCTACGAGCCGGTCGCGTCGACGTTACAGGAGAGCGAGCATGTTTATTTTGACGGGTATCGCCGCGCGGACGGCAGGATCGGTGTCCGCAACGAGATCTGGATCATTCCGACGGTCGGCTGCGTCAATTCCATCGCCGGCGCGCTGGAAAAGAAGGCGCAGAAATTCGTCGGCGGTTCCGTCGAGGAGATCGTCGCCTTCCCGCATCCGTACGGCTGTTCACAGATGAGCGAAGATCAGGAAAACACGCGCACCATTCTGGCGGATCTGATCAATCATCCAAATGCCGGAGGCGTGCTGGTGCTTGGTCTGGGCTGTGAGAACAGCAATATCCCGGTTCTTAAGGATTATATCGGCGAGTACGACGAGCAGCGCGTCAAATTCCTGCAGTGTCAGGACGTGGAAGACGAGCAGGGGACGGCGATGCAGCTGTTGGCGGAGCTGGCAGCCTACGCTGGCACGTTTCAGCGCGAGAAGATCGACGCCGCGGAGCTGGTGATCGGTATGAAATGCGGCGGTTCCGACGGTCTGTCCGGGATCACGGCAAATCCCACGGTGGGCGCGTTCTCCGACATCCTGATCTCCAAGGGCGGTACGACGATCCTCACGGAAGTGCCGGAGATGTTCGGCGCGGAGACGCTTCTGATGAACCGCTGTGAGAATGAGGAGTTGTTTGAAAAGACGGTTCATCTGATCAATGATTTTAAAAATTATTTCACCAGCAACAACCAGACGATTTATGAGAATCCTTCGCCGGGTAACAAAAAGGGCGGCATTTCGACATTGGAAGATAAATCGCTCGGCTGCACGCAGAAATCCGGCAGCGCTCCGGTTCGGGGCGTGCTCTCCTATGGCGAGCGGGTGCAGACCAGGGGGCTGAACCTGCTTTCCGCGCCGGGCAATGACCTCGTCGCTTCGACGGCGCTGGCGGCTTCGGGCGCGCATATCGTTCTGTTTACGACCGGCCGCGGCACGCCGTTCGCGTCACCGGTGCCGACCGTGAAGATTTCGAGCAATTCCCGTCTGGCAGGAAATAAGAGCGGCTGGATCGATTTCAACGCCGGGCGCATGGTCGAGGACAAGACGAAAGAGGAGCTGGGCCAGGAGCTGTTTGACTATGTGATTGCGGTCGCCTCCGGCAGAAAGGTGCGGTCTGAGGAAGCCGGTTTCCATGACATGGCAATATTTAAGAAAGGCGTGACATTGTAAAGACCTATGAAGCTGAACAGAACGACACAGAGGACGGTTGCAATTCTCAAGCTGGTATCGAAACACCCGAAGGGGATTACTCTGGATGAAATCTGCGGGCTGCTCGATCTTCCTAAGACGAGCGCTTACGATATTATCACCACGCTGGTCAGTCTGGGGATGGTGAATGTCGACCATGGCAGGCGCCAGCATTATACGATTGGCCTTACGGCTTACCGCATCGGTGTGCGTTATACCAGCAGCCTTGATATTCTCAATGTACTGGAGCCGGAGCTGCGGTCATTTGCCAGAGAGGTCGGCAAGACAGTATTTTTCGGCGTGCGTTCCGGCTATGATGTCATCTATATCTGTAAATTCGAACCGGAGAACCCGATCATTACGACTGCGAATGTGGGCACGAAGAACCCCATGTATTGCACGTCGCTGGGCAAAGCGATGCTGGCTTTCAGCGATGAGGATAGCCTGGAGGAGATCCTTTCCGGGATTTGGATGGAGCCAAAGACCGAATGGACGATCCGGGATAGGGAAACGTTGCTGGCGGAGCTGGAGCGTGTGCGGGAGCGCGGCTATGCGTTTGATTCCCGGGAGTTTGAGGAGCATATGCAGTGTGTCGGCGCGCCGGTATTTGGCAAGGACGGAAGCCTGCTCGGGGCGATCAGCGTCTCGGGACTTTACAAGGCCAGTGAGGACTATGGGCGACTGGGTGCGCTTGTGTCTGAGAAGGCGGCCCGGGTGTCACGGCTGCTGGGATTTATTCCGCAGGATGCGCTGACAAACAGCTCAGGGGCTGATTCTCGTGGATGACAAACCGGTACAGGTGATGGGGGAGGATTCACGGCCGTTATCCTTCATTCGTAATCATGACAGGCCAAAATATCGGTTGACAATCCATGGGTGCATGATTAGAATAAGAGGTAGTAAATCGTATTTGTGAAATTAATTCGCATATACGAACAAAATAAAAAAGGAGAAGATACTATGAAAAAAGAGCAAGTATTGGCAAGACTGAAGGAAGACTGCCTTGTCGCCGTCATCCGTGCGAAAAACCTGGAGCAGGGGGAGAAAGTGATTGATGCGGTGGTTGCCGGTGGCATCAACTTCATCGAGATCTGCATGACTGTTGACGAGGGCAGCCCGATTGATCTGATCGCGGCGATGGTTGAGAAATACAAAGACAATGATAAGATCGTGATTGGCGCGGGTACTGTGCTGGATCCGGAGACCGCGAGACTTGCGATCATCGCGGGTGCAAATTATGTTGTCAGCCCGGGACTGAATGTAGACACCATCAAGATGTGCAACCGCTATCGTGTGCCGATGCTTCCGGGCGTTATGACCCCCACCGAAGCGATTACCGCGATGGAGGCCGGGTGCGACGTGATCAAGATCTTTCCGGGCAATATTGTCGGACCGGCGGCGATCAGCTCCTTCAAGGGTCCGCTTCCGCAGGGTGAGTTCATGCCGTCGGGTGGCGTTGACGTCGACAACGTGGATAAGTGGCTCAAGGCCGGCGCGTATGCGGTCGGTACCGGAAGCAGTCTGACCAAAGGCGCGAAGACCGGCGATTTCGCCGCGGTTACCGCCAAGGCGCAGGAGTTCGTGGCAGCCGTAGCGGCGGCGCGCGCGTAAATGCTGCATATGTCCCGTCAAGGAGACTTATAAAGGATGTTCGTCAGCCAGAACATGTTATCCTGACGGGGCCTGCGCAAATGACCGGAAAATCCGAAAAAAGAAAAAGAGGAGAATAAGAAAATGGCAAAAGTAGTAACCATGGGCGAGATCATGCTGAGACTGTCCACCCCGAACAATGAGAAATTTATCCAGGCCGATGAGTTCGACGTCAACTATGGCGGCGGCGAGGCCAACGTAGCGGTATCCCTGGCAAATTACGGCCACGACGTTCAGTTTGTGTCCGCGATACCGAACAACCCGATCGGCGAGTGCGCGATAGCTACCCTGAGAAAGTACAATGTCGGCACGAAATTCATCTCCCGCAGCGGCGATCGTCTGGGTATCTATTTTCTGGAGACCGGTTCCGCAATGAGAGCTTCCAACGTTGTCTATGACCGTGCCAATTCCTCGATCGCTACGGCTACCGCCGATGAGTTCGATTTCGACGCGATCTTTGCAGACGCTGACTGGTTCCATTTTACCGGCATTACCCCGGCGGTGTCCGATCTGGCCGCGGAAGTGACCGAGGCCGCCTGCAAGGCAGCCAAGGCGCACGGCGTGAAGGTTTCTGTTGACTTAAACTTCCGCAAGAAACTGTGGTCTTCCGAGAAGGCGCAGCGCATCATGACCAATCTGATGCAGTATGTTGACGTCTGCATCGGCAACGAGGAGGACGCGGAAAAGGTTCTTGGCTTCAAGCCGGGCAAGACCGACGTTACCTCCGGCGAGCTGGAGCTGGCTGGTTATGTGGACATCTTTAACCAGATGGCCGATCGCTTCGGCTTCGAGTATATCATCAGCTCCCTGCGTGAGAGCCACAGCGCTTCCGACAACGACTGGTCTGCCTGCATCATGGATGGCAAGACCCGTGAGTTCTATCATTCCAGAAAGTATCATATCGCCCCGATCGTAGACCGTGTGGGCGGTGGTGATTCCTTCGCGGCCGGCCTGGTATGCGGACTGCTGGATGGCAAGGACATGAAGGCGGCTCTGGAATTCGCGGTTGCGGCTTCCGCGCTGAAGCATACGATTCCGGGTGATATCAACCTAGTGACCCGCGCTGATGTTGAGACGCTGGCGGGCGGCGACGGATCGGGCCGCGTGCAGAGATAAGCGTGCCAAGATAAAAAAAGCTCATCGCACTGGACAGAAACCGTTGCGATGAGCTTTTTTTGACCAATTTTCTGCTGGATCAATTATCTGTTGGATCAATTACTGTCGGATCAATTTTTGGGGTACGCTGGAATATCCTGCTTGAGTTACAGCCACCCGTCAGTCTGCGGCCCGACATATTCGGAGCTGCCAAAGCCGAGAATCAGCTGAAAGATCGGCGCGAAGAGCAGCAGGCCGAGCGCAAAGAGGACGCCATGACCGAAGGCGCGGGAATATTTCCAGGTGGAAATGAGATTGATCGCCATCGTCACGAGCGAGAGGGCGGAGCCGATACAGGAAAGAAAACCGTGGGAGCCGTTAAAATATACTGCCAGTCCCGAGCAGATGAGTAGAAGCCAGTACATATGTGTGTCCCAGGTAATCTTATACTGTGTATACAGGTTGTAGATCGGGATCAGCGATTTCCAGCCGGGCTCCCCGGCCTTGGTGAAAATCTTCCAGTAGGCGATGGCCTGCAGGATGTACCAGATAACGGCCAGAACAAGTACGGCTCCGATGGCGGCCGCGAAAATAGGCATAAAATCATATACAGGTATCATAGTAGTATCTCCTTTTGTGATCGGGATCATTTTTTCAAGCGTCCGATAAAATAAAACCCATTGGATTGATGCCCGTTCATTGTTGTAAATGTCAGATACTGATATTCCAGTTCATCGAAATCATCCAACAATTCTTTTATCCATTTTTCTTCATGGTGCCGGCATACCGCTCCTTCCGGAAGTTCAAATACGCCGTATATTCCATAAATATCCTGGTATTTTTTATAACGAGTAACATTCCTCTCATCTGTATTCAGAAGAAAATCATTTACATACAGAATACCGCCCGGTCTCAGTACGCGCTTGATTTCCTGAAGCAACCGGATCTGTTCCGTATTTGTACAGATACAGGTTAAAACCGCGAACAGGATAACAGCATCAACACTGGAATCTGGAAGATCAATGTTATCTGTTTCCTTTATACGCAGATCAAGGTAAGGAAACTGATCGTTTCCTCTGGCTATCATGCCTTCTGAAAAATCAATTCCAACCAGATTACGATAACCATTATGATGCAGCTCAGCGAGCGTCCTTCCATAGCCGCACCCTACATCCAGAATTTTTCCTTCTGGTTTTACATACTTAGAAAAGCCAGAGGCATGAAACGGTGTTGTAAACTCCTTTTGTCCTGATACACTGTCCCAATACAACTTTTGTTCCATCGTTAAAATCCTCCTGTTTTGTGATGATTTTTCATTGAGTATACTGAAAAGCGACAATTTCCTGCATTTGCAATTTGGCGCTTATGCGTAAAATCGCAGCGGTATCCTCTTTGCCTAAAAATGATTCTATCTGCTTTTGCAGCTTTTCCCAAACAGGGATGGCAGCGCTTAGAGTTTCGTTACCAAAACTGGTAAGGACATAGGTTTTTCCGTGTCCTTCTGTCAATGTGATATACCCATACTTCTCCAGAACACGAACATTACGAACCATCGTACTGCGATCCAGGCCGACGCGTTGCGCCCAATGCGTAATGTTCGCACTTTTCATTCCGGATAAATTTATCAGTAAATAGTATTGTGCTATAGTAAGCCCGATTTTTTTCATTGATTTATCATAAAAATCAGATATGAAGGCTGCGCATCGTCTGAGATTCGTGCAGTAACAATCGCTTTTGTATAAAGGATTCATCATGTTTTCCTCCATGATCAATCGTGGACTATTCCGCGGTCAAAAAAGATATTTTTTCCGGAAACAGAAAGGGGAATTCCCAACCATATATAGTTAGGAATATATGCCATTTCTTCAGCCGTCTTTCCTATGGAATACATGATGCGGCAGTCTACATGTTCCTGCGACGCGACAGAAACTGCAGACGATACTGCAATTCCTAAATCGATATATGTAAATCCGCAATTAGCCTGCGCCTCTTTACAGCCTTTGCAGTCTGCAAATCCGCAGAAACCACAATGTGGTACTCCTCGTTGCTTTTTTTCGGCTCCGATCAGGACAACGGCCTGCGATGTCCGTACATTCGCGGCATCTCTTCCATACCAGGTTGTCATCTTATCACCCATTTCCCGGCTGCCCACCTGATCCATAGAATCAGCCAGTTTGTCCTTATCTTCGCCAGTTAAAACCATCGTGTGCAAAGTATCCTTTCCATGAGCCTTTGGTGCTGTTCTTGCAGAAGCACACATCCTCGCTGCAGTTTGAAGTACCGCCTGCATTTCCATATCTGAACTATTGTGAATCATAGTGGTTCCTCCTTCATAATGTGTATATACACGATGCATATACACATTATATCGCACAGCAAACCTCCTGTCAAGCAGTATTTTTTGAGATCAAAGGTTGAGTAATAAAGTGTAAGAGGATTGCAAAATAAAGAAATTACTGATACAATGTAAGAACTTCCGAAGGAAAAAAGACAGAATAGAAAAGAAAGCGGGTATTTTTGTGGATAGAAAATGGAACAGATGCTTCATTCTGCTCCTTCTTTTTGTGTTACTGATGAATCTGGCGGCCTGTGGCGGACGGAATTTAAGTCTAGATGGCGGGCAGGCGCTAAGTCAGGATGGTAAAAAGATATCGCAGAATGAAGACCGACTGCGCGTCGTGACGACCCTGTTCCCTTATTATGATTTTATCCGTCAGACAGCAGGAGACCTGGTTGACCTGGAGCTTGTGATTCCGGCGGGGATGGACAGCCATTCGTTTGAACCGACCCCGGCGGACATGCGCCTGATTCAATCAGCTGACGTGCTGATCTGCAACGGCGGTTCGATGGAGGCCTGGCTGGGGGACGTGCTGGGCGCGATCGACACGGACGGCATGGTCATCGTGACGATGATGGATTACGTGGAAAATCTCGAGGAAGAGATTGTCGAGGGCATGGAGGATGAGGAGCACGGCCATGACCACGATTATGACGGGAACGGGGACGGTCATGACTACGATCATGATGGAAACGGGGATGACGATGATCACAGTGCGGATGCGGCGTTTGCGGGAGATCATGATGAGGAGGCCGAACTGGACGAGCATATATGGACCTCGCCGGTCAACGCGATCATACTTGTGGATGTGATTGCGGATGTACTTGCGGCAGCGGATCCGCAGCACGCGAAAAATTATGAGGCCAACGCGGCAGTTTATCAGCAGGAACTTTATGAGATCGACGCGGGCTTCCGTGAAATAGTGGCAAATCGTAAGCGCGATACGATTGTCGTCGCGGATAAGTTTTCTTTCCGCTATTTTGTTGAGGAGTATGGCCTGAATTACCGCGCGGCGTTTTCCGGCTGCAGCACGGACACAGAGCCGAGCGCGAAGACGATCGCCTATCTGATTGATCTGGTAAAGGAAATGCAGATCCCGGCGGTTTATTATCTGGAGCTGAGCAGCAGCCGTGTCGCGGACATTATCCAGGAAGAGACCGGAGCCGAGCCGCTGCTGCTGCATTCCTGCCACAATGTGACGCGCGTGCAGTTTGACAGCGGGATTACCTACGCGCAGCTGATGCGGCAGAATATGGAAAACCTGAGAAGAGGGCTGGACGAATGAATCCGATTATCCGATGTGAGCATGTCGATTTTGGTTATGAAAACTGTGATGCGGTTATAGATCTGAATCTTGATGTGTATTCCGGCGACTACCTTTGTGTGGTCGGGGAAAACGGCTCCGGCAAAAGCACGCTGGTAAAGGGCCTGCTTGGTCTTTTGAAGCCGACGGCGGGGACGATCACGCTTGCGGAGGAACTGCGCCGGGGCGGTATCGGCTATCTGCCGCAGCAGACGGCGGCGCAGCGGGATTTCCCGGCTACCGTCTATGAGGTTGTGCTTTCCGGCGCGCTGGCCAGGCGGGGGCATTGGCCGTTTTTTACGGCCGCGGAGAAAAAACTGGCTATAAACAACATGGAGCGTCTTGGTATTCTGGAGCGGAAAAATGACAGCTACAAGGATCTTTCCGGCGGACAGCAGCAGCGTGTGCTGATTGCCCGGGCTCTCTGCGCGACGCAGCATTTGCTGATCCTGGACGAGCCGATTACAGGGCTGGATCCGGCGGCGATTGAGGATTTTTATCATCTGGTTCGCCGTCTCAACCGTGTGGATGGGATTACGATCATCATGGTTTCCCATGACGTGCGCGGTGTGCTTTCTCAGGCGAAACGTGTTCTGCATATGCAGCAGCGCGTCCTGTTCCTGGGCAGCGTGGAAGACTATCGCAAAAGCGAAGCCGCTGCGGCTTTCCTGGGAGGTGGTGATCTATGAGCATGTTGTTGGAAATGCTGTCCTATCCGTTTCTGGTGCGGGCGTTGCTCGGCGGTATGATGGTGTCGCTCTGCGCGGCTTTGCTGGGCGTCAGCCTAGTGCTGAAACGGTATTCCATGATCGGGGACGGTTTGTCACATGTCTCCTTTGGCGCGCTCTCCCTGGCCGTCGCGCTGGGCTGGTCGCCGCTCTGGGTGTCGATCCCGATTGTAACGCTGGCGGCCTTTCTGCTTCTGCGGCTGACAGACAACAGCAAGGTCAAAAGTGACGCGGCGATCGCGATGATCTCGGCCGGCGCCCTGGCCTTTGGCGTTGTCATTACCTCGTTGACAACCGGCATGACGACCGACGTCAGCAGCTATATGTTCGGCAGTATTCTGGCGATGAGCCGTATTGACGTGATTTTAAGTGTGTTTTTGTCGGTAGTGGTGCTCTGCCTGTTCATATTCAGCTATCACAAAATTTTTGCGGTGACGTTTGATGAGAGTTTTGCGCGGGCGAGCGGAGTGCGTGTGGAGAGCTACAAAGTGCTGATCGCCATACTGACGGCGATCACGATCGTCCTCGGGATGCGGATGATGGGCGCGATGCTGATTTCCAGCCTGATCATCTTTCCGGCACTGACGTCGATGCGTCTGTTTGGCAGTTTTCGCGGCGTGGTGATCTGCTCTGGTGTCCTGGCGGTGTTCTGCCTGGTTATCGGCATGGTTGTGTCTTACGCGGCCTCGACGCCGGCGGGAGCGAGCGTGGTGCTAGTGGACATGGCTGTGTATGCGCTGGCGGTGATTTTGTCAAAAAAGCCGGCAAAACACTCTTGACTTTTTTTCTCTGTTCGCGTATGATAACAATAACAAAGTTAGCAAAAGCTAACCAAAGAGTTCGAAATTGATTTCACGGAGCAGGAGGTTCTCCATGTCAGTAGAGGCAAAGAAGGAATATATTATACAGCGGTTAAAGAAAAACGGCTGCCGTATCACAAGTCAGAGAAAACTGCTGATCGATATCATTCTGCAGGATGAATGCAGCTGTTGTAAAGAGATCTATTATCGTGCGGTTCGGGAGGACGCGACGATCGGTATGGCCACCGTCTATCGCCTGGTCAAGACGCTCGAGGAAGCCGGTCTGATTCAGCGCAAAAACATGTACCGCATCGACTGCGATGAAAAGGTTACGGCATAAACAAATTGATTGACGATGACGTTGATTTGCGAAAGAAGGGTGATTCCTATTCCAGCCAGGGAGATCATACCTTCTTTTTTTGTCGCGAATTTGCGAAAGATGCAATGAACTTCAAGAAATACTGGACGAAACAATAAAATTCGTTTAAACTATACGAGAAAGCGATGAGCCGTGCACTGTTCGCATGAAACTACATTGGGAGGGATTTACCAGCATGCATGAATCGGGAGAAAACTACCTGGAAACCATACTGATGCTCAAGGAGAAGAATGGCAGCGCCCGTTCCATCGATGTGGCGCGCGCGCTGAATTTCAGCAAGCCGAGCGTAAGCCGGGCGATGAGTATTCTCAGAGAGGATGGTTTTATTCTTATGCAGCCGTCCGGGGAGCTGATCCTGACCGATAAGGGGATGGAGAAGGCCCGGGAAATTTACGGGCGCCATAAGCTGCTGACCTCGTTTTTGTGTGAGATTACGGGCGTGTCGGCGGATATGGCGGAGGAGAACGCCTGTCGTATGGAGCACATCCTGGATCAGGAGGTCATTGACGGCATTAAGAAGTATATGAGTAAACGTACTGACAGCGAAAGCTAGGCTTTTAAGAGGCGGGAGGGCGCGATGGAGCGCGTAAGGTGAGGCTTGGTGGATACGGCACGTATGGTATGTGCGATGGTGAGAGGTGGCGGATATTGACATTCCGTCCAACTTGTGAGAAAATAGGCACTTGTAAATAATATCTTATTTACGCCGTCGACAGACGGCGTTATGATTGTAAAGAAAAGAAGGGATTATGATGACAAAGATTGATATTATTTCCGGTTTCCTGGGCGCGGGCAAGACTACATTTATCCGCAAGCTGTTACAGGAGGCGATTGCCGGTGAGCAGGTGGTGCTGATCGAGAATGAATTCGGTGAGATCGGGATTGACGGCGGTTTCCTGAAGGATGCCGGCATTGAGATTCGTGAGATGAATTCCGGCTGCATCTGCTGCTCGCTGGTGGGCGATTTCGGCAAGTCTCTCGAGGAAGTGTTGACGAAATATCAGCCGGATCGCGTGATCATTGAGCCGTCCGGTGTGGGCAAGCTTTCGGATGTGATGAACGCGGTGCGCAATGTCGCGAAAAACCTCGATGTGAAGCTCAACAGCGCCGTGACGGTTGTCGATGCCGCCAAATGTAAGATGTATATGAAGAATTTCGGCGAATTTTTCAATAATCAGGTGGAAAATGCCGGGACGATCGTCCTGAGCCGTACCGACATTGCCGATGCCGCTAAGGTAGAGCAGGCCGCGGCGCTCCTGCGTGAGCACAACGCGACGGCTTCGATTGTGACGACACCGATTGACCAGCTTAGCGGCGCGCAGCTGCTGGAGCTGATTGAGAAGCCGGATACGATGATGGAAGAGCTGCTTGCCCAGGTGAAGGAAGAGCATGAGCACCATCATGACCATTGTGGTTGTGGTTGCGAGGATCACGAGCATCATCACCACGATCATGGTGATCACGAGCATGAGCATCACCATGATCACGATGGCCATGATGACCACGGTCATCACCATCATGAGCACGAGGATCACGACCACGATCACGAGGATCACGACCACGATCACGGGGATCATGACCACGACCACCATGACCACGAGCATCATCACCACCATCATCACCATGACGGCGATCATGACGCAGATGAGATTTTCGAGAGCTGGGGCATGGAGATGGTTGGCCCGATCGGGAAAGAAAAGCTGGAGACGATTCTTAAGGATCTGGCTTATGGCGACACTTACGGCGATGTGCTGCGCGCGAAGGGTATGCTGCCGGGTGAAAAGCAGGGCGAATGGTATTACTTTGACCTTGTGCCGGAGCAGTATGAGATCCGTACCGGGGCTCCGGATTATACGGGCAAGGCCTGTGTGATCGGCGCGAACCTGAAGGAAGACGCGCTGGATCAGGCATTTGGCAGAAACTGATTTTATATTTGCCGCGGAGGAGCTGCCCGCGCGGCAGATATGCGGATTTGCTATCATTATCGGGAAAGGTCGGTGAAACAGATGGGACCGATGATTGATGACGATGTTACTCCGGTATTTCTGATCAACGGATTTCTGGAGGCCGGAAAGACGGAGTTTTTAAGCTTCACGATGGAGCAGGACTATTTTCAGACAGACGGGAAGACGCTTCTGATCGTCTGCGAGGAGGGCGAGACGGAGTACGATCCGGCGCTCCTCAAGGACACAAAGACGACGGCAATCTATGTGGACAGTATGGAAGATATTTCGCCGGAAAAGCTGACGGAATACGAGCTCATGTACAATCCGGAGCGTGTGCTGATCGAGTGGAACGGCATGTGGAACCAGGATGATCTGCGTATTCCCAAGGACTGGACCATCTATCAGCAGATTACGATCATTGACATGTCCACATTTGAGATTTACGTGAAAAATATGAAGTCGCTGCTGGCTGCCATGGTGCGCGGTTCGGAGATGATCATCTGCAACCGCTGCGACGGTATCGAGGATCTGGAACGCTACAAGCGGATGCTCAAATCAATCAACACCCAGTGTGACATCGTTTTTGAGGATCAGAACGGTGAGATCGACGAGATTTCCGAGGAAGATTTGCCGTATGACCTGAAAGCGGATGTGGTAAAAATCAGTCCGGAAGATTATGGGATCTGGTATATTGACTGCATGGACAAGCCGCAGCGCTATGTGGGCAAGACCGTGGAGTTTACCGGTATGGTACTCAAATCAAAGGAGTTTCCCAAAAATTATTTTGTTCCCGGACGTATGGCGATGACCTGCTGCGCACAGGATATGACTTTCCTGGGTTATATCTGCAAGGCGAGAGAGGCGCGCAATCTTGAAACAAGACAGTGGGTGACCGTGCGCGCGAAAGTTGCGGTCGAGTACTGGAAGGATTACAGCGGCGAGGGGCCGGTGCTGTACGCGGAATCGGTCGTGCCCGCGGAGCCGATCCGGGATGTTGTGACATTTAATTAAAAACAGATAAAAAAGAGAGATTCGCATCGGCGAATCTCTCTTGTGTTAAAGGCAATGCTCCAGCATGCCGGATACAGACATGGATATATCTTATGGGTTTTACTCGATGGTAGTTCCGGCCTTGCCGTCGAGGGCGGAAAGCGCCAGATCCAGCTTGGTGATGATAGCCTTGCGTCCGCGACCCGCCTTGATGAAGGACAGGGAGGCTTCGATCTTTGGCAGCATGGAGGGCAGTCCGAAATGATCCTCGTCGATGTAAGACTCCGCTTCCGCCACGGTCATGTGGGCGATCGGAGTTTCGTCGGTGCTTCCGTAATTTAGCGAGACCTGCGGGACGTCAGTGAGGATCATCAGGACGTCGGCGTCAATCTCCTTGGCAAGCAGGCCGCTGGAGAGATCTTTCTCAATCACAGCACTCGCGCCTTTCAGATTGTAGCCCTGCTCGAGCACTGGGATACCGCCGCCGCCGCAGGCAATCACGATCTGGTCGGCGTCCATCAGGGCGCGGATCGCGTCGATCTCAATAATCGCGACCGGTTTGGGGGCGGAGACGATGCGCTGCCAGCCCTGGCCGGGGATCTCGGTGACATAGTTGCCTTTGGCTTCCTCTGCGTCCGCTTCTTCACGGCTCATGATACGGCCGATTTTTTTGACCGGGGAATAAAAGGATTCGTCGTACGGATCGACCAGAACCTGGGTCAGGATCGTGGACACCGGCTTGTAAATGCCACGGCGGATCAGCTCGGAGCGGATGCCGTTTTGTAAGTCGTAACCGACATAGCCCTGACTCATCGCGGAACAGACGGACATGGGAGCCGCGGTATAACCGGCATGCTGACGGGAAAACTCGTTCATCGCCGTGTGGATCATGCCGACCTGGGGTGCGTTGCTGTGAACGACAGCAACCTGCCAGCTGTTCTGAATAAAATCGGCAATGACCTTTGCCGTGCGGGCGACAGCCGCCTTTTGCTCGGGCAGGTTCGTGCCGAGGGCGTGATGCCCAAGCGCCATAACAATGCGTCGTTTTGCCATATCGGTAACCTCTTTCTCTGCGAAAATCATTATGGAATTATTATAGTGTCTTCAGGCTCAAAAATCAACCGCGATTTTGTGATGAGCAATCCCCATAATTTCATTACTCAATTTCGTGTTCCCTCTGGAAAAACATCATGGATTTGTGGTATGATAAGGAGGCAGCAATAAATCGCGCACAGATACGGCATATCGGAGGAAAGGGGCAGTCAATGTGAGACAGCTTGGCAGGGGATTGCTTGTTTGCTGGCGGATGCTGTATCCGCTGCTGATATACGAGGTAATCTCATCGCTTGCGGCGACAGCCGGCCTGATGCTTTTGCCGATGTTTGCACGGACGGCTGACCTTTCCGCGACCGCGCGGCAGGATTTGTATCTGCGCTGGCAGGTTCCGCTGACGGCGTTCGGAGCGATAGTGGCGGCAATCCCATTGGGGCTGCTGTACCGGAATATGCGCCGGGAGCGGACTATTCGCGGGAAATGGGTTTTTGATGGAGACCAGGACTTCCGCGGAGAAGAAGATTTTCATGGAAACCAGGATTGTTGTCAGAACCGAAAGGCTCCGTTTTATTATGTGGTCTTGCTTGGCTTCACAGCCTGCCTGTTCGGAAACAGTCTGGTATATCTGTTGCCGTTGCCCACGGATGGCTTCGCGCAGGTGAGCGCCGCGTTGTACGCGCCGCCGCCCTGGGAGCAGGCACTCTGCATGGGCGTGTTGATCCCGCTTGCGGAGGAGCTGGTGTTCCGCGGCCTGGGTTATGGACGCCTGCGGGAAGATACCGGGCCTTTGGCAGCCGCGTTGATCTCTTCCATTTATTTCGGCCTTTTCCATGCCAATGTGCTGCAGGCGGTCTACGCGGCGATTCTGGGAGTGCTGCTGGCGCTCCTGTATGAATGGTATGACAGCCTGACGGCTCCGTATATGATGCACATGATGGCAAACCTGACTTCGGTATGGGTCACCAATACGCTGACGGGCGCGCTGCTGCGGACATTTCCTCTGCTGGCGCTGCTGCTGACCGTGCTGTGCGGGATTCTGTCCATCCGGATTTTACTTAGAATCAGAGAGGAATGCAAACACGATGAAACTGTTATCCATAGCGATACCCTGTTATAATTCCGAACCCTATATGCGAAACTGTATTGAGTCGCTGCTGCCGGGCGGGGAAGAAGTGGAGATACTGATTGTCGATGATGGGTCGACAAAGGACAATACCGCGGCGATCGCCGATGAATATGCCGCGAAATATCCGGGGATCTGCCGCGCGATTCATCAGGAAAACGGCGGTCACGGAGCGGCGGTCAATACGGGCCTGCGCGAAGCCTCCGGCGTCTATTACAAGGTCGTCGACAGCGACGACTGGGTGAACGGCGAGGCATACCGGGAAGTGCTGGAAACCCTGCGCCGCTTTTGCATGGGCGAACAGACGCTGGATATGCTGGTGACCAATTTTGTCTATGAAAAGCAGGGCGCGAAGCATAAGAAGGTCATGCAGTACCGTTCGGCGCTGCCGAAACGCGAGGTGTTTGCCTGGGATGATGTCAGAGCCTTTGTCCTTGGTCAGTACATCCTCATGCACTCGGTCATTTACCGCACGCAGCTGCTGCGGGATTGTCATATGGTGCTGCCGGAGCATACCTTCTATGTGGACAATATTTTTGTTTTCCAGCCGCTCCCCTTTGTAAAGACCATGTACTACCTCGACGTCAGTTTTTACCGCTATTTCATCGGACGCTCGGATCAGTCGGTCAACGAGCAGGTGATGATCGGCCGGATCGACCAGCAGCTGAAGGTGACCCGTCTGATGCTGGGGTATTATCTGCAGTCGCGTCCCGCCGGGCGCAAGCTGCGCCACTACATGGTGCGTTACCTGGAGATCATGATGACGATCTGCTCAATTCTGGCGATCCGCTCGGGCACCGAAGAAAATATGGCTAAGAAAAAACAGCTCTGGATGGATCTGCGCAAAATGGATCTGCGGCTCTACCTGCGGCTGCGCTGGGGGTTCCTCGGCCAGAGCATGAACCTGCCGGGAAAAGCCGGACGCAAGGTGTCCGTTGCCGGGTACAAGATCAGCCAGAAATTCTTCGGATTTAATTAAATTGCATAAAAAGTATTGACAATTCCGGCAGAAAAAGCTATACTAACCCGTTTTCGACACTTTGAGATTGGAAAAGAGGTGGAGCCCTTTGTAAATAC
>JAJQAA010000033.1 GCA_021204045.1 Clostridiales bacterium
TTTAAAGTCAAAATCTCAGTCCGTCTTTTTCCCTACCCCGTGAATAGTAACGAATCTCTTCTCCCGCCAGCATCTTAAGATCAATCTCCCCATGGAAAACTTCCACAGCCGGTCCCGTCATAAACATGTGGCCGGTTTCTTTGTCCAGACGGATCGCCAGGCGGCCGCCGGAAAGCTCTACCTCAACGCAATCATCCAGCAAGCCAAGCTGGATGCCGGCATAGACACTGGCTGTCGCGCCGGTACCGCAGGCGAGCGTAATGCCGCTGCCGCGCTCCCAGACACGCATCCGGATATGACCGCGGTCGATCACCTGAACAAACTCAACATTCACGCGATCAGGCTGAAAACGTGTGTGGTTTTCCAGACAGGGGCCGATATGCGCCAGATCGACCGCGTCGACATCCTCCACCAGAAAGACAGCATGAGGATTTCCGGTACTGACCCCGGTAAAAACAAGATCACGGTCGGCGGCCGTAATCGGCTCTTCCAGAACCCCGGTCAGCCGCGGAATGCCCATATCCACGGTCACCTCATACACTCTGCCATCCTTTTCTTTCATATCCAGGATTTTGACTCCGTCCCTGGTATCGACGCGGATGCGCAGCTTATCGACAATCCCATGATCGTAGACATATTTCCCGACACAGCGGATGCCGTTGCCGCACATCATCGCCTCGCTTCCGTCCTCATTGTAAATCTGCATCCGGCAGTCAGCGATGTTTGACGGACAGATCAGCACAAGACCGTCCGAACCGATCCCATAATGACGTTTGCTCACAAGACGGGAAACCTCCTCCGGATTTTCCACCGTCTCTTCAAAACAGTTGATGTAAATATAATCATTGCCGATCCCGTGCATTTTCGTAAATTTCATGCTAACCGACCTCCTTTTTCCGTACTGACATTATTCATCAGACTCATCACCATCTGGGCTGTCTCGAGCATATTGGTACCGCTGTCCATGCTGCATTTCTGCAGATAGCGGTGCGCTTCCTCCTCCGTCATGCCATTGCGCTCCATCAGAAGATTCTTCGCCTGCGCGATGAGCACGCGTTCCTCCTCGTTGCGCTGACGGGGCTGGCGGCGTCGGCTCTTGCGCCGATAAGCCTGGGCCTCCGACATCGTCTCCAGCGTATCGACCAGGTCATGTACTTTGAGCGGCGTCGGCAGACAGATCATATTTTCCGGCATCCGCGCCATCCAGCGGCTGGGCGAAGAGACCATCAGCATCGAAAACTCCGCCGGGAGATATTCGTGCAGCTCGGCAAACAGCATGTCGGTCAGACGGTAGCCGCAGACAACAATCCCGCTGTTCAGATCTTCCGCCTGCGCCAGGGTCTGAGCTCCGGAATTGCAGACAGCGACAACCTGGAAGCCGTTTTTTGTCAGTATGCTTTTTATACTTCTGGCATCTGCCGGTTTGGAAAATGCAACGATAATATTTGCCAAACTTTCACCTCCAGGTCGTCCGTCCTGTCACCCCATCGTGCGCAAAGCTTAAAATTTATACAGATATTCCTCAATCTCCCAGTCGGTCACTTCCGCCCGGAACTTCTTCCATTCTTTCTGCTTGGCCTCCAGATACTTCGTATAGACATGCCTGCCCAGTATCTGCTGGACAAACGCGCTGCCCTCGAACGATTCGATCGCCTCGCCCAGGGTCTCCGGCAGCTGCTCAATGTGGAGCTGTTTTAACTCTTCCTCCGACATTGTGAAAATATTCTTATCCACGCTTGCCGGCGGGACGAGCTCCCGGCGGATGCCGTCGAGCCCGGCTCCCAGGCAGGCCGCGAGAGCCAGATAGGGATTGACCGCGGAATCCGGGCAGCGCAGCTCAATGCGTGTGTTGTCCCCGCGTGAAGTCGGAATGCGGATCAAGGAGCTGCGGTTGGTCGCCGCAGACCAGGCTACATAGATCGGCGCGTCATAGCCGGGTACCAGACGCTTGTAGGAATTGACCAGCGGATTGGTCAGCAGCACAATTTCCTTCATGTGCGCAAGAATCCCGGCCATAAACTGATATGCCGTCCGGCTCATCCCCAGCGGATCCTTCTCGTCGACAAAAACATTGACACCGTCCGCGTTGGATAGCGACATATTGATATGCATGCCCGAACCGTTGACCCCCGCCTTCGGTTTCGGCATGAAGGTCGCGTGCAGACCGTGGCGTTTGGCGATCGTCTTCACCGCCATCTTAAAGGTCATGATGTTGTCCGCAATCGTCAGACCGTCGCCATACTGAAAATCAATCTCATGCTGGGCCGGAGCAATCTCGTGGTGGGACTCCTCGATCTCAAAGCCCATCTCTTCCAGATTCAGCACGATGTCGCGGCGCACATTCTCAGCCATGTCAATCGGCACCACATCAAAATATCCGGCCATCTCGTGCGTCTCCGTCGTCGGCCGTCCGTCCTCGTCGGTCTGGAACAGAAAGAACTCACACTCCGGCCCTACCTGGAAACGATAGCCCATATCCGCCGCCTCCCGCAGCACCTTTTTCAGCACATAGCGCGGATCTCCCTCAAAGGGCTCTCCGTTTGGCCGATGCACGTCGCAGACCAGGCGCGCCACCTTCCCCTGCTGCGGACGCCAGGGGAAAATCTCGAACGTGTCATAATCCGGGTACAGATACATATCCGATTCCTCGTCCCGCACAAACCCTTCGATCGCGGAGCCATCAAATACACAGCGGTTATCCAGCGCTTTTTCCAGCTGGCTGGCCGTGATCGCCACGTTTTTGAGCATCCCGAATATGTCCGTAAACTGCAGGCGGATAAATTCAACATCCTCCTCCTCGACCAGACGGATGATATCCTCCTTGCTGTACTTGCTCATCGTTACTTCCTCCTTACCTTACTAAGCAGTGTCCTGCATCACGCCCTGTACGCAAATGAGGGCGTCGGAAGGGCCGCCGGAATCGGCGGCCCTCTATGCAACACCCTCGTTCCATGTTGATATGATAGCAATAAATCAGCGCTTTGTCAACCGGCCCCGTAAAACGGACGCCGCCTTACAGATATCCGAATCCGCCCCCAGCTGCAGAGCAAACTCTTTCAATATTTCGCGTTCTTCCGGCGTCATCACGCTCCCTGTCAGGCAGGAGAATTTCTGAAGCAGCTCCTCGTTGGAGGGAGCGCTGCTCCATTTTGGTGACAGCACCTCCTTCTCGTACACCCGTCTTTGGTAGTTAACGCCATGTCCACTTTCTTCCTAAATCAGTAAAAA
>JAJQAA010000023.1 GCA_021204045.1 Clostridiales bacterium
TTGCGAACGCTGCGCTTTCCCAGCTAAGCTACATCCCCAGCTGTCAATCCCAGGCGCCAGTGCGTCATAGGAAATGGAGACGACAGGGCTCGAACCTGCGACCCCATGCGTGTGATGCATGTGCTCTCCCAGCTGAGCTACGCCTCCGTGCATTATTGTATCACATCTTTGAAAAATTGCAACAACTTTTTTGAGCTATTTAAAATATCTATTTGAAATACTCCTTATAATCAACCTCAATCGCGTGTTTCATGCGCGTCATGCTGATATAGAGATGCTGCCGGAGCGCGGTTTCCAGCTCTTTTTCTTTTTTTTCTTCCATAAGTGTGAGCAACTGTCCATGCTCACGGATGATGCGTGTAAAATCTGTTTCCGTCTCAAAATCCAGCATGCGGAAACGAATATAATGAAGCTGCTGTGATTGAATAAAATCCCAGAGTTTCTCCTTGCCCGTGGCGGTAAACCAGATCGTGTGCATCCGTTCATCCATGCTGTAAAACTGTTCCGGCTCAAAATCCGGCTCCTGGATCAGCAGTTCCTGACAACGAATCTGATGACGGATTTCTTCATAAAGAAGTGGCGTGGCAATCTTCATAAAATCACGCATCACCATCAGCTCCACCGCAGTACGCATATAAATCATCAGGCGGATGTCATCAAGATCCAGCAGACTCACGCAGGTTCCGGAGTACAGCACTGTGTGCACGAAACCATGCTCCTGCAAGCGACCCAGCGCTTCCCGGACAGGCGTCCGGGAAACGTCAAATCGCGCACAAATCTCATTTTCGCTGATCACCTGGCCGGGCTTCAGTTCCAGGGAGAGAATCTCCCGCTTCAGCTCTTCAAACACATAGTCGCCGCGGTTTTTGCAGTTTTTCTCTCCCATGCTGTCTCCCTTTCTCCGTGTCGCTCTAGGTTCACCCTCGTGGGCAACTTCCGCCGTGCGCGCACTCGGGAGCTTCCGCTCCCTGCAAAGCACGCCTTCGGTGTCGTTCGCGGGCTTACGGCTGTTTTCCGATGTAGGCCAGGATACCACCATCTACATAGAGGATGTGGCCATTCACAAAGTTAGAAGCGTCGGAAGCCAGGAAGACCGCCGGACCGCCCAGATCTGCGGCCTCGCCCCAACGACCGGCCGGCGTCTTGGAGACGATAAACTGGTCAAACGGATGGCGGGAACCGTCCGCCTGGCGCTCACGCAGCGGAGCTGTCTGCGGAGTAGCGATGTACCCAGGCCCGATGCCGTTGCACTGAATGTTGTATTCGCCGTACTCGGAGCAGATATTTCTGGTCAGCATCTTCAGACCGCCCTTTGCCGTCGCGTAAGCAGATACGGTCTCGCGGCCCAGCTCGGACATCATCGAGCAGATGTTGATGATCTTACCATGTCCCTTCTTGATCATACCCGGAATCACTGCCTTGGAAACGATGAACGGCGCGTTCAGGTCAACATCAATGACCTGACGGAAGTCCTTGGCGCTCATCTCAAGCATCGGGATCCGCTTGATAATCCCGGCATTGTTTACCAGAATATCGATCACGCCGACTTCCTTCTCGATCTTCGCGACCAGCTCATTCACTGCATCCTCATCGGTCACGTCGGCGACATAGCCGTACGCCTTGATGCCTTCTTCTTCGTAGGCAGCAAGTCCTTTATCAACCAGCTCCTGCTTGATATCATTAAAAACAATGGTAGCACCCGCGCCCGCCATCGCCTTCGCAATCTGGAAGCCAATGCCGTAGGAAGCGCCCGTAATCAGAGCAATCTTGCCCTCGAGGGAATAGTTCTTGAGATAATCCATAGTCTTCTTCTCCTTTTCGATTGATTTTGTATGCAATTTCTTAAATTGTATACAACTACTTTATGTGTATACAATAACATGTTCGATCACAAAATACAATCGGCACTTTATACAAATCGAAGCAGCACTTTTTGTCTATTTCGTGGTAAACAGATTGGATTTTTTCAGAAATTGTATTTTAAAAATTTCGCACACCATCTTCAAACCAACATCACAACGCGGCCGTATCCACCGTCACCGTGTACGCACCATCCCCCTGCGCGTAAACCGTGCCGTCGCTGCCAACGATCGTGACGCTCTTTCCATCCGCGCCGACAATCGTCCCGGAACTTTTCAAAACAGACAGTCTGCTGTCCGCCGTCACCGTCCAGGTCGAGGTCGCGTCGATGGTCAGATTCGCGTAACCGTTGCCGCCGTCACCGGCATTTGACTCATCCTGCAGAAAGGCCCCGGTCAGGCTGCTGTTGCTGTTCATCGCAAAATCAAGCGTGCTGATGCTGTCCCAGATCACATCGCCCACCATCTCCTGATTCGCGGCTGTAAAAATGCAGTCCGCTCCGTTAGCGCCGCTGTTGCCCCAACCGCGCTGATTGGCGTTTCCCGTGCATTTGAGGAAAAAATCATTCTCCGTTGAAGGGGTAATCGATACACCATTCAGTGAGAACGTGCTCTCCGTATTCGTCGTGTAAAACAGGCCTCCGTTTTTGGAAGTCAGGCTGCCGCCTGTCATTGCGAACGTGCTGTTTCCGATCTCCGAATCGCCGGACATGCTCTGATAAAGGATAATGGTCCAGTCACAGTCATTCTGGCTGCTTTCGGGAATATCGCCGCTCAGGTCACAATTTGTCAGCTGCAGCGAATTCAATCCTTCAATGCAGACCGCCTCCGCTCCCGTCGCCGTCAACGTGGCGTCGGAAATGCTAATATTCGCTGTCACATATACGGCCGGTGAACCGGAACCATGGGAAACATAGGTGCCGCCCTCCACCGTCATCGTGCCGCCACCGCGGTCGCTGCGGATCGCCGCCGAGGAAGCTCCGCTCGTCTCAACCATAAGATTTTTGGCGTAGAGCGTGCCGCCTCCGGCCACATGGATGCCACCTGAAGTGCCGCCCGAGGTCGTGATCGTCGTGTCAGAAATATTGACTACACCCTTATCATAGCTGAAAACGCCCGCCGCGCCGTCTGCGTCCGTGGTGATCGTACCGCTACTCAGATTTGCGGTGCCGTCGCTGACAAGAATGCCCGCTCCGATCCCGTAAAAGCTGGAGCTGTCGCCGCCGCTGCTCTCCGCGCTGCTGCGTGTCAGCGTAAAATCCTCCAGTGTCACATTCGCGCCGTTTGATACATGAACCGCGTTCTCATCCGTTCCGGTCGAATCATACGTCTTTCCGCTTTCCTCGGTATCCTCGGTAAAATTCGTTACTGCCTCGTACGATTCAGGTGCGGACTGGCCGCCGCCCGGACCTCCGTTCCCGCCGGGTCCGCCATTTCCTCCGGCACCGCCATTGCCTTCCGGGCCGCCATTGCCTCCCCGGCCACCATTGCCTCCCGGGCCGCCGTTTCCTCCGGCGCCGTCATTGCCTCCAAATCCGTTTTCACCGTCACCACCGGGCATTCCGCCCATCGCAGACATATCCAGCTTCGTGATTTTTAACGCTGCGCCATTTCCATCTGTTTCTACCTTAACAAAATCACCTTCGCTGATGTCGGAAACTGACAGGCTGTTCCCCTCGGAATCGGCAATAGTGCTCCCATCCGTCAATGCCAGCGTCACCGTAGAAATCGAACCCATATTATTCCCGGATTGCTGCTCTCCATCCGGAGCAGATCCCCGGCCTTCGCCGGGATCCGATTGCTGACTTCTTCCGGAACCAAGCTGCTGACCTTTGCCGGAATCACCATTCTCACGGTCCATCGTATTTTCCGGCTCCTGGCCGCCAGGCTGCCGATTTTCATTTTCTGAATGATTGCCTCCATCCGGGCGACTATCTTCCTCCGGACGGCCATCATTTTTCAGACGATCACCACTCTTCGGCAGATTTCCATCCTCTGGGTTTCCCATCTCTGAAATGACCAGCTCCGTCTCAGAAATCGATACTACACGGCCATAAACCGTATTTTCTTCCGATGCTTCTTCCTTACTCTCAACTGACACTTCTGTCTCTACGGCTGTCGTCGCCGTACTGCTTCCCGAGCCACACGCCGACAACATCAGACAGCCCGCCAGTGCCAGATATATCAGTGATTGTTTTCTCATAATCTTAAATTCCTCCAAGCACTCTTATTCACAAACTATTTATAAAATTAATCAGGCGACTTATACATTAGCAGCTTCTGATTCACCGCTGCCCGCACTTTCACCGGATCTGCCGCTTTCCGATCCGCGCTCCGGTCGATTTTTTCTGCCCTCACCGGAACCACTGCCAGGCTGTTTTGCATTTTCGTCGGAACCGGCATTCGGTTTGCTCTCATCCCCGTTTCCATCAGAATTCCCGTCCGATCTGCCGTTATTCCGATCCCCGTTCGGCATACCCTGTCTCCCAGAAGATTCTTTCTCATGCCTGTCATCCGGTGTTCCCCGGTGTTCTTCACTATGTCCTCCACTGTGTCTCTCACTATGTTTCTCATCATGTCTTTTTCCGGAATGATCCGCGAATTTTTCCCTGTGCTTTCCGTCCGATTTTCCTTCATGTCTTCCGTTACTTCGATGAGTGCCGCCGATTCCGATCCCCGCTATATCCTTCTTCGTAATTGTTAAGGCTGTGCCATTTCCATCCGTTTCTATCTTAACAAAATCACCCTCACTGATATCGGAAATTGTCAGGGTACTTTCATCCGAATCTACTAATTTGGTCTGTTCCGTCAATACCAGCGTCACGGTCTCCCCTGCGCTCTCATCCGAATCCGGGCCGTTTCCTCTGTCACCGGGTTTTCCGCCCGCTTTCTTTTCATTATCTGTTCTTTCATTTTTATTCTCCGTCTTCTCACTCTTCTCCGCGCCATCGGCATCTGCAGCCGGCTCATCCGCAGCGTTTTCATCCGCAGCACTTCTATCCGACAGTGCTCCCCCGCGTTCTTTCCTGGCCTTACTCTCAGCACCCGCTCCGGGTTCTGATTTCTCCGACGACGTTCCGCGTTCCCTTTGCGGAATTTCACCATTTTCATTTTTCTTTTCCGAAGAATGTCCGGCTCCCGGAGTTTTCATCTCCGAAACGACCAGCTCCGTCTCAGAAATCGATACTACGCGGCCCCTGACAATATTCTCCTCGTTTTCCTCCGAACCTCCCATACTTTCCTCTGCGCTATCCGCCGCGACACTCTCCACCGCGCTGCTCTCCACCGCAACCGCGGTGGTGCCGCTTCCCGTGCTGCATGCAGACAACATCAGGCAGCCTGCCAACGCCAGATAAATCATTACATTTTTCTTCATATTCCAAACACTCCTTTCTCTGTCCATAGTATCATGAGCTTTCGCTCATTCCATCGTGACCCCATTGGATTTAAAACAATCCAACTATTATCTGATATTCGCAGTCTAGCATTTTTAACTGAAAAGAACCTTAAATTCACAAAATCTTCAAATTTATTGATCATAATGATACGTAAATAATTCAGGACGGCGAGAAGATCGGTATAAAAATCTGTGTCAAGCTTGCTTGTAAACAGATTTTTATATCGAGATTCACATCGGATGAATATCCGATGCTTCTGGCATGGCTGCAGCCATGCCAGAAGAAGCCGTCCGTGGCTTGCAACACCCCCGCCAGAAAAAGCCGTCCGCAGCCTCGGACACACCTCATCAGAAGAAACCACCCCCACGGAGGGCCCCTCATGCGCATTCTAATTATCGAAGACGAAAAACGTCTCGCCCAGACTCTGGCCGAGCTGATGCGCCGTTCCGGCTTTCAGGCCGATACAAGCGGCAACGGCAGACAGGGTCTTGAGCTGGCCAAAAGCGGCATCTACGATGCCATCATTCTGGACGTCATGCTTCCGGAGATGGACGGCTTCGCGGTGCTGGCCGCGCTCCGTGCCGCCTCCATAACGATGCCCGTTCTCATGCTGACTGCGCGCGGTGATCTCTCTGACCGCGTCCGCGGCCTGAACGCAGGCGCGGACTATTATCTGTCCAAGCCATTTGACAATGAAGAACTTCTTGCCTGCCTGCGCGCCATTTTGCGTCGCGGCGCTTCTCCTGTCCAGGACAGCCTGCAATTTGCCGACCTGGCACTGACCCTCTCCACCTCCAATTTAAGCTGCGGAACACGCAGCGTTTCTCTCAGCGGCAGAGAACGCGACCTGATGGAGCTTTTAATGCGCAATACCAGTCAACTGTTATCCAAAGACCGGATTCTCGGCAAAGTCTGGGGATATGACGCGGAGGTCAATCCCAACTGCGTCGAAGCCTACCTCTCCTTTCTGCGCAAAAAACTGACGCTGCTGGATTCCTGCGTCCATATCACGGTAACACGGGGACTCGGTTATAAGCTGGAGGAAACTCATGATTAAAGGACTGCGCAGAAAATTCATCTTCATAATGATGACGATGGTGGTAATCCTGCTGACTGCCATTTTTACCTCTCTTTATTATTCAACGAAGCTTAATTACGAACAGGAGAGCATGCGCCAGCTGGAAAACGCCGCCCGGGACAATGGCGGTACGCCGCGCCGTGCCGGACAGGATCCTGGTGATCGAGGCACACTGCAGAAACCGGGAAATGAATCGGATGAAACCATAGAGTCAAACGATAACCTTGAAATGCAAGAACCGCAGAATGAAACTAGCGCACAGAATCCGGGAAACCGGCGAATCCAGCCGCCTCCCGACAATACGCCGGACACGGAACAGGCCGCCCTTCTGATCATTGACCAGACAGACAACAACGAAATCACAATCGTGCAGAACCGTCTATTGCGCTACGAGGAGGCCGAGGAATCCTTCTTTTCCTGGCTGACAGAAGCCGTTTCCGAACCGTCCGGTCTGCTCAAAGAACAGCACCTGCGTTATCTCAGGCAGCACCGCCCCGGCGGTTCCACCCGTTATGTGTTTGCGGATACACTCTCCGAGGAACAGGCGCTGCGCTGGCAGCTTCTTCAATCGCTGGTGATCGGGCTCGGCGCTTTCGCGGTCTTTTTCCTGTTCACCCTGATCCTCTCCCGCTGGATCACCCGGCCCGTCGAGGACGCATGGAACCGGCAGCAGCAATTCGTCGCCGACGCCTCACACGAACTGAAAACGCCGCTTACCGTCATTCTCGCCAATGTCAATATGCTAAGTCAATCCACGCAGCTTCCCACGCAAGAAAGTATCTGTGTCGAAAACATACAGGATGAAGCTGTGCGTATGAAGCACCTTGCGGAAAATCTGCTGACGTTGGCCCGCAGCGACAGCGGCCGCCCGACGGAGCATTTTTCTGATATCGACCTCAGCTATCAGGTTTCCGCCAGCATGCTGACTTTTGAACCGATCGCCTTTGAGATGGGCAAATCCATCTCTGGACGAATTGAAGGAAATATTCATGTAAACGGCAATGCGGATTCCCTGCGCCAGCTCTCGGACATCCTGCTTGACAACGCCTGTAAATACAGCAGCCCGGACAGCGAAATTCAGGTCAATCTGGCGACCACGGGCAAACATCGGGCTGTTCTCACCGTCACCAGTTCCGGAACACCCTTAAGCGATGAGGAAATCAACCACATTTTTCTCCGTTTCTACCGCGCGGATCCTTCCCGCGGCTCCGTATCCGGCTACGGTCTCGGCCTGTCCATCGCGCAGACAATCACGGCCGCCCATGGCGGCCGCATTGAGGCGGAATCTGACGGCAAAAGCCAGAATACCTTCCGGGTCATACTGCCACTCACCTGAAGACCGGCCGAAATGCAGCCGCATAACCCGTCTATCATGGGCTTACTGTCGGAATCACTCCATCGGACAGGAAATCTGAATCATCTGCTCGATCGTGTGGTGGAGAAGATCGGCCTCCGGCTTATTCGCTGCGGTATAATACATCTCTTTCCCGTCTCTGCGCGCACTGACCAGTCCTGCGGCCTTCAGCTGCCGCAGATGATGGGACACTGCCGGGCTGCTCATCTTAACCATCGCGGAGAGATTGGTCACACAGGTCTCGCAATGGCAGAGAATCCAGAAAATACGGATACGGCTCGCGTCGCCCAGCAGCTTTAAAATATCCGCGGCAGTCTGAAACTGCCCGACGTCAGGCATATGAGAAACGCTGATGAAAGAATTCTCATGATGATCGTGCGGCAAATGTATATCGCTCATAAAATTATGTCCTCCTGTAAACAATCCAACGGCAAAACTTCCATCTTCCCTAACAGCAATCATTTTCGATAAACCATCGCTTTTCTCCCATTTTAAAAAAAGATACGGGACAATGCAAGAAAAAATTGACAACGCCTCCATTTCGTGCTATATTCATTTTAACAATTAAGCACTTGTTTAATCGAATATGCGATGAAAGGGGAGCAATCATGAAAAAGACTTACAAAATCGATGTGGATTGCGCGGCCTGCGCGGACAAAATGGAGGTCGCCGCAAAAAGGACAGACGGCGTCAAAAACGCTACCGTAAACTTTATGGCGCTGAAAATGATCGTGGAATTTGAGGACGGCGCGGACGTACATTCCGTCATGCAGAACGTCCGTACCAACTGTCGGAAGGTCGAGGACGACTGCGAGGTTTTCATCTAAATCATGAACAAGAAACAGAAAAAAATGCTGACCCGCATCCTGGTGTCCGCGGCACTGCTTGTGGCGCTGAATCTTCTTGGCAGCGTCTCCATCCTCCCCGCGACCGGAATGCTCCGCTTTGCTGCCTACATGGTGCCCTACTTGATCATCGGCTATGACATCCTGCGCAAAGCGTGGAAGGGAATCCGCAACCGCCAGGTATTTGACGAAGCGTTTCTGATGGCGGTTGCCACCGTCGGCGCCATTATCCTGGCACTCTATTCCGGAAGCGGCGATTATCTGGAGGCTATCGCGGTCATGCTGCTCTACCAGATCGGCGAATGGTTCCAGAGCTACGCGGTCGGGAAAAGCCGCAGAAATATCAGTGAGTTGATGGATATCCGCCCGGACTACGCGAATCTGGAGCACGACGGCATTCTGGAAAAAACAGACCCGGATGAGGTCGAGATCGGCAGTACGATTGTCGTCCAGCCAGGCGAAAAGGTACCGATCGACGGGATCGTGCTGGAGGGAGAATCCACGCTCAATACCGCGGCTCTGACCGGAGAAAGCCTGCCGCGCGACGTGAAAGCGGGCGAGGAAATCATCAGCGGCTGCATCAACGAATCCGGTGTGCTGCGCATCCGCACGACGAAGGAATTCGGCGATTCCACGGTCTCCAGAATCCTGGATCTGGTGGAGAACGCAAGTTCCCGCAAATCCAGATCCGAGGACTTCATCACCAAATTTGCCCGCGTCTACACCCCGGCGGTGGTTTACGCCGCAGTCGCACTGGCGTTCCTTCCGCCCATTGCAAACCTCATTACAGGGAACGCCGCGGGCTGGAACATCTGGGTCTATCGTGCGCTGACCTTCCTGGTCGCCAGCTGCCCCTGCGCGCTGGTAGTCAGCATTCCTTTGAGCTTCTTTGCCGGCATCGGCGGAGCCAGCAACGCCGGTATCCTGGTGAAAGGCTCCAACTACCTGGAGCTTCTGTCCCGGACGAAAATTGTCGTCTTTGATAAGACCGGTACCCTGACGCAGGGTGTATTTGAGGTGAGCGGGATCCACCACAATGAGATATCCGACGACCAGCTTGTCGAGTACGCGGCGCTCGCGGAATCAGCAAGCTCCCACCCCATCAGCAAAAGTCTGCAGAAAGCTTACGGAAAGGCCATCGACCGCTCCCGGGTCCTGGATATTCACGAGATCAGCGGAAAGGGCGTGACCGCCACAGTAGACGGACACCACATCGCGGCAGGCAACGATAAACTGATGGAATCCCTGGGTGCGAACTATATTCCCTGTCACAGTGTGGGAACCATCATCCATATCGTGATCGACGGTCAGTATGCCGGCCATATCGTCATTTCTGATATGGAAAAGCCTCATTCCAAAGAAGCCATCCGCAGGCTGAAAGCATCCGGCGTCCGCAAAACCGTCATGCTGACCGGCGATCAGAAAAACGTCGCGGATTCCGTCTCCGCCTCGCTCGGCATCGACGAGGTCTTCTCCCAGCTGCTTCCCGCGGACAAAGTGTCCAAAGTGGAGGAATTACTGGCAGCGAAACCGGAGAACGAGATCCTTGCTTTTGTGGGCGACGGCATCAATGACGCGCCGGTGCTGCGCCGCGCGGATATCGGCATCGCCATGGGCGCGATGGGTTCCGACGCCGCGATTGAGGCCGCTGACATCGTACTGATGGATGACGACCCATTAAAAATTGCAAAAGCTATCCGCATTTCACGCAAAGCCCTGCGGATCGTATCCCAGAACATCGTGTTCTCGATCGTGATCAAGCTGCTCTGCCTAATCATGGTGGCAGTCGGCATGGCCAATATGTGGATCGCGGTATTTGCGGACGTAGGCGTCATGATTCTCGCCGTCCTCAACGCCATACGGGCGCTGTTTGTGAAAAACCTGTAACAAATTTGATAATCTCGAATCATAAGATATTAAGAATATCCCGGCAGAAAGAATCTGCCGGGGATTTGGCGCCGGAAACATCCCCGGCTGGTCAGACATTTGAAGCCTCGCAGATGAAACCGATGATGTGGTACCGCGCAAGCATCTCTTCCATAAACCTTTCATCTTCTGCCAGCCGCAGGATCTCAGCCGTTCGGTCATCCGCAGTCATCGCGTTGATCAGAGTCAATAGTCTGTTTTGACCCTCCGCCAGACCCTCCGCATGACCTTCTTTGCGTTCTTCATCCAACAATTCCCCAAACGTCATATAACGTCCCTCCATTCTTCGATCATGTTTGATCTGGCCTAATGTAATTCCTTATTACAGAAACGATACAAATCTGGGATATCCTGAGAAACAGTTTCCCATGTTAAGTCAATATCAATATTTCCATAATCATGAGTGATGAAATTTCTCATACCTATGATATCGTGCCACGGTATTTCCCTATTTGTTATTGTCATATATTCTACTGAAAGTCTTTTCGCCATTTCCCCGATTTGTATGATACTCATACACAGAGAATTTCGAAAATCCTTATCTGTATCGAACAGGTCCTTATCGCCACCAAATCTTTGAATCGTGGATTGAATATCCTGGCAATAATCCATGATCATACTCAGTAACAATCTATCTTTTTCCGTCATGAAGCCTGTTCCCTTTCGTAAATCAACTGTTCCTCCTTACCAATACTGGCACGGAACGCGGCCGATCGTTTCACATTTGCTTTCTGATGTAAAGATTCAGATGTAACTACATCTACGGATTTCCCTAAGGCATTGATTAGACTGTTCGTCAGACCACTAAGTTGCAGCAGACTCTTGATCCCGCCTCTGTCAATACGAAGGTCAATATCACTCTTATCTGTAGCGTCTCCTCTTGCGTAAGAACCAAACAGAAAGGCACGTTCGACATCATACTTTTGCAAAATTGGATTCACAAGCGTCTGAATTTCATGAATCGTATATATTTTATCCATGCACTACCTCCTGACTGTGATCATACTGTTTATATTATACCATGTTTTTATTATGATACACAACCATTACTGAACAAATTAAATCAGGGCAGAATTTTCCGACAACCGCTCTTCCCTCATTTTTTAGTTGACAGTTTTCGTCAGCTGTGATATGATAATCAGCGTGCAAAAGGCACAAGTATTTGTAGGGGAATAGTTCAATGGTAGAGCGGCGGTCTCCAAAACCGTAGATGGGGGTTCGAGCCCCTCTTCCCCTGCTCAATGAGTTTAGGCCAGAAATCCAGTAAATCAAGGATTTCTGGCCGTTTTCATTTGATCGGAAATCGGAAACAAATGGTCTTCTGTCCCGACATCAACCGAGCAATTCCAGCAGTTCCTCCTGCGACAAACTGGCGAGCGACGCGCTTTCCCCGGAAAGAATTTGGTCTGCGAGATCCTTTTTCTCTTCCTGCAGCCTCAGGATCCGCTCTTCGATGGTTCCTTTCAGGATAAGGCGGTACACCGTGACCTGCCTGGTCTGACCGATCCGGTGGGTACGGTCTGTCGCCTGATTCTGCGCGGCAAGGTTCCACCATGGATCGTAGTGGATGACAACGTCGGCTCCCGTCAGATTCAGCCCGTTGCCGCCCGCCTTGAGCGAGATCAGAAACACCGGGACATCCCCCTCGTTGAACTGATGCACCAGCTGAATACGCTTTTCCTTGGACGTGGAACCGGTCAGGATATAGTACGGAATCCCTTCCGCCTTGAGATCTTCCTCCAGAAGCGCGAGCATCGAAGTAAACTGCGAGAAAAGAAGCATCCTGTGTCCGCCGTCCATAGCCTACCGGATCAGGCCTGTGACAGCCTCCCGTTTCGCGCTCTCTTCGTGGTAGTTTTCGTAGAGAAGCGACGGATCGCAGCAGATCTCACGGATCTTTGTAAGTTCCGCGAACACTTTCACCTTTCCTGTCCCTATGGTTCCGTCCAGGATCGTATTTCGCAGTTTCAGGACCTCCGCATCATAGAGTTTCTGCTGTTCCCCGGAAATCGGCACATAACGCACTTCCTCAAGCTTTGCGGGAAGATCTTTTAAAACGTCCTCTTTCCGTCTTCTCATCAGGAAAGGCGAAGTCATTTTTTTGAGCTTTTCCATTGCTTCTTTATCTTTATTTTTTGTGACGGGAATCGCAAATCGCTGCTCAAATTCCTTCTGAGAATACAAAAAGCCCGGCATCAGGAAATCAAAAATACTCCAAAGCTCCGAAAGACGGTTTTCAATCGGCGTTCCGGTCAGCGCGAGGCGATGCCCTGCGTTTAATGTCTTTACGGCCTTCGAGACCGCCGCGCTCGAATTTTTGATATACTGCGCTTCATCCAGAATCACATAAAAGAAATCCTTCCCTGAGAGTTCCGCAATATTACGCTTCAGCAGGTCATAGGAAATAATGTAAACCTGCGTTGTATCCCATGCCGCAAAGGCTTTCCTTCTCGCCGCCGCGCTGCCGGTGACCGGTACGACCCGGATATCCGGCGCAAATTTCGCGAATTCCTCCTGCCAGTTATAGACAAGGGAAGCGGGACAGACCACAAGAGACGGGTGCTCCGTCCCCGGTCTCTTCCCGTCGTAATCATACAAAAGAGCAGAAATCGTCTGCAGCGTCTTACCCAGGCCCATCTCATCCGCCAGAATCCCGCCGAACCCGGCATCCTCCAGGGTCCGGATCCATTTAAAACCCATCGCCTGGTACGGCCGCAGGATTCCGGAAAGATTTGCCGGAGGTTCGCTCTCGGAATCCCGGATCGTCTTAAAATTACGGATGATGCCGCGGTATACCCTGTCTCTTGTCGAGTACAGCCCGTCGTGTTCCTCAAGGAGCCTGTCAATATACAACGCGCGGTAAAGCGGTACTTTCGCGCTCTTTTTGATCACATCTTCAGGGTTCAGGTCAAGTTCCAGCATAAAATCGCTGATCTGGGAAAGCTGATCATCTTCTGCCAGATTCAGAAAATCTCCTGATGAAAGCACATGGAACCGTTTCCTCCGGCGGTAGCTCTGCAGCACTTCCAGCAGTTCCTTCTCAGAAATTCTGGAGGATGTCAATGACAGGTCGAGAATGCCGCTGTCCACGGAAACGCCGACCTTTACTTTCGGAACAGGGGAAACCGTAAACTTACGGAACGCTTCGGAACCATGTACCGTGCCATATGTTTCCAGAACGGCAATGCCGGACTGCAAAAATTCAAAGAGCTGCTCATCATTAAGAACATCCGAAAAGCTCCCGTCATCGCCGGGCTTCGTATTCATAAGCCTCTCGATCGCGTCGACGACCCGCTTTTCCTGCTCAACGTCCCGGTAGCCGTCCTTCTGATCGGAAACGCAAAGCGTGTAGATCGTTTCCGTGCTCTCCTGTCCTTTCCGGCTCTTCTCCCTGTAACGGACCTTTCCCACACAACGCAGGAAATGAATCGCTCCTTCCCGCTTCTGCCGTCCTTTTTCTGCGCGGGATCCGGTGATATTTGAAAAATCAGGTGTCTCACAGTCAAGATAAAAATCAAAATACGGCTCGGGAGGCAGATACCTTTCCGCTTCTTTCTCACAATTATCTGTAAAATCAACCGATGGGTTCTCCAGGAAAGCAGGCACCACGCGGTAGTAAAATTCCTGCAGATTCGGAATTCCCACCTGGAACCGAAAGTATCCGGAGGAATCTGCGACAGCGTCAAACGGTTTTATGATCTCCTGCTCTTTCTTTGTGATCCGGGAAAGACCATCCGCGTTCAGCGTATAACGGTGAGAGCCGCTGCCATGGAGCAGCACCGGAATCAGGCCATGTACCGCAATACCGGAGAAGACACCCTTCACGTCCGACAGACGGTCGCAAGTCAGAGAAAGACGAATGTCCCTGTGAGCCACCGGGATTTCTCTGCTTGCCACCCCGTTTGTCTTGTCCTGATATTCCGCGTTTTTTCCCTCCCAGACATCATAAAAATTGTCCAGAACCGCACCCTTAAAGTCCAGGCTCGATGTGACGTTGATCGTCCTGACACTGTACTTGGAGCGCATATTCTTCGCTTCGATCTGTAAATTGATGTCAGAGACGTCCCCGACCTTTCTCTGCAAAAAGTCATAAAGCCCCGCCGAATGATCCGTAAACTCATACGCCCCAAAATCAATCCGTTCCGTCTTGGACAAGGTAAGCTCATATCTGCCAACACAAGCCGCGACCAATTCCCTGACATTGCGGATTACAATCGATTTTCCTCCCGTCTTCTGTATCCGGAAACTTAGCTTTGCCTCCCCGTTTTCAATGATAATGCGGGGATACAGCTCTACGGCTTTCTTCCTCTGTGGTTCGGAAAATTCCGCCTTCTGAATTTCTGTCTGATTTGCTTTTTCCAGGCTTCGGAAAAATTTTTTTGCCTTCTCGTCCGTAAGATCAACGGTCTCCTCCGCCAGCTTGTCCGCCTCATCCCAAAGCATTTTACACAAAATCAGGCCGTTTATATTAAGATAGTTCTCCGTCTCTGAATCGCTCTCTCCGTCAAGATAACCGTCTCTGGCTTTCAGATACAGTTTATTGCCTGTAAGACGGGCGCTTCCCGCCCTGAAAGAATAGTTGAACAGCGAATCATTTCCCTGAAGTTCCGCCTGGAATGTCCGCGTGCCGTCACGTTCTTTCTTTTCATTTGCGTGAAAATAAACAGACGTTGGATGATTTTTCAAAATGTCTTCTGCCATACGCATCGAATACGGATCTGTCACATAGTCCTTCAAAGCGGTTCTCATGTCGTAAACGGCAATTCCGCCGGGATCCCTGCGTCCCTGAAAAAAATCAAGCGCGGGGCAATGCGTAACCCCATATTTCTGCCGCAGGCGCGCCTGTTCCTCACGTTTCTTTTTCTTCATGAAAGCATGGATCCGTTCCATGCCGGCATATCTGCCCTCCTCCACGACGATAAGACCGCCGTTTTTCTGTTCCAGGTGGTATAACACAGCAGCCTCATGACAGCACAGTTCACCCTTCTTCCCCTCCGGACAGCCGCAGCACAAAAGCGATGGTTCCAGTTCTCTGTTAATATCGAGCGGCCATTCATTAATGGAAACCGGAAAGCACGGATTATTTGAATAACGGGAATAATAAGGACTGTTATACGTTACACGGGATTTTTGCGTCATTCCGGCCGCTTTTTTCTCCTTCGCATCCGGATAATACTCAGCCCTCAGTCCGTTCCAGTCTCTTATAATTTTGATCTTTGACTGCATGACGTCACCGGAAGCCTGTTCAATCACAGACGCAGGAAACAGATGTCGCCACCGGACAGGCCTGCGGATCAGCTTCTCTGATTCCGGGTTCTCATTCAGTTGAAATTTCTCCCGCATCTCATCTGTAATGACCAAATCCTTACCCATCTGAATATCCTTATCCATCATTTCCTCCGGTTGAAACGTATACAAACCGCCATGATTGACATTCGCCGTTCGTCAGAAACATGCGAGCATGTTCCTTCCTCACTTTCGCTCATTGTATCATGATTCTGCTATCCTCACAAGATAACAAATAGAGATTCTCAAGGAATTAATGGGCGTTACTATTCACGGGGTGGGGAAAAGACGGACTGAGATTTTGACTTTAAATTT
>JAJQAA010000020.1 GCA_021204045.1 Clostridiales bacterium
CCTAAATCAAGGCTTTGAGACGATTTGAGCTCAATTCAACTGTCGAAGACCCGGGATATGAGAAGACCATCGGGGAATTTCTGCATTTCCTGAAGAACCCGGAATGAAATCAGGGAACTCTGGGATCATTTCAGCATCATCCCGGATCATAAAAAGTGCTTTCCTTTTTATGGATAATAGAGTATAATAAACATGCATGTGGCGGGGAGCGTCGGATACGCTCCTACCATCTATGTTCCGATTTTTTCTGCAATCTTTTTTTACCCCCAACGTGGATTTCAAAAGCTGACGGCAGAGTGATGCCGACCCGGAAATGAAGAACGAAAACATAGTTATGTAAAGAATGGAGATTTTATGAGAGAAAAGCTGCAAACATTGCCATTGACACAATTGAGAGAACTTGCCAAAAGCCAGGGGATCAAGGGCTCTGCTTCCATGCGGAAAGCGGAGCTGATTGACGCGCTTTGCGCCGCGGCTGAGCAGACGGAGATTTTGAAAACGGTAGCCGCGCCGCCAAGACCGCGCGCGGAGACAGCTGCGGCGTCTGTGGAGGATGAAAAGCGGCAGGTAAAATCGATTGCGTCGGAGGGCGAGAGACGGTCGGCGAAGCCGGCTGTGTCAGGTGCGGAGACTGAGAAACGGCAGACAAAACCGGCCGCGACCGCGTTGGAGACTGAGAGGCGGCAGACAAAACCGGCCGCGACCGCGTCGGAGACTGAGAAACGGCAGATAAAGCCGGTTACGGCTTCCGCTGAAAGTGAAAAACGGCAGGTGAAATCAGCCGTGAAACTGGCGGACGGACTTACTCCCCAGGAAGTCGCGGAGCTGGACAGCGGCTGTGAGGCAAACGGTATTCTTGAGGTAATGCCGGATGGTTTTGGGTTCATTCGCTGTGAGAATTTTCTGCCGGGGGAGAATGACGTTTATGTCGCGCCGTCCCAGATTCGACGATTTAATCTGAAAACCGGTGATATTGTTGTGGGAAACCGCCGCGTGAAAACCGCTGCGGAAAAGTTTGCGGCGCTGCTTTATATCCGCAGTGTTAACGGCTATCCGATCAGTGTGATCGAACGCCGTCCGAGCTTTGAAAAACTGACGCCTATTTTCCCGGATGAACGTCTCCATATGGAAACAGCCGGCAAGAGTACGCTGGCAATGCGGGTGCTGGATCTGCTTTCACCGATCGGAAAGGGACAGCGCGGCCTGATTGTTTCCCCGCCGAAAGCGGGTAAGACGACACTGCTCAAACAGGTGGCTCAGGCGATTACCGTCAATCATCCGGACATGCATGTGATGATTTTGTTGATTGATGAGCGTCCTGAGGAAGTGACGGATATTAAGGAATCTGTCGTCGGTGAAAATGTCGAAGTGATTTATTCCACGTTTGACGAGCTTCCAGATCGTCATAAACGGGTTTCCGAGATGGTGATTGAACGCGCCCGCCGTCTGGTGGAGCACGGGCGGGACGTCATCATTTTGCTGGACAGCATTACGCGCCTGACGCGCGCTTACAACCTGGTCGTGCCGCCGAGCGGCCGCACTCTGTCGGGCGGACTGGATCCGGCTGCTCTGCATATGCCGAAGCGCTTTTTTGGCGCGGCGCGTAATATGCGTGAGGGAGGGAGCCTGACGATCCTGGCGACTGCGCTGATCGATACGGGCAGCCGCATGGATGATGTCATTTATGAGGAATTTAAGGGCACCGGAAATATGGAGCTGGTTCTTGACCGCAAGCTTTCCGAGAAGCGCATTTTCCCGGCGATCGATATTCTCAAATCCGGTACGCGCCGCGATGATCTGCTGCTGACACATATGGAGCAGGAGGCGGTTGACATCGTCCGCAAGGCGACGAACTCACTCAAACCGGAGGAGTCGGTGGAGCGTATTCTTGACCTGTTCTCGAAAACACGGACAAACCGTGAATTTGTGGAGAGCGCAAAAAAACTTCGCTTCTTCTAGGAGGGGCAGTAACGTGTCGCAAAAAGGACAAAGAGACCGAACGCTTGATTTCCTCAAGGGCGCAGCGATTGTGATGGTGGTTTTTTTTCACAACATGCAGTTAAATCCGGTAAGCAGGGTGGACAATCTGTTCATGATGGTGGGAAATACAGCGGTACCCTGCTTCTTTCTGGTATCGGGCGCGCTTTTCTTTTCGCGCCCTTTTACTGTAAAACGGCATGTAGTCCGCATGGTCAATCTTTATGCTGCCCTCGTGTGCTGGCGGGCATTATATCTGCTGTTCTATCACATGTTGTACGGAGCGGCCGCGGGTACGCTGCGGGATCTTCTGTCTTATCTGTTCCTGTTTGCCTCATTGGACGGCATTTCAAGCGGGCATTTGTGGTTCATTGACGCGCTGCTGACGGTGCTGCTGGCGGCGCCGCTTTTTCGCTTTTGCCGGGAATACGACCGAAGGCTGGTTTACTACACGCTCATTGTGCTGTTCGTTTTCAATCAGCTTCTTGCGGACGGCAATCTGCTGATTGCGTGTCTGGCAAAATCAGCGGGACGGTCCGCATGGGAGATTTCGGCCTTTGCGGAGATCAATCCGTTTAGTTTTCGCCATTCCAATTATATGTTTTATTACCTGCTCGGCGCGGAGCTTTATGAGCGGCGTGAATGTATTTCTGCCAGGATACCGGCAGCATTATGCGCGGCTGGGCTTCTGGGGCTGGAACTCATCAAATATATTCAGAGTGGGACGATCCGCTGGGAAGGACTGCATCTGACGAGCGGCTATTACTGGATTTCCACGGCACTGTTTGCCTGCGGAGTGTTTTTGGCGGTATATCATCTGCCTCTGGAAAACTGCGCGCCGTTGCGATGGTTTGCCCGTACAGTAGGGATGTCGAGCCTGGGGGTCTTTTATCTGCATATTCCGCTGATTTCTTTGTTGACGCCGCTTCTTTTTGAAAAAATGACGGCTTATAATGGCTGGCTGCTGAATCTGAGCGAAAGCCTGCTGATTACAGGGATTGCTGTGGCGGTCACCTGGTTGTGCCGGAAGATACCGTTGCTACGCAGAATGTTTTAGCGCTGTTACCAGTCGTTTTCACCGGCTGTTCGTTGCGGTTCATTCGCTGTTACTATTCACGGGGTGGGGAAAAGACGGACTGAGATTTTGACTTTAAATTT
>JAJQAA010000035.1 GCA_021204045.1 Clostridiales bacterium
CAAGACCTACTTCATCGACGCGCTCGGCGCCATGGCCTTCGGCCTCTTCGCCTCGCTGCTGATCGGCACGATTTTCGGCACGCTCGGCGACAAAACCCACATTGAACTATTTAACACCATCTCCACCTACTGCACGACCGCCACCGGCGCGGCTTTAGGCGTCTCCATCGCACACGCCCTGAACGCCCCGAACCTCGTGCTGTTTTCCGCAGCGACCGTCGGCATTGCCGGCAATACGCTCGGAGGCCCGGTCGGCGCTCTGGTTTCCACGGTCGTAGCCGCGGAGCTGGGCAAACTCGTCTCAAAGGAGACCCGCGTCGACATTCTCGTAACTCCTGGCGTGACAATCATCGCCGGCATGCTGATCGCACAGTTTGTCGGTCCGGGCGTCTCCGCTTTCATGACAGCCTTCGGCAATATCGTGAAAACCGCTACGGAGATGCAGCCTCTCTTTATGGGCATGCTTGTGTCGGCCTTGATCGGTATCGCGCTGACCCTGCCGATCAGCAGCGCCGCGATCTGCATTATGCTCAGTCTTGACGGCCTCGCCGGAGGCGCAGCCACCGCCGGGTGCTGCGCGCAGATGATCGGTTTCGCCGTGATGAGCTACCGCGAAAACGGGGTCGGCGGCCTGCTCGCCCAGGGTCTGGGCACCTCGATGCTGCAGATGGGCAATATCGTCCGCAATCCACGCACCTGGATTCCGCCCACTCTCGCCTCGATGATCACCGGCCCCATCGCCACCTGCATTTTCCATATGGAAAATATCCCCGCCGGTTCCGGCATGGGCACCTGCGGACTCGTCGGCCCGATCGGCGTCTACACGGCCATGGGCGGCGGCGCTAATATGTGGCTTGGCATTCTGCTTGTCTGCTTTGTGCTTCCGGCCGCACTTACCCTGATTTTCGGGGAAATTTTAAGAAAAATCGGCTGGATTCAGCTTGGAGACCTGAAGCTGGATCTATGAACGCTCGGTTTTTCCGGAAAAAAGGGTTATTCCACACCCGTTTTCACGTGGGGAAAATTCTTTGAAAAGGACGGAAGAATCCGGCTACCATACTCCATCCAGGCCAACCACGCTTTTGTGGATGGTCTGCATCTGGGGAAACTGGCCGACAGGCTCCAGGAATATTTCAATACATATGGTGAAAACCGTTAAAGCTGTCGAACATTCATCTGCTGACGCCAAGTCGTCTGCAGGCAGAAATTTAACCGTAAGAATAAGGGGCTGTCACACAGCCCCTTTATTTTGAAACAACCTGTTTCTGATAACATTTATACTCTGATTGTATTAAAATCAATGGAGAAGCCAGGATAGATACCAACCGGAACCACATCCGAAAACGTATATTCCGCGGTCTCATCTCCCGCAAAATCGTAGACCATAATTCTGTCCTTATCCGAGTCAACAATCCAATATTCACGAACACCGGCAGAACGATATTTAAACAATTTTATCATGTAGTCCATCCGTCTGCTTCCTGGAGATACAATTTCGATAATCCAGTCCGGCGCACCATTGCATCCTCTGTCTGTAAGCTTACCGGGATCACATATAACAGAGAGATCCGGCTCCACGTAGTTGTAATCGTCCTCATCCAGAAACACGGCAAATGGAGCGATATCGACTTCACAGGAGCCATTGTTTGTATTAATATAATTTCCAATCGCAAGATGGAGGGCAGAAAGTATCCTTTGATGCCGTCGGCCTGGCGGTGCCATATCATACATTTGCCCATCAATCAGTTCCGCACGCTGCCCGTCCGGAAGATGATAAATATCCTCGATCGTATAGATTTGCTCTCTCGGCAAAGGCATGGACTCACTTCCTTTCATCGATCTCATAAATGCCGCCGGCCGGAGCGTGTTCCCGGGATAATCATGTGTGAGACCGGACACCTCCGATACGGCCGAGACCGCACTCCTCCCGGAACCGGCGACAGGATTATTATAGCGCGTTCTTCTATCAATGACAAGACGCTACCGCACGCCCAGCGTCTCCAGCGCCGCCTGCACCTGATTATCCTGGTCGAGCGACAGGCCCAGAGTCAGATCGATATCTTCCGGAATTTCCAGTTCTACCTCGACATCCGGCGTCAGACCCTTGGAATGCAGATCAAACCCGCTCGGTGTGTAGTAATGCGAGATCGTCAGCTTCACGGCCGAGCCGTCCGTCAGCGGCACCAGCCCCTGGACGATGCCCTTGCCGAAGGTAGTCGTACCGACCAACTTTGCCACACCGTAATCCTGCAGTGCTCCGGAGAAGACCTCGGAAGCGCTCGCGGAATTTCCATTCACCAGAATCACGATCGGCATATCCAGCTCATGGCCGTCTTCTTTCGGATAAGCCGGATCATCCTCATCACCGCTGTTGGAGGCATAGCGGATCTCGCCGTCCTCGCTGTAATAGACGAAACCGTGTCCATTTTTATCCGCGGTGGAAACGATCATGCCGTCCCACTGTCCCTCCGGCAGAATGTAAGCCGCCATCTCCACGGTAGAGCTGAGCACGCCGCCCGGATTATCGCGCAGGTCAATGATCAGCTGTTCCATGCCCTGATCAACCAGATCGTCGATCGCGTTGATAAACTGCTCGCTGGTCACAATCTCAAACTGGCTGACCATGATATAACCGGTATTCTGCTCCAGCATCTGGTATTCCACAGTCGTAGCCTCCACCTGGCGGCGCTCGATATGCAGTGTAAGCTGCTCATCGCCACGCTGAAACAGAATGTCTACCCAGGTTCCCTCTTCGCCGCGGATCTCCTGGCTCACCAGCATATCCAGATCCATCTCATTGTACTCAACATCATTGACCTTCAGGATGATATCGCCCTTCTGTACACCGGCCTCCTCCGCGGGGGAATTTTTAAATACACGTAAAATCGTAACCACCCCGGTCTCCATATTCTGGCTCACCAGCGCGCCGATACCGCAGTAAACTCCTTCGGTCTCCTCTGTCAGAGCCTTATACTCATCGCTCGTATAATAAACCGTATACGGATCGCCCAGCGCCTCCAGCATGCCCTTATAAATACCGGTTTCCATTGCCTCTCCGTCAATGTTCTCCTCAAAAAGGAAATCGCGATCAATCAGGGCTTTCAATACCTGCAGTTTCCGATTAACAAAGTCGAGATCAAGACTGTCCTCATCCCCGGCGTCCTTCATTCCGACAGACGAAAACCGGCTGCCGCTGCCGATCACCGAATGCCCGATCAGGGAAATGCCAGCCGCGATGCCCACGACCAGCAAAATCGCGAACGCCGTGACCAGCGAACCGACCAGCATTCCCTTCCAGAATTTATTTTTTGTCCTCGTCTCGTTTTCCACCATGTTCTCCTATCCGCAATCCTCTCATCCATTTCCGAAAGCCACGATTGCTGTATTGGAATTTGCAGTATATTCAAAAAAATCATCACACCGGAATACTGTCCGCCAAAAATCCTTCCGTTACGGCGCCACATAAAGCGACGGATTCACATAGGATCCGTTCGCCCGGATACCGAAATGGAGATGCGGCCCGGTAGAATAGCCGGTAGAGCCGACCCGGGCAATCGTCTCGCCCTGGGCTACCTCCTGTCCCTCCGAAGCCAGCAGCTGCGAGCAGTGCATATATACCGTATAAATACCGCCGCCGTGATTGATCATAATATAATTTCCGGCGGAATAGCTATATGTAGCAATCACTACCGTACCGGAAGCTGCCGCGAGAATCGAGGCGCCGGTCTGGGCGCTGATGTCAATCCCCTTGTGATCCGTGGACGCGCCCTCCGTCGGCGAGGTGCGGTCGCCAAACGCGGACGAGATCCGGCTGCTGGACGGGCAGGGCCATATAAAACTAATATTTCCAAGGCTGACCGTATTATACTTCTGGCCGGCCGCCTCCGCCGCTTTCCGCGCCTCTTCTTCCTGGCGTTTGATCTCCGCTTCCATCTGCTGAATTTTTGATTCCTGCTCCCGGATGCTCGTTTCATATTTGCTGATCTGCCCCTCGGCCGCGCTAATCTGCGCGTCATAGGCAGCAAGCTCGCTGCTTTTCTCCTCCAGCAGCGTCTTTACCGAAGACTGGCGGGCCTCTGTTTCTTCCTGAAGCGCCAGAAGTTCTTCGCGCTCCGTCTCCAGCGTTTTCTCGTGGACGGATATTTCTTCCTTCGTCTGTGCGTATTCATCGAGCTTCTGTTTATCATATTCATAAATTTTCTGAATATACTCCGCGCGGTTTAAAAGCTGCCCCATATCCTTCGACTGGAGCAACAGATCAACGAAGCTCGTATCACCGCGCTCATACGTATATTTGATACGCAGCTTCATCGCCGCGTACTGGTCAGCCTCAACCGCTTTCGCTTCCGTTAGTTCCTCCTGGGCAGTCTCAATATCCGCTTCTTTGTCCGCGATTTTTTCTTCCAGCTCCTCCAGTTCCTGATCCAGCTGCTCGAGGCTTTCATCCAGCTGCCGTACATAAGCCGCCGCGTCATTCTTTAAGCTCTCCAGGTTTTTTAACGTCGCCTCGACCTTTTTCTTTTCTTTTTCCAGGCTGTTCGCCTCGCTTTTAGCCGCGTCGACATCCTGTCTCTGTACCGCCAAAACCGGTGTCGCGGCAAAAGTCAGCAGCACGGTTGCCAGAACCAGGCTCTTTTTCCAGTCCATCTTCGTGCGGCCTCCTATACTTTAAGATACTTACGTATCGTAAAGAAGCTGCCGAAGAAGCCGATCCCTACGCCCAAAGCCAGAGATACCGCCGCCATCAGCGGATAAATCTCCGTGATCGGAATAAAATAAAAGATATCCGACAGAATCTGAAAATGTTCCATAATATATACCACGGCCTTCGTGTAAAGCACGTAAATGGCCGCCAGCGGAATCGCCGCACCCATCAGGCCGATCAGCACGCCTTCCACCAGAAACGGCGCGCGGATCATAAAATTCGTCGCCCCGATCAGGCGCATAATCTGGCTTTCCTGACGGCGGAACGCCGCGGCAACAGAGATCGTATTGCTGATCAGGAAAATCGACACCGCAAGCAGCACGCCGATAATCACAGCCGACAGCAGACCAACCACGCGATTAACGCTGGAAAACCCGGCGACCGCGGCATTGGAGTAATTGACCCGGCGCACCCCGCCAATGCCCTGCAGCCACTCCACCAGGGCATCCTGGTCGGCAATATCATAGAGGTAGATCGTATAGCTGGCCGAACCGGCCAGCGGATTGTCCTCAGAAAAACCCTCCGCCAGCTCCTCCATGCCTGCGAAATACTCCGTCTTCACCTGCTCCCAGGCCTCCTCGGCGGAAGTATAAACCATCTCGCGGATCACGCCGCTTCCCGCAGTCGCAATCCGCTCTCCGATCGCGAGAATCTCCGTCTCGTCAAGCTCCTCGTCAAAAAGCACCGTGATTCCCACCGTACTCTCGACATTTTTTACAATTGAGCCAATATTGGCAATAATGGAAAAAAACAGGCAAAACAAAAAAATACACGCGGAAATCGTAGCAATCGAAGCCAAAGAGAACCAGATATTCCTGCATATATTTTTCAGTCCCTGTTTCAGGCAGTACCAGAGCGTATTAAGTCTCATCCATCCGTCCACCCTTGATCTCGTCGCTGACGACCTGTCCCCGCTCCATCGTGATCACACGGCCGCCCATCAGCTCCACGATCTCCTGACTGTGCGTCACTACAATCACGGTCGTCCCCTGGCGGTTGATCTGTGCGAGAAGTTTCATGATCTCAATCGCCGTATCATGATCGAGGTTGCCGGTCGGTTCATCCGCCAGCAATACCTCCGGGCGGTTGATCAGCGCGCGGGCGATCGCCACCCGCTGCTGTTCGCCACCGGAAAGCTGCTGTGGCAGCGATTTATATTTTGCCGAAAGACCGACCTCGCGCAGCGCCTGCGGCACCGACTCACGAATAGCGCGGGCGGAAGCGCCGATCACCCGCTGCGCGAACGCAACATTTTCGAAAACACTGCGATCCTTCAGCAGACGGAAATCCTGAAAGATCATCCCCAGCCTGCGGCGGTATTTCGGCACATAACGACGCGGCATCCGCCGCAGATCCATATCATTGACAATGATGGAGCCGGAAGTCGGCTCCGTCTCTTTGATCAGAAGTTTGAGCAGCGTCGACTTGCCGGAACCGCTCTTGCCCATAATAAAGACAAACTCGCCGTCCTCAATATGGATGTCAATGTTGCGCAGCGCGCGGCTGCCGGTTCCATAGGTTTTGCAAAGATTGCTTATCTCAATCATGTTTTTCCAGTTATCATTTTCCGGCTGTCATTTCCCGGTTATCATCAGTAATCCTGATTCTCCATGTAGGTCATGTACTTGACCACCATCAGCGCGATCTTGAAGGTGATCGCGTCCTCGAAAACACGCAGATCCAGGCCCGTGCTTTTCTGCAGCTTGTCCAGGCGGTAAACCAGCGTATTGCGGTGGATGTACAGCTGCCGGGAGGTCTCAGAGACATTCAGGCTGTTCTCGAAGAATTTGTTGATCGTCGTCAGCGTCTCATCGTCGAACTCATCCGGCGAACGGTTCTCAAAAATCTCCTTGATGAACATCCGGCACAGCGGCAGCGGCAGCTGATAGATCAGGCGGCCAATGCCGAGATTGGAATAAGCAACCACATTCTGATCACTGTAGAAAATCTTGCCCACGTCGAGCGCCATCTTCGCTTCCTTGTAGGAACGGGATACCTCCTTGATATCGCCGACCACCGTGCCGAACGCGACATGCACCTTCGCCATCGCCTCGGTGTTGAGCATGTCCAGAATCATGTTAGCGGTCTTTTCCAGATCCTCCGTGGTCTCGCCCGGATTTACTTCCTTGACCAGAATGATATTTTTCTCATCCACAGCGGTGATGAAATCTTTCGTACGGGTAGCAAAAAGGCTGCGCACAGTCTCCAGCGCGTTGATGTCCTTTTCGTGTTTCGTCTCAATCAGGTAAACGACCCGCTTGGCGTTTGTCTCAATGTGCAGCTTCTTGGCACGGTTGTAGATATCAACCAGCAGCAGGTTGTCCAGCAGAAGGTTCTTAATAAAGTTATCCTTGTCAAAACGCTCCTTATAAGCGACCAGAAGATTCTGAATCTGGAAAGCTGCCAGCTTGCCGACCATGTACACGTCATCACTGCCGCCCCGGGCAAGCAGAATGTATTCCAGCTGCTGCTCATCAAACACCTTAAAAAACTGATAGCCCTGAATCACCTGGCTGTCAGCAGGCGAATCAACGAAGGAAAGGATAGAGCTTTCGTACTCCTCCGCGTCCGGAAACGTGGAAGCCAGAACCTTGCCCTCCGTGTCACAGATGCAGAGATCAATTCTCGTAATACCCTTCAGGCCGTCGATCGTAGTCTGGAGAATCTGGTTGGAAATCATATGGCACACTCCTTTTACTGTTTTAGCTAAAACAAATACCTGCGCTGAATATTGCGATGCATCATATCTTATCTCATCTAAATTATTTTATTATAAAACCACGAAAAAAGCAAGCGAGTATCGCTACTCGCCTGCCCTTTTCCTGTAAAAATTCACCAAATATCAGTTTGTAATCACTTCTTCGGTATCTTTGTCGAATACATGAATCTTGTTGAGATCCATTGCCAGCCGGATCGTATCGCCCGGGCGTGCGGTCGTGCGCGGATCCACGCGCGCGGTGCAGTTGGTATCATTGATGTCAAAATACAGATAAACCTCCGCGCCAAGCAGCTCATAGACACGGATCGTCGCCTCAAACACACTCTGCGGAGAGGACGCCAGGAATGCTTCCTCATCATGCAGATTTTCCGGACGGATGCCCAGCGTCACGGTCTTGCCGACGTAGCCCTTCTCCTCAAGCACTTTTCCCTTCTCCTGCGGGAGCGTGATCGTATGGTCGCCGCCAAAGGTCAGGGTCACACCGCTCGCATCCTTACCAACCGTGGCGTCGATCAGATTCATCTGCGGAGCGCCGATAAAACCGGCCACGAACTTGTTGCAGGGCTTGTCATACAGATTCTGCGGGGAATCTACCTGCTGGATCACGCCGTCCTTCATAACGACAATCCGTGTGCCCAGCGTCATGGCCTCGGTCTGATCATGCGTAACATAGACAATCGTCGCCTTCAGTCTCTGGTGCAGTTTGGATATCTCAATACGCATCTGGCCACGCAGCTTCGCGTCCAGATTGGAGAGCGGCTCATCCATCAGAAAGACCTTAGGATTACGGACAATCGCACGTCCCATGGCGACACGCTGTCTCTGGCCGCCGGACAGCGCCTTCGGCTTGCGGTCCAGCAGCTGGGTAAGATCGAGGATCCTCGCCGCATCCTGCACCTTGCGATCAATCTCATCCTTTGGCGTCTTGCGCAGCTTCAGGCCGAACGCCATGTTGTCATAAACAGTCATATGCGGATACAGCGCGTAATTCTGGAAAACCATCGCGATATCCCTGTCTTTCGGCTCAACGTCATTGACACGCTTGCCGTCGATCATCAGCTCACCGTCGGAAATATCCTCAAGACCGGCAATCATACGCAGCGTCGTGGACTTACCGCAGCCGGAAGGGCCGACGAAGATGATGAATTCCTGATCCTCGATATCCAGGTTGAAATCCTTCACAGCGACAAAGCCGTTGGGATATTTTTTGGTGACATTTTTCAGTGACAAGCTAGCCATAATCGGACCTCCTGCATATGCGCAAATAATCATTTTACGAAGATATCATTGCTCTCCCCGCATCTATGTCCATCATACATTGTTCAAATTTTTTTTGCCATATTGGAATTGTCCAAAATAATTTTTACAAATTTGTGACTTTTGCTTAAGAAATCTGAAAAGTGCTGTAAGTCACAAAAATATGTGAAACTGTTCGCGCTCTCATTGTCTAAATTCCATAAACCCCTCGCCCAAAACCTCTCGTACATCCGTGACGATCACAAAAGCTTGTGAATCCTGCCCAACTACAAGCTCCTTTAATTGTACAATTTCCTTCTTTGAGACCACGCACATCAGCATATTTTTCCGTGTCCCTGAATACATGCCGGTCGCGTCCAGACTGGTCACGCCCCGGCCAAGCTTTGTCATAATTTCTGCCGCGATCACCTCGCTTTTATCAGAGATAATATAAGCGGCCTTGGAAAATTTCAATCCCTCAATGATGCCGTCCGATACCTTTGTGACCGCGTAGATCGCAATCAGCGCGTAAAGCGCGTAATGCAGTCCAAATATACCCGCCCCGGCCAGGACGATCGCTGCGTCCAGCAGCTGCATAATCTGTGCCAGGGAATACTGAGGAAACCAGCGGCGAATCAGAGCCGCCAGCATATCCGTGCCTCCCGTCGTCGCACTGCAGATAAAGACAAGGCCGATTCCCACGCCGCTCGCCAGGCCGCCAAACAGCGCTGACAAAAACAGATCATCCGTCCACAGGACGACCTCCGGCAAAATATAAAGGGAAACTGAGAGCGCCACGGTCGCCACCAGCGTCCCGCGGATAAACTCCCAGCCCTTCATCCGGTAGGCGGCCAGAAACAGCGGAACGTTGAGCGCCGTATTTGTCAGCCACAGCGGCACGCCAATTCGATCCTTAACAATAATCGCGATACCCGAAAAACCGCCCGTTACCAGCCCGGCCGGATCATAAATATTTTTAATCGCAAACCCCATAATAAACGCGCCGATAATAATCAGCGCGTAGTCGCGAAACGTTCTGTTTTTTCCCATATTTCCCGCGATACTCCTTTTTCACAGCGTCTTTCTCAGACCGCCTGTACCTTTTCGATCGTGGTCTCCGTAATGCGGATTTTTCCTTCCTTAAGTAACCGGCCAACCGCGCGTTTAAAGGCATTTTTGCTCATTGGAAAAGCCTTTTGTATGCGCTCCGGCTCCGCTTTGTCCGTAAACGGCAGTACGCCGCCCACCTTCTCCATGGCCGCGAGGATCATCTCCGCATCCTTGTCCATCTGCAAATATGCCTTAGCGCGCAGACTTAAATCCAGTTTACCGTCATCACGCACCTTGACTACCCGCGCTTCCATCTTATCTCCCGCTTTCACAGAGCCATACAGTTCCTTCTTGGGAATCAAGCCAAAATAGCGATCATCCACCGCCACAAACGCACCCAGATTTTCATTAATTTCATAGACCGTACCACACACCCAGTCATCCTTCTTGTAAGATGAATCCGCCTTCATATATGGATACACGTTCATCGTTGCCGCCAGACGCCCGCTCTTATCAATGTAGAGCGCGACCAGGCACTGCTCACCCTGACACACTTTATGGTTCTGCTCACGAAACGGGAGCAACAGATCCTTCTCCAGTCCCATATCAAGAAACGCGCCAATGCGTGACGTTTCCTTAACGGTCAGCACCGCCACCTCGCCGACCTGCAGCTTGGGACGGCCGCTTGTCGCAATCAGACGGTCCTCCGAATCTTTATAGATAAAAACCTCAAGGCTGTCGCCTGGCTTCGTTCCCTCAGGCACCTGCTTTTTCGGCAGGAGCACCGCATTTTCCGGATCTTCCGCCTCGCCGAGATAAACGCCGAAATCCTTAACACGTTTGACTACAAGGGTCTGTATCTTTCCTAATGCTATCATCGGTTCTCTCCTTCCGGCCGCGTCCTCACGGCCGTACATCCGGTATCTTACGGCGGCCACAGCACCCATTATGTCTGCCGCATCCATACCACTGCAAAAATCTCACCATCCGCATCGGTCAGAGCAATGGTGTAAGCCCCATCCTCTTTGTGGATGTGCGGGAACATCCGATCACCCAGTACAGCGGCCTTTTTGTATTCTGCGCGAAGCTCGCGGATCTGAAAATTTTCCGGAAGAAGCTCCCGGGCAATCTCTACATACTGGGCATTGTTGACATGGTGATTGGTATCAATATGATGGCGTGCTACCGTAATCGGCTCCGCAGTTTCATATTCCGACGGAACGAGAATATGACGCGCCATCGGCGCCATCTCAAGGCGCTCTTCGCCGCTGAGTTCATAGCCATGGATATCGTCTTCTGCCGGCCTTACCGGCCGCCCCGCCGCCGTATCAAAGAAAAACCAGACCGAGTCCGCTTTCACGAGGTAATCGCCCAACCTGTCCCGGATCGTAAAATTGCGGTAGCCGTAAATGCCCTTAAACGCGTAGGGCCAGGTGCTGACCACAATTTCTTCCCCAAGTACCGGCCAGCGCTCCACCACGATCTGCCAGGTAGACAGCCACCAGGCGCGGCAGCGACGATTTAAACTTGCTACTCCCAGATCCAGATCTTCCGACTGAAATGTCGAACAATCCTGAAGGTAGTTCATCATACCGGTCACTGTCAGCCGCAGACTCGCATCAACCTCGCTATAGCGCACACGGCCTGAAATCGAATACATCCAATATCCTTCCTTACTTTTCGCGAATCTTGACAACCGCCTTCTTGACCGCGGCCGGCGCGCCGTCCATCGCTTTCGGCTTATGACCGTCCCACGGGAAGAAAATCATGTATTCGCCGGGACGAACGACAAAACTCTGTCCGGGAACCGCGTTGTCAAATTTGATCACATCCTTATCCGGGTTGTACGGGCCGGTCGGCGTGAGCGTCTCCACCGGGGCGTAGCCCATCACCTCCGTACCGCCGATTATATACTGGATATCGGTGTAATTCTCATGCGCTTCGTATTTGGCCTCTTCCCACGGGATCGTATCGTAAGACTGTATGCTCACATAGACGTCCTTACCGTCGACCTCATACTTGCCATCCGCAAGAGACGCCAGATCCTGCGTCTTCAGCCAATCGATCGCCTTTGCGTAACGATCCCCGATACCAAGCGTCTTATAAAAATCAATATTTTTTAATTCGTCAAAAATCATCGTTTTTCCTCCTTCTCCTAGCGCAGCTGCGTGGTCGGAATCGTGTCCATATCATCAAATGCCTGGTTCTCGCCGCCCATCGCCCAGATAAAGGTATAATTGCTCGTACCGGCGCCGGCGTGGATACTCCAGGACGGGCTGATCACCGCCTGCTCATTCTGCATCACGATATGGCGGGTCTCCTGACCCTCGCCCATCATATGGAAGACCACATTGTCCTCCGGAATCTCAAAATACATATAGATTTCCATGCGGCGCTCATGCGTATGCGCCGGCATCGTGTTCCAGACGCTGCCCGGCTCAAGTACGGTCATACCCATGGAAAGCTGACAGGTCTCCAGCACATCCGGATGGATAAACTGGTTGATCACGCGCTTGTTTGAAGTCTCCGACGAACCGACCGGGCGCTTTACCGCCTTCTCAATCGGAATAAAGGTGGTCTTGCAGGCCTTGTGTGCCGGAGCGCTCACCATATAAAACTTTGCCGGAGCTGACGCGTCATCGCTGGCAAACAGGACTTCCTTCGTACCCTTGGTAATATAAATGCAGTCCTTATAGCCCATCTTGTAGACCTCTCCGTCTGCTGTGATGGTACCCGCGCCGCCGATATTAAAGATACCGATCTCCCTGCGCTCCAGGAAATACTCTGTGCCGAAATTGGCCCATACATCGATCCCCTTATCAATCGGAACTGTCTCCGTGGTCGGCATGCAGCCCAGCGTCACCATGCGATCCACATGAGAATAGACGGCCACAACCTCATTGGCCCTGTACAGATCCTCAATCAGGAATTCCTGTCGGACCTCCTCGGTCGTGTAACGCTTGAAATCCCTCTGATTCGCAGAATAACGAATGTCCATTGTCTTACCCTCCATCCTAATCTGATTTTTCTCCTGTACCATCATTATAAACGAATTTGTAAATTATTCAAGCAAACAATAACAAAATACGGCGTCACAACAAAGCGGGAGGGCAAAACGGCCCCAGCTGCATCCTTTCCATCATGCCCATCCCGGCGCAAGATCCCGAATCACATTTTTCACTGTCGTCATCCGGTTGACCTCGCCCACTCTCGCGCCGCAGAAAATCAGGCCGTCGTCGAGATCCCCTCTTACCGCGTTGATCAGCGCCTGGCTGATACAATAGGGCGCGGTTTTCGGGTTGCAGGCCTTCAGGCAATTGTAACATCCGACAATCTTTTCCTGGCCTGCCTGCATCCGTTCCACAAAAGCGTTGCGCAATGCCCGGCCCGGCATTCCCACCGGGCTGTGGATAATTGTGACGTCCTCTTCTTTCGCCTGAATATAGGCCTCCTTATATTTATCGGACGCGTCGCATTCCTCCGTCGCGACGAACCGGGTCGCGACCTGAACGCCATCCGTTCCCAGAGACAACGCATGCCGCACATCCTGCGCGTCACTTATCCCGCCCGCCAGAAACACAGGTATCCTTCGCTGATATTTCTCCTCAAACACCCGTTTTGCGGCGACGATTGCCCTCACCTCCGCGTCAAAATCATAGGAGGACAGCTGCGCCAGAATCTCAAACGAAAATCCCAGATGACCGCCGGCTTTCGGTCCTTCCACAACCAGGAAATCCGCGGTGCGGGAATATTTCCTGTCCCAGTATTTTAAGATAACCTGCATAGCTTTCGCTGTGGATACAATCGGTGCAATTTTGGTATCAAAACCGTGGGTATATTCCGGGAGCGATGTGGGAAGCCCCGCGCCCGTCACGATCGCGTCCGCTCCGGCCTCGCAGATACATTCGACATATTCTTTATATAGCTGGGTAACCGCCATGAGATTGACTGCAACCATTCCACAGCCCTGGGCAATCTTCTTCGCCTTCCGGATCTGGTTCGGAAGCTCCAAAAGATTGCTCTCCTCCGGTCTTGAGCGAAAATCCGGATGGTCGTAACCCACCTGCGCCGCCGAGATGACGCCCATACCCCCTTCTTTCGCTACAGCTCCTGCAAGGCTGCATCGACTGACTCCGATTCCCATCCCTCCCTGAATCAGCGGAATGTTCAATCTGTAATCCCCAATCTCAATTGGTTTCATACTGACCTCCTGGCTTTATTTCTATATTATCGCCCAAATCATCGTTTTCATTTCCCTGTCTATGACGGTTCGTTATTCACGTGCCTCCAAACTTTATGGCGTTCGTTGTTCATGCGCCTCCAACGTTTATGACGTTCGTTGCTCACGCGCCTCCAGCAATCGCTCGTGGTACGAAGTCGAGATATAAAAGAAACCCAGTACCATCTCCGCCATCGGAACGACAAACATCCCCAGAAGAGCGATCACAACCCGCAGCACACGCAGCCTGGGAAAATAGATGCCCAGAATCAACGTCAGTCCGATGATGCCAAAACAGATCAGATACATATAACCTAGCATCCCCACCGTCAGAGCCACATTCTGCAGCAATTCATTATCCAGAGGCTGCACCATCCTGAGATTGTAAAAGAAATAAGCCAGCGCGGCGATGTATCCGCTCATTTTCGGCGGCATATAAAGATAGACCGATTTCGGTTTCTGTACCGGGAAACGCAGCCTTCGCAAAATCTGCAGGCTGATCTCATAAACAAGAAATCCCTGCAGAATACCGGCCACAATCATGGAAACAATAATCAGCTGTTTGATATAATTATCTGAAAACATGCCGGATGGAACCGCCTGACCCACCTGTTCAAAAGCCGTATTCAGTACATCGCGCATCTCCGCCGTCTGCTGATTCAGATCGACTCCATATAAAAAGCCAAGCACTACAATATCCAGGAGATTTTCTACGGCAGACATCAGCATTACCGCAAATAACGTCTTCGTCATATCAACCTTGTGATACAGGCAGCCGCCAAACACCAGCCCGATCAGCGCCTGCGCTACCGCATAAAAAATCGAGGTGAAATCCCCAAACAAAAAGGATAGCAACGACATGGCCGCCAGGGCCGGAAGACCGCTCCGGATACCGTACATCGCCGAATAGGCGGCCAACGGAATCGGATACAGAAAAACAAAAAAACCTTCAAACAGGCTTCCCGTCTGCCGATTCAGCAGCATCAGCGCGCCAAAGATCGCGGTAGACATCGCGCCAGTCGTAATTTCCAATGATTTACGGTTCATATTGGATTCTCCTGGAATGGAAAAGGGAAGGCTCACTGACCAACCTCCACTTTATTTCGGTTTAATTATACGCAGACGCACCTCTCGTGTCAATGGTTTCGGCGAAATATAGTATAAAAAACTATGAGATCAGGACTAAAAAGCTATATCTGGTTTGATACACACGAATTAGCGCTACTAAGAAGATTGCCGATATGCTGACTAATCTATAACAGACCGGATGTGCATTAGATTCCCGGGTCGACCTTAGGTCGACTCATTCGGACGCACATAAAAATTGACCGGAACCCTCATTTCTAAGGATTCCGGTCTCTTAACTATCGTGGAGATGACGGGATTCGAACCCGCGGTCTCAGCGTTGCGAACGCTGCGCTTTCCCAGCTAAGCTACATCCCCAGCTGTCAATCCCAGGCCCGTCTTTGGTAGTTAACGCCATGTCCACTTTCTTCCTAAATCAGTAAAAAAT
>JAJQAA010000037.1 GCA_021204045.1 Clostridiales bacterium
GGTTTCATAACCCCATTGGTGCCTTTCGCAGAAAGGCGGACTATAACTATGAAAAAAGCAATTGCATTGGCACTTGCCCTGACCATGGGCCTGTCCCTGGTTGCCTGCGGCAGCTCCAGTTCCGGTAATTCCAGCAGCTCCGCTGCCAGCACTACTGCAGCGTCCAGCGAGAGTTCCGCTGCCAATGAGAGCCCCGCGTCCAGTGAGAGTTCCGCTGCTGATACTGCTGTTGAGGACATCACTCAAGGTGAGAAGCTGAACATCAAATGGTATGCTGTTCTGCCTGATACCCATCCTACGATTACTCCTTACGCTGAACTGTTTGATGAGATCGCGGAAGAAACCAACGGCCGTATTACCTTTACGATGACCGCAGGCGGTGTCTTGGGCACGGAGCAGGAAGGTTTTGACATGATCCGTGACGGTACCGTTCAGGGCGGCATGATGAATACCAGCTATTATGAGAGCTATGTGCCTAACAGTCAGGGCTGGATGATGCCTTATACCTTTACCGATTATGAGCTGGCTCTGAAGTATTTCAATGAAGTAGCTCTGCCTGACTGGAATGAGCAGATCGAATCCAGCACCAATACCATTGCAGTGAACGCGGTTTCTCCGGGTTTCCGCTGCCTGACCTGCAATACCGCAGTCTACAAGCCTGAGGATGCCTCCGGACTGCGTATCCGTTCCATGGAGAGTCCGATGAGCCAGTCTTATGTTTCTGTTCTGGGCGGTGTGCCTGTACCGTTGGCCTGGGCTGAGGTTTATATGGGACTGTCCACCGGTTCCATCGCTGGTCAGGAAAACCCCATCGCCCACATTCAGACATACAACCTGTTTGAGGTTCAGGATTATCTGGTATTTACCGAGCATGCGTTCATCCTGTCCTGGTCTATTTTCAACGCGGATTTCTGGAACGGCCTGTCCGAGACTGATCGCGCATACCTGACTGAGAAATTCACCAAGGAAGCCCAGATGTCCATCGAATCTGTCAACACATATACCGAAGATACCTTCGGCAAGCTGGAGAGCGAGTACGGCATGACTGTTATCACTCCTGAGAATGGTCTGGATAAGCAGGCATTTATCGACAATGCAGACAAGTTCCTGAATGAGAATTTCACCGCTCCGGAGTATGATGGTTGGTGGGATTTCCGCAACGCTGCGGTGGAATGGTGCGAGGCCAATTCCTGAACGCCTGTCGAAAGAGCGAATGGATTTGATTGGTAATACCTGCCCCGCCTGTTTTGAATCCTCAAGATGGGTGGGGCATTTTGATTATTCAGAAAGGAGATTTGCAGATGAAAAAGGCTCTTGTCTGGCTCTGGGATCACTTTGATGATGCGCTTACCTTTATTATGTTTATGGGATTGTTCCTGACCGTGCTGTTCCAGCTGGTAATGCGTGTCGCATTTAACGGAGGTTTTGTCTGGACAGAGGAGTTGTCCCGCCTGTTCCTGATGTATGCCTGCTTTGCTTCACTGCCCCGGGTATTGAAAAAACGGGAAGAGTTGAAGCTCACGATGTTTATTGACAGACTGGACTACCGGAAAAAACAGATTTTTGACATCGTGGTCCAGGTTATTTCTATCGTGGCTTTTGTTTTCCTGGTATACTGGGGTGTTAAGACCATGGAATTCCAGGCCGGCAATATCATGCCCGCCATGCGATTCTCCATGGCTTGGATGTATGTGGCCTTTCCCCTCAGCATGGCAGGTGGTATCATTCGCGCGGTGCAGATGATTGTGGAAGACCTGAAAAATATGAAGGAGGAAGCGAAGGTATGAATCTGGCTGTATTTTTTATTCTCTTTTTTGCCCTGCTGCTGATCGGTGTCCCCATCTATATGTCGATGCTGGTGCCGTCGATTCTGTACCTGGTGCTGAATGATATGTCCCTGCTGATGCTGGCGCAGAAGTGCATGAATGGTCTGAACAGCTTTACGTTGATTGCCATTCCTTTCTTTATCATGGCGGCCCAGGTTATGAACAGCGGTTCCGTGACTAACCGTATTTTTGACTTCTGCCGTTCTCTGGTGGGACACTTCAAGGGCGGTCTGGGCTATGTAAATGTGCTGGCGAGCGTGATCTTCTCCGGTATGTCCGGTTCCGCTGTAGCTGATGTGGGCGGTCTGGGTCAGGTTGAGATCAAGGCTATGCGCGATGCAGGTTATGACGAGAGCTTTACCATTGGTGTGACCGCTGCTTCCGGTACCATTGGTCCGATTATTCCTCCTTCCATACCGTTTGTGGTTTACGCCAACTACTCTGGCGCTTCCACCGGTGCCCTGTTTATGGCTGGTATTCTGCCCGGCGTGTTTATGGCTATCGTGCTGTGCTTTATGTGCCGTTTTATGGCGGTTAAGACCAACAGCCCTTCCAGCCGGCGCGCCACTCTGCGGGAAATGCTGCAGTCTTTCCGGAGGTCCATTCTGGCCATGCTGATGCCGTTGATCATCATTGGCGGTATCTGGACCGGTGTCGTCACGCCTACTGAGGCCGCGCTGGTTGCGATTGTTTATGCCCTGATTGTGTCCGGCTTGATCTACCGTGAGCTCAGTCCCAAAAAGCTTTTCCAGATTATTATGGATACGATTGATAACACGATGCCGATTATGCTGGTAATCGTTGCTGCTACCATTTTCAGTTTTATTGTATCTTACGAGCGTCTGGATACCATTTTGTTCAATTTCTTTACCGCTCTGACGAGCAGCCCGACCGTCATACTGCTGTGCATCGACGTGATGGTGCTGATTTTGGGCATGTTTTTTGACTGCACCGTCATTGTCATGCTGCTGACTCCACTGCTGCTTCCGCTGGCGGGCGCCTATGGCCTGAGCATGACTCATATCGGTGTCATCGTCGTTCTCAATGCGATGATCGGTCTGCTGACTCCACCCGTGGGCTATTCCCTCTATGTGCTGAACTCTGTGACTGGGCACCCTGTCTCCAAGATTGCCAGTTGGTGTATGCCCTGGATGGTTCCGCTGGTTCTTACGCTGCTGGCTATCACCGTCTTCCCCCAGATCAGTCTGTTTATTCCCACGCTTCTGGGCATTGCGTAAAGATAGATAAGAGAGGAGTTTTGTCATGGAAAATCAGTTTATCGAGATGAATCAGATCGGCATTTGTGTGAAGGATCTGGAACAGACCATTGTCAATATGAAAAAAATATTTGGTTGCGATCCCAGCTTCGTAGGAGAAACCCTGAAGGACGGCCGTAGATATTTTGGAAAAGAGGGAAATTTTACGGCCCGGATTGCTCTGTTTGACTTCTGTAACATTCAGTTTGAGTTTATGATGCCTGTGGATGGTGAAAGCATCTGGAAGACCTTCCTGGAGGAACACGGAGAAGGGATCCAGCATGTCAGCTACCGGGTGAAGGACTTTGAAGCGGCTGCTGCTCAGATGGCACAGGCAGGCGTCGTTCCCAGTCAGCAGGGGCTGGCTATGGCGCGTCCTGTCCGCTGGGACTTTTTCGCCACGGAACCTCTGTTGGGATTTTCAGTAGAGTGCAGCAGCCCGATGGAGCATCCGGAAGAGCACCCGAAATATCCGTTTCGGTAAGAAAAAAATAATATCGTGTTGAGGTGAGAAGATAACGTGAAAATAACGAAAATGACGATGTACAAACTGCCGCCCCGCTGGCTGTTTTTGAAGATAGATACGGACGAGGGAATTTCCGGATGGGGGGAACCGGTGGTAGAGGGCAGCGCAGACGCTGTGCGCACTGCTGTGGAAGAATATGCCAAATATCTGATGGGAAAGGATCCGATGCGGATTCAGGATCACTGGCAGGCCATGTATCGTACCGGATTTTATCGCGGCGGTCCTGTGTATATGAGTGCTATGGCCGGAATTGACCAGGCTCTCTGGGATATCAAGGGTAAGTTCTATAATGCTCCGGTCTATGATCTGATGGGAGGTCTGTGCCGCGATCGTCTGAAGGTTTACCGCTGGATTGGTGGTGACCGTCCCAGCGATATTAAGGCTAATGTTATTGAGGCATACGAACAGGGCTATCGTGCGATCAAAATGAACGGCACGGAGGAGATGCACTGGATCGATTCCTTTAAAAAAATAGAGGAAGTGTGTGCCCGTGTGGCCATTATTCGCGATACATATGGTTATGATATGGATATTGCGGTGGATTTTCACGGACGTGTCCACAAATCAATGGCCAAGGTACTGGCCCGCGAGCTGGATCAGTATCGTCTGATGTTCATCGAGGAGCCTGTTTTACCTCAGAACAATGAGGCCCTGCGAGATATTGCCAATCATACCGCAACCCCGATTGCCGTGGGCGAGCGCATGTTCAGCCGCTGGGAGTATAAAAACCTGTTTGAGGCCGGATATGTGGATATTGTTCAGCCGGATTTGTCCCATGCAGGCGGTCTTTCCGAGTGCCTGACCATCGCCCGGATGGCGGAAGCCTATGACGTCGCGATTGCCCCACACTGTCCGCTGGGTCCCATTGCGCTGGGAGCCTGTATGAATCTGGATTGTGTTGCGCCCAACGCCTTTATTCAGGAGCAGAGTCTGGGTATCCACTACAACAAGGGTGGGGATCTCCTGGATTACCTGGAAGATGCCAGCATCTATAAATACAAGGATGGCTTCATTGAGATCGTGGATCGTCCGGGACTGGGAGTGGAGATCAACGAAGAATTTGTCAGAGAGACCGCAGAGCGTTTCGCCGCGGAAGGCGGAGACTGGAAAAACCCCGTCTGGCGCAACTATGACGGAACCATCGCTGAATGGTAGTATCCAGGTTTTCATTCGACCTTAGAATTGAAGGAAGAGATTAATTATGCGCGATTTATTTGATATTCGCGGGAAAAAGGCCATTGTTACCGGGGGAACCCGGGGACTTGGCTATGGTATGGCGGAAGCTCTTGCGGAATCAGGATGTGACACGATTATCATAGGTTCCTCTGATAAGATATTTGATACCGCTGCATTGCTCAGTCAAAAGGGGCATCAGTGCCGTGGCATCAAGGCGGATCTCCGTTCCAGAGAGGAGACCTACCGGGCTTTCCATGAGAGCATGGAGCTGCTGGGGAGTGATCTGGACATTCTGGTTACCGCAGCCGGAATCCAGCGGCGCCATCTGGCGGAGGAATTTCCCATTGAGGAGTGGGACGAGGTCCTCAGCATTAATCTTCACTCTGTGTTTATCATGTGTCAGGAAGCAGGAAAGGTCATGCTGAAGAAAGGCTACGGAAAAATTATCAATGTGACCTCCATGTGCTCCTGGTTTGGCGGACAGACTGTGCCAGCCTATGCCGCGGCCAAAGGAGGGATTACACAGCTGACCAAGGAATTGTCCAATGACTGGGCCGGCCGCGGTATCAATGTAAATGCCATTGCCCCGGGTTATATGGCTACTGATTTAAATGAAGCGCTTCTTAATAATCAGGAACGCTGTAATCAGATCTCCGCCCGGATACCGGCAGGCAGGTGGGGTACCGGAGACGATATGAAGGGAGCCACTATTTTCCTGGCCTCCCGGGCAAGTGATTATCTGTGCGGCGCTATTATACCGGTGGACGGCGGATATCTGGTAAAATGATGTATGGCAGGAAGGAGACGGCGGCATGAAGGCACTGGTATGGACAGATAAACAAAAGGTAGAAATAGAAGAGCGTGATATTCCGGATTATACCGGAAAGATTCTGATTAAAGTGGCTTATGCCGGTATCTGTGGTTCTGATATCAGCGTTTACCTCGGCAAACACCCCCGTGCGAAAGCTCCGCTGATTATGGGGCACGAATTTTCCGGAACAGTGGAAGCGATTGGCGCAGGAGTGAAAACGACGCTGAAAAAGGGTGATGCGGTAGTAGTCAATCCTCTTTATTATTGTGGAAAATGCCGCGCCTGTCTGAAGGGCAATACGCATGTATGCCGGAGTCTGCGGTTGTACGGTACCGATACGGACGGAGGAATGACCGAATACGCGGCTATTCCAGAGGAGTGCGTCTACAGACTCCCGGATGGAATCTCCTTAAAAATGGCAGCTGTAATTGAGCCGGTGGCCGTGGTTGTCCATGGGCTGCGCATGATTAAAAAGGACTTTTTTGCGTCTGCCTGTGTGACGGGGCTTGGCCCCATGGGGCTTTTGACGGCTCTGATGCTGAAGGATGCCGGAGTCCGTCAGCTGTTTACGGTGGAAGCCAATGGAAGGCGGGCAGAGTATGCCAGGAAGCTTGGGTTGGAGGTTATCAACCCTGCAGAGACCGATTCTGTACAATACATTCTGGAACGGACAGATGGGGAGGGTGTCGATGTCCTGGTTGAGGCCAGCGGCAGCCCGGCTGTAGCCGGAACCATGACGGAAATGGCCGGTGTCCGGGCGGAAATTCTCCTGCTCAGCGTCTTTAAGGAGCTGGTTGCAGTGGATCTGTGGGCAGTTAATTTTAAGGAACAAACTCTTATCGGTACCCGGGTTTATACCAAACTGGATTTCCTGGATGCTATCGCTTATGTCAGCCAGAATGAGGAAAAAATTGCGGCTGTGGTTTCTCATACGTTTCCTCTGGAAGAAGGACAGGCCGTATTCCAGGATATAACGGGCGGACATACTGATATGATGAAGGTACTGTTTCAAATCTGAGCGGACTTAAAACAGGGAACAGTATTTTGTAACGGTAAAAATTCCGGGCAGCGTGCAGCGTATCCTGTTACAGCGGTAAAAATTCCGGGCAGCGCTGGTGATAGATCGTGTAGTAGCGGAAACCGCAGTCCTTTAAAAGCTGCGGGAGTGTGTCGAAGGCGTAGCCGATATGGGCCGGGCAGTGGCCGTCGGAGCCGATTGTGAGCAACTCGCCGCCAAGCTCACGGTAGCGGCGCAGGATATCCTCCGTGGGGTGTGGGTGGCCGAGACCGTATTTTAAGGCGCTGGTATTGCATTCCAGCGCTTTTCCTTTTTCAATCAGGGTTTTAAGAATCGGGTCGATGTATTCCTGGTAGCGCGCGTAGTCATAATATTGATTGCAGTTCGGACCGTAGCGCACGATGTAATCGAGGTGGCCGAAGGAGTCAAAGCAGTCATAGATCTGGAGACGGCGCAGCGTAACCTCGAAATAATGTTCATAGACCGCGCGTTCTTCCTGCCCGATGAAGATGGTGCGGTCATAAGGGTCCGTGCCGTCCAGAAAATGGCTGGAACCGATCACATAGTCAAACGGCCATTGCAAAGGCAGATCGCGGACGGCCTCAAATACATGCTGCTGCAGTCCCAGCTCGATTCCGAGATTAACGCGGATACGTCCGGCAAATTTTTCCGCCGCCTGCAAAATGGCCGGGACATAGCGCGGAATATCCAGCATGAAATCAAGGCCAGGCCCCTGCGTATCGTAATCGTGGTGGTCGGTAATGCAGATTTCTTCCATACCAAGCTCGATGGCACGGCAGATCTGATCTTCCGGCGGAGTCTGGGAATCGCCGGAAAAATTTGTATGGAGATGAAAATCACAGAGCATGTGTGCCTCCTGTATACGCGATATTTGCTTTCTTCGGCCATTATAAGGGAATTTAAGTGAGTTTGCAATGAAAAGAGGCCGTATTTTCCCCGTAAAAACTATAAAAAGGTCTTGATATTTTGTTTGGAATTAGGTACAATAAGCGTTGGGTTGATGATAATTTAACAATCATCAAAATTTTAACAATTTAGGAGGAATGAATCATGGCAGTAAAAGTAGCGATCAATGGCTTTGGCCGCATTGGCCGTCTGGCTTTTCGTCAGATGTTCGGAGCGGAAGGATATGAAGTAGTGGCGATCAACGATCTGACCGATCCGAAGATGCTGGCTCATCTGCTGAAATATGACACCGCACAAGGCGGCTATGCCGGACATATCGGCGAGGGCAAGCACACTGTGGAGGCCGGAGAGGATTCCATCACGGTCAATGGCAAGAAGATTACGATCTACAAGGAAGCCAAGGCTGCGGATCTTCCGTGGGGCGAGATTGGCGTGGACGTTGTCCTGGAGTGCACCGGCTTTTACACCTCGAAAGACAAAGCGCAGGCACACATTGACGCGGGCGCAAAGAAGGTTGTCATTTCCGCACCGGCCGGCAATGATCTGAAGACGATTGTATATAGTGTAAACGAGAATACGCTGACTGCAGATGACACGATCATCTCCGCGGCGTCCTGCACGACCAACTGCCTGGCTCCGATGGCGAAGGCTCTGAATGATTATGCTCCGATCCAGTCCGGTATCATGAGCACCATCCATGCCTACACCGGTGACCAGATGATTCTGGACGGCCCGCACAGGAAGGGCGACCTGCGCAGAGCGAGAGCCGGCGCGGCCAACATCGTTCCGAACTCCACCGGCGCTGCCAAGGCGATCGGCCTGGTTATCCCGGAGCTCAACGGCAAGCTGATCGGTTCCGCACAGCGTGTTCCGGTTCCGACCGGTTCCATCACGATTCTGACCGCCGTTGTCAAGGGCACGGACGTTACCAAGGAAGGCATCAATGCCGCGATGAAGGCTGCTGCCTCCGAGTCCTTCGGTTACAATGAGGAGCAGATCGTATCTTCCGACGTGATCGGCATGAAGTACGGTTCTCTGTTTGACGCGACCCAGACCATGGTAGCGAAGGTTGCTGATGATCTGTATGAGGTTCAGGTCGTTTCATGGTATGACAATGAGAACTCCTACACGAGCCAGATGGTTCGCACGATCAAGTACTTCGCGGAGCTTGGCTGATAAGCAGACAGACGTATTCGGATGGACGGTGAAATGACCGGCTGCCCATGATTGCCGGATGCGACAGATTGACTCAAAACGGGTCCGGTCTCTGAGTGGACCGGGCCTGTTTTCTATGATGCCAGAGTCAAAAGAGTATCATAGACAGACTATTATATAAAAGAAAGGAAATAATTCATGCTGAATAAAAAGACAGTAGACGATATTCAGGCAAAGGGACGCCGCGTGCTGGTACGCTGCGATTTCAACGTCCCGCTGAAAAATGGTGAGATCACCGACGAGACCCGTATCGTGGCAGCGCTGCCGACGATCAACAAACTGATCGCGGAAGGCGCGCGCGTGATTCTCTGCTCTCATCTGGGCAAGGTGAAAAATGGTCCGAACGAGGGCGAATCTCTGGCTCCTGTAGCGAAGCGGCTTTCCGAGAAGCTGGGCAAGGAGATCGTTTTTGTGTCGGATTACAATGTGACCGGCGAGGCCGCTACCAAGGCGGTTGAGGCGATGAAGGACGGCGATGTGGTTCTGCTGCAGAATACCCGTTTCCGCGGCTCTGAGGAGACCAAGAACGGGGAACAGTTCAGCAAAGAACTGGCTGATCTGGCGGATGATTATGTCTGCGACGCCTTTGGCTCTTCCCATCGCGCACATGCTTCCGTCGAGGGCGTGACGAAATTCATCACGGCCAAGGGCGGCACCAATGCGGTCGGATATCTGATGCAGAAGGAGATTGACTTCCTTGGCAACGCGGTTGAGAATCCGGTACGTCCGTTTGTGGCGATCCTGGGCGGAGCTAAGGTTGCAGATAAGCTGAATGTTATTTCCAACCTGCTCGAGAAATGCGATACGCTGATCATCGGCGGCGGTATGGCCTATACCTTCCTGAAGGCACAGGGCAAGGGCATCGGCGAATCCCTGGTGGACGACAGCAAGCTTGACTACTGCCGTGAGATGATGGACAAGGCCAAAAAGCTTGGCAAGACTCTGCTGCTTCCGATTGACACGACGATTGCGGCTTCCTTCCCGGATCCGATCGATGGACCGATCGAGATTTCCGTGGTAGATTCCGACAAGATTCCGGCGGATAAACAGGGCCTGGATATTGGTCCGAAGACAGCAGAGCTGTTCGCGGGCGCGGTGAAGTCGGCGAAAACCGTGGTCTGGAACGGGCCGATGGGCGTCTTTGAGAATCCGACTCTGGCGGCCGGTACGATTGCGGTGGCGAAGGCGCTGGCGGAGACCGAGGCGACGACGATCATCGGCGGCGGCGATTCCGCGGCGGCGGTCAACCAGCTTGGTTTCGGCGACAAGATGAGCCATATTTCCACGGGCGGCGGCGCTTCCCTGGAATTCCTTGAGGGCAAGGTGCTCCCAGGCGTAGCGGCGGCAGACGACAAGTAAGGTCGATACAGTCCCCGGAAAAGGATAAAAAAATACTAAGTGCAAACAGCAAGCAACAGTATAAGCAGAAAAGAGGAAAATTTGATGTCAAGAAAGAAAATCGTCGCAGGCAACTGGAAGATGAACATGACGCCGAGCGAGGCGGTTGCCCTGATTGAAACTTTGAAACCCCTGGTGGCCAATGATGAGGTAGATGTTGTTTTCTGCGTACCGGCGATCGATATCATTCCGGCGCAGGAAGCGGCGAAGGGAACGAACATCCAGATCGGCGCAGAGAACCTGTATTTTGAGGAGAAGGGCGCTTATACCGGTGAGATCTCCCCGGCCATGCTGGTGGATGCGGGCGTGAAGTATGTGATCATCGGCCATTCCGAGCGCCGTGAGTATTTCGCGGAGACCAACGAGACCGTCAATAAAAAGGTTAAAAAGGCGTTTGAGCATGGCCTGACCCCGATCATCTGCTGCGGCGAGTCCCTCACCCAGAGAGAGCAGGGGATCACGATCGACTGGATCCGCCAGCAGATCAAGATTGCCTTCCTGGATGTGACAGCCGAGCAGGCGAAGACCGCGGTTGTCGCTTACGAGCCGATCTGGGCGATTGGTACCGGCAAGACTGCTACCTCCGATCAGGCGGAGGAAGTTTGTGCCGCGATCCGTGCCTGTATCGGTGAGATCTACGATGAGGCGACGGCGGCCGCGATCCGTATTCAGTATGGCGGCTCGGTAAACGGCGGCAACGCGGCGGAGCTGTTTGCAAAGCCGGATATCGACGGCGGTCTGGTGGGCGGCGCTTCACTGAAACCGGACTTCGGCGCGATTGTAAATTATAATAAATAGACATGATGGGTAAGGCGCGGGAACTGGGAGGCGAGCATTACCTCCGGGTAAATATCGGGGTCACCGTGGTGACGATGTCGCTGGCGACCCTGTTTGCGGCGGTGTTTTTTCGCTACAGCAACAACTCGGGCAATGTCGGCGTGATTTATGTGCTGGCAGTTATGCTGGTGGCCCGTTTTACGTTTGGTTATGTGCCCGGGATCATCGCTTCCCTGATCGGCGTAGTCGGTGTGAACTACGCCTTCACTTACCCGTTCATGAAACTGAATTTTTCGATTGAAGGTTACCCGGTCACCTTCGTCGGCATGATGCTGGTCTCGACGCTCACCAGCGCCCTGACAACGCGGTTTAAGCAGCAGAGCGCGCTGCTTCAGGAGCGTGAGGCCATGCTGGCCGAGGCGGAGAAGGAGACGATGCGGGCAAATCTGCTGCGCGCGGTATCGCATGATCTGCGCACGCCGCTCTCCGGCATCATCGGGATGGCGGATACGTATCTCAAAAATGAGGATGTGCTGACGGAGAAACAGAAATCAGAGATGGTGGAAGGGATCAGCGAGGACGCCAACTGGCTGCTTTCCATGGTGGAAAACCTTCTGTCTGTGACCCGTATCCGCGTCGGCGATACCCGCGTGAACAAGACGCCGGAACCTCTGGAGGAGGTCGTTGCCGAGGCGATGACGCGCCTGCGTAAGCGTCTGCCGGATGCCGAGGTGCATGTGCGCGTGCCGGATGAGTTTCTGATGGTGCCGATGGACGCGATGCTGATCGAGCAGGTGATCATGAACCTGGTGGAGAACGCGGTTTATCATTCCGGACAGGAGGAAGGCGGCATTGACCTGTTTGTGGAAAAGCGGGGCAACGACGCCGAATTTCATATCCGCGATTATGGCCGGGGTATTGCGCCGGAACGGCTCGCGGTGATCTTTGACGGTGGTGGTATGGAAAACAATGCCAGCGGCGATTCCCACAAGGGAATGGGGATCGGCCTTACCATATGCAAGACGATCATCATGGCGCACCAGGGGAAGATCCAGGCATACAACCGGGACAGGGGAGCGGAATTTATCTTTACCCTGCCGATCGTGGAGGGAGAGGCGGATGACAAATAAGCAGAGCATCCTGATCATAGAAGATGAGAAAAATATCGGCAATTATATTGAGACGATTGTGGCATCGAATGGTTACCGGGCGCTGCGTGCGATGAGCGGCACGTCCGGTCTCTCTATGTGTGCGTCCCATCACCCGGATCTGGTTCTTCTGGATCTCGGCCTGCCGGATATGGACGGCATGGAGGTACTGCAACGGATCCGCGATTTTTCCAATGTGCCGATTATCGTGATTTCGGCCCGGACACAGGAAAAAGAAAAGGTAGCGGCTCTGGACGGCGGGGCGGACGATTATATTACAAAGCCCTTCGGTTCCGAGGAGGTGCTGGCGCGCATCTGCACAGCCATGCGCCACCATGCACAGCTGGATAATGCGGCGCTGCAGCAGACGGTCTATTCCAGAGATGGTCTGGTGATTGATTTTGACCGACGTCTGGTGACGCTGGACGGTCAGCCGGTGCACCTGACACAGATTGAGTATAAGCTGGTCTCCCTGCTGGCGAAAAATGCCGGCAGAGTGCTTTCGTATGACAGTATTCTGAAAGAAATCTGGGGACCGTTTACGGACACGGACAATCAGATCCTCCGGGTGAATATGGCGAATATCCGGCGGAAACTGGAAGTTAACCCGGCACAGCCACATTATATCTTTACAGAGATCGGCGTCGGCTACCGGATGCTGGAGTGAAGCGCGCTGCAGACAGGCTGTGAGATCAGAGCATCTACTGCCGTCAGAATCCGCTGTTGATCACTTTCCATTCGTCGGATTTGGAAGCGCGGGCGATGCTGATCGTGCGCACGGGGTTGCCTTCCTCCCTGTCCTTGCCGGTTTCGACCAGATAGATAATGATGTTGCCTACGGTATATTCGGCTTCGATTCCTACATTCTGATAGAGCGGATTGTCATCCTCTGCCGGTTCAATATGCTCGACGCCGTCATAGACCGGAGAAAGTTCGGTAAAGTAATAGCGGGCGATCTCCTCGGTCTCGATCAGATCTTCCTCGCTGAGCGCTTCGAGGTAGCCGGTGCTGTCCGGATAAAAAATCATTTCCGCTTGTCCGGCAGTGCCTTCCTCATCGCCGTTTTCCACAGCTGCAGTATAGCGGTTGTCGTCAAAACTGGACGGAACGAAGGAAAGAGCAGCCTGCTGCTCTTCGGGTAAGGACTGGTACCATTCGATCCATTGCAGCGTATCCTCGGACAGCTCGGAAACTTTCCGCGAGACGCCATTGAACTCGATGGTCTCCTCTGTGGCCTGGGAACGGGCATCTGTATTGGAACAGCCGCTAAGGATGATGAATCCGGCGGCTAAAAATATAGTTAAGGCGAATTGTCGACGCATGAGAACCTCCTTCGTCCATGATGCTACGGATTGCATTCGATTCATGACCTTTTGACCCTGGCATCATGTCCATTATAGCAGGCAAACCGGCAGAATTCATTAAAATATCCTGAAAAATATTATAAAAGTTCCGGAAAATTTTATCAGAAGACGCGTTCATCGAACTGGAGTGATTAATTATGGAAATACGTTATGCACGAATGAGCGACCTGCGGGCGCTTGCCGCGGTGGAAGCGGAATGTTTTCCGGCCGCGGAAGCGGCCACGGAGGAAGCACTTGCCGGCCGTCTGGCCGTCTATCCGAATCATTTCTGGCTGCTGTTTGACGGCGATCGTCTGGTGTCCTTTGTCAACGGTATGGTCACGGACGAGGCGGATTTGAGCGATGAGATGTATGCGGATCCTTCCCTGCATCGGGAGGATGGACGCTGGCAGATGATATTCGGTGTAAATACGATACCTGCTTTCCGCCGGCGGGGCTGCGCGGCTTTGTTGCTGGAACGGGCGATTGCCGATGCCGGAACGCAGGGGCGGAGCGGCCTGGTGCTGACCTGTAAGGAACGACTGATTCCCTATTATGGCAAATTCGGTTTTGCGGACGAAGGAGTGTCCGCGTCAGAGCATGGTGGCGTGATCTGGCACCAGATGTGGATGGTTTTGTGAAATACCCCTTGCCGAAATGCGTAAAGTAGTATAGAATAGAAACGAATAGTTAAAGGACGTGAAGGCATGGGCGAAATTCATAATACGCGGTTTTTTCAGGCGGTACAGGAAAATAAAATGGATGTCAGCCAGGTTTTGGAGCAGGTGTATGTTGCGCTGTCAGAGAAGGGGTACAACCCGGTCAATCAGATCGTAGGATACATTATGTCCGGAGACCCGACTTACATCACGAGCCATAAAAGTGCCCGAAGCCTGATTATGAAGGTAGAACGTGACGAGATTCTGGAAGAACTGATGTCGGTGTATATCGAGGCGAAGCTGAAGGATCGCCGGTGATGGATGACCGACGGACACATTGGGGTACGAGGGCTGTCAGCTCGTGGGGGAAACGGGGCTGACAGTCTTTTCGTGACGCGCTGTGTTGCTGTTCTGCGAACAGGGGAAGATGTGGTGTTTGGCAGGCATGCGGCACTTTGCGCGTGTGACATTTGACAGGTCAATCCGGGTGTCCGACGGCAAGAAAACCGGCGGTATAAGATCGGGAGAGCGGAGCATGAGGATATTGGGGCTGGACTACGGTTCAAAAACGGTAGGCGTGGCCGTCTGTGACCCGCTGGGTTGGACGGCCCAGGGGCTGGAGACGATTACGAGAAAATCAGAGAACAAGCTGCGCCGGACTTTGGCGCGGATCGAAGCTTTGGCATCGGAATATCAGGCGGAGCGTATTGTACTGGGATATCCGCTGAATATGGACGACACGGTCGGTGAGCGTGCCCGCAAGACGGAGGAGTTTCAGGAGCTTCTGAAGCGGCGCACAGGCTTACCGGTCGTTTTATGGGATGAGCGTCTGACAACTATGGAAGCAAATGAAATATTGATGGAAAGCGGAGTTCGCAGAGAAGATCGCAAAAAGGTGATCGACAAGGTTGCGGCCGTGTTGATTTTGCAGTCTTACCTGAATTCCATACGGGAGTGAAGTGATATGCAGGAAGAAAAGCTGACGATGACGACGGATACCGGGGATACGGTGGATTTTTATGTACTCGAGGAGACCCGTGTCAACGGGATGGACTATCTGATGGTGACGGATGCCGCTGGAGAGGATGAGGATGGAGAATGCTACATTCTCAAAGATGTGTCCGGTGCGGAAGAGAGTGACGCTGTCTATGTGTTCGTGGAGAATGACGACGAGCTTAATTATCTTTATCCGATATTTACCGAACTTCTTTCCGATATGGATGTGGATATCCGCAGGTAAAGACACGTGGCGCTGTGCGGGGAAAAACCGGGTGCGTCGTAGCGTGTTCAGACAGAACGACTGAGCTTATAGGACGGAGAATTGGAGGAAATCTTTTGAGAACAGGAAAATTGAGAGATACCCGGGAACCCCGGGATAACAGAGAGATAACAGGGGATGAGAGCCCGAAAGTCCGGATCATTCCGTTGGGCGGTCTGGAACAGATCGGTATGAACATCACCGCTATTGAGTGTGAGGACAGCATTATCGTCGTGGACTGTGGCCTGGCCTTCCCGACCGATGATATGCTGGGAATCGATCTGGTCATTCCGGATATCTCATATCTTGAAAATAATATCGAGAAGGTGAAGGGATTTGTGATCACGCACGGCCATGAAGATCACATTGGCGCCCTGCCTTATATATTACAGAAGATCAATGTTCCGGTCTACGGCACAAAGCTGACGATCGGCCTGATCGAGAACAAATTAAAAGAACACAACCTGATGAAGACGACGAAGCGTAAGATCGTCCGGCATGGCCAGACGATCAATCTCGGCTGTTTCCGCGTCGAGTTTATCAAGATTAACCACAGCATCGTCGACGCGGCCGCGCTGGCAATCTTTTCCCCGGCCGGGGTGATCGTGCACACGGGTGATTTCAAGATCGATTACACGCCGGTCTTTGGCGACGCCGTCGACCTGCAGCGCTTTGCCGAGCTCGGCAAGAAGGGTGTGCTCGCACTGATGTGTGATTCGACGAACGCGATCCGCAGCGGTTTTACGGCCTCGGAACGCACGGTGGGCCGCACGTTCGATGCGATTTTTGCGGAACACGCGACAAGCCGTATTATTGTCGCGACGTTCTCCTCAAACGTTGACCGCGTTCAGCAGATTATCAATTCCGCTTACAAGTATGGGCGCAAGGTGGTGATTGAGGGACGCAGCATGGTAAATGTCATCGGCACGGCCAGCGAACTCGGATATATTAAGATTCCGGACGGTACGCTGATCGATATTGAGCAGATGAAAAATTATACGGACGAGCAGACGGTACTGATCACGACCGGGAGCCAGGGAGAGACGATGGCGGCGCTGTCACGCATGGCCTCTCATCTGCATCGCAAGGTTTCGATCAAGCCAAACGACGTGGTTATTTTCAGCTCGCATCCGATTCCGGGCAATGAGAAGGCGGTCTCGAAGGTCATCAACGAGCTGGCGCAGCAGGGCGCCGAGGTGATCTCGCAGGATACGCATGTATCCGGCCATGCCTGCGCGGAGGAGATCAAGCTGATGTACGCGCTGCTGCATCCGAAATTTGCGCTGCCGGTACACGGCGAGTACCGCCATCTGATGGCCAACCGCAATATCGCCCAGTCGATGGGCGTACCCAAGGAGCGGATTCTGATCATGTCCTCGGGCGACGTCGTGGAGTTGGACAAGGATTCCTGCCGCGTAGTCGATCATGTGCAGGCGGGCGGTATCCTCGTGGATGGCCTGGGTGTTGGCGATGTTGGCAATATCGTGCTGCGCGATCGCCAGAACCTGGCGCAGAACGGCATTATCATCGTGGTGCTGTCGCTTGAGAAATATACGGGCCAGCTGCTTGCCGGACCGGATATCGTCTCGCGCGGTTTTGTCTATGTGCGTGAGTCGGAGGATTTACTCGAGGAGGCAAACAATATTGTGGATGAGGCCGTCCAGGATTGTTTAAGACGCCATGTCAGCGACTGGGGCAAAATTAAAAACGAGATCCGCGACAGCCTCAGCGATTTCCTCTGGAAACGCATGAAGCGCAGCCCGATGATTCTGCCGATTATCATGGAAGTGGAATAAATTCCTCAATGGAACGGAAATAAAATTCGTAATGGAACGGAAATGAGGAAAATCCGGGATGAAACAGACCGGATCGATAGAGACAAGAAAGGAGGCGTCCGTATGGGCCGTATTGCAAAAGGAATCAATAAGGTGACCGGCACCGTGATCGGCGTCTCCGGAAGACTGATTCTGCTCGCGTTGGTTATCCTGCTGCTGGTGGAGGGCATGAGCCGCGGCTACGCGTTCGGCTATGATATTTTCCATCCGACCGCGATGGAAGAGGCGCCGGGTACAGACATATCGGTGACGATCCCCGAGGATCAGTCCGATTCCGAGACGGCGGCGATGCTGGAGGATGTGGGACTGATTGCCAACCGGTACGCGATGATGTTCCAGTTAAAGTTTTATGAATATGAGATTTATCCCGGCACGTATCAGCTGAACACAGCAATGACTTCCAAGGAAATCCTCCGGGAATTAAATGAAAAGCCTGCGGAGGAGACGGATTCATGATCAGGAAGAAACCGGAGCTGCTGATACCGGCGAGCAGTCTGGATGTATTGAAGGTTGCCGTTATCTATGGCGCGGACGCGGTCTATCTCGGTGGAGAGGCCTTCGGGCTGCGCGCGAAAGCGAAAAATTTCAGCGAGGACGAGATGCGTGAGGGCATCCGTTTTGCTCATGAGCACGGCGTGAAGGTTTATGTCACGGCCAATATTTTTGCCCACAATGCGGACCTGCCCGGAGTGGAGTCGTATTTTCAAACCCTGGGCGATATGGGGCCGGATGCGCTGATTGTTTCCGATCCCGGTGTATTTTCCATCGCCCGCCGTGTTCTGCCTGAGATGGATATTCATATCAGCACACAGGCAAACAATACCAATTACGAAACCTATCGCTTCTGGTGGGAACTCGGCGCAAAGCGCGTCGTGTCGGCCCGGGAGCTGACGCTTGCGGAGCTTGCCGGGATACGGGAGCATATTCCGGAAGAGATGGAGATCGAAAGCTTTGTCCATGGAGCGATGTGCATTTCCTATTCCGGACGCTGCCTGCTGAGCAGCTTTCTGGCGGGCCGTGATGCCAACCGGGGAGCCTGCACGCATCCCTGTCGCTGGAGCTATTCTCTGATGGAAGAGACGCGCCCGGGCGAATATTTCCCGGTATTTGAGAATGAGCGCGGCACCTATATTTTTAATTCCCGGGATCTGTGCATGATTGACCACATCCCGGAGATGATAAAAGCAGGGATTGACAGCTTTAAGGTTGAGGGACGGATGAAGACGGCCCTGTATGCGGCCTGTGTGACGCGTGCCTATCGCTGCGCGATTGACGATTACGCTGCGGATCCGCGGCGATACCGGGAGCGTGTGGACTGGTATCTGTCTGAGGTGGAACGATGCGCAGTGCGGCCATTTACGACCGGATTTTATTTTGGAAAACCGGGCGAGGAAGCACAGGTGTACGAAGAAGGCGCAGGCACGCCTTGTGTGATGGGGAATGTCCCTTCGGGCACGCGCGAAAACAGGAGCGGTCGTACAGGTGCACTCCATGTGGCAAGGGATACCTATCTGGGTGTCGTGGAGGAAGTACGCGCGGACGGCTTTGTCCGCCTGGAGCAGAAAAACAAATTTTCCCTGGGCGAGACGATTGAGGTGATGAAGCCGGACGGCCGTAATTTGCAGCTTACGGTGCGCTCGATCACCGATGAGGCGGGGGAAGCGATGGAGAGCGCTCCGCACGCCCGGCAGATGCTCTGGGTGGATTTGGGCGCCGTGCCGGAACCCTTTGACATTCTGCGAAGACGAGAGGAAATCGAATGCTGACCTGGATCCTGACAGCGGGAGCAGTGCTCTGCCTGCTCTATTTCGTTGTGATTATGTTTTATTCCGGCCTGGGGACGGCTTCCGCCGTCCTGTGGCTGCTGTTCGCTGTGGCGCTGGAGCTGACCGCCTTAAGTATTTATGTCTGGCGCAACCAGCCGCAGCGCGTTGCCCTGCGGCTGCCGGTGACATTGACGACTCTGTGCGCGGCCGGCGTGGTGATCATGCTGATTGTGCAGATTCTGATTTTTGCCCGTGTTCCGTCGGTGGCGGAAAATGATCTTGATTATCTGATCGTGCTGGGCTGCCAGACAAGGGGCGATCAGCCCGGACGGACGCTGGCACTGCGGCTGGAAAAGGCTGCGGAATATGCCAGACAGAACCCGGAGACCATGCTGGTGCTCTCCGGAGGACAGGGTGACCGGGAAGATGAGCCGGAAGCAGTAGTTATGCAGCGTTATCTTGCAGAGCGCGGCGTACCGGCGGAACGGATGCTCATGGAGACGCAGTCGAAGAGTACGGCGGAGAATCTGGCCTACAGTCGGCTTCTGATCGAGGTGGATCGTCAGGGGGCCGGTGGGGGTCAGGTTGGCATTTTGACAAGTAATTTTCATCTTTTCCGTGCCATGATGATCGCTGAAAAGGCGGGATTTGAAAATGTCGGGGGGATCGCCGCGGAATCGGACCGGGTGCTGTTTCTGCACTACGCGTTCCGGGACGGGCTGGCCCTGCTGAAAGACCGGCTGGCCGGGAATCTTTGATTACAGGGAATATTGTTTATGGTCTGGAATTTGCCATCCATAGTACCCGGACGGAAACGTCGGATTTGATGAGAGAGGAGACATAAATCATGAATCAGACAAGGGAAGGCCGCCTGGCCGGTATTGATCAGCTGAAGGCGTACCGCGTCCTCCGCCGTGAGGAAATTCGTGAGACACAGTCGGAAGGCGTGGTGCTTGAACACATACAGACCGGGGCGCGGATATTTCTGCTGTCCAATGACGACGACAATAAGGTGTTCTGTATCGGGTTCCGCACACCGCCGGATGATGACTGCGGGCTGCCGCATATATTGGAGCACAGTGTACTCTGTGGCTCGGAAAAATTCCCGCTTAAGGATCCGTTTGTCGAGCTGGTCAAAGGCTCGCTGAATACCTTCCTCAACGCGATGACCTATCCGGACAAGACGGTTTATCCGATCGCGAGCTGCAACGAGAAGGATTTCCAGAATCTGATGGACGTCTATATGGATGCGGTTCTGCATCCGAATATCTACCGCGAAGAAAAGATTTTCCGCCAGGAGGGCTGGCACTATGAGCTCGAGGACATGGACGCGCCGCTGATTTACAATGGCGTGGTCTACAATGAGATGAAGGGCGCGTATTCCGCGCCGGAGAGCGTGCTGGAACGGGCGACGCTGAACACGCTGTTTCCGGGCAACTGCTACGGCGTCGATTCAGGCGGCGATCCGGATCATATCCCGGAACTGACCTATGAGAAGTTCCTCGATTTTCACCGCACCTATTATCATCCGTCCAACAGCTATATCTATCTGTATGGCGATATGGATATGGCGGAAAAGCTGGACTGGCTGGACAGAGAATACCTGAGTAAATATGAGAAGCGGCCGGTGGATTCGCGCATCCCGGAGCAAAAGGCGTTTGCGCAGCCCATCGAGCGGGAGATTACCTATCCGATCACGGAGGCTGAGGACGAGGAAAACTCGGCTTATCTGTCGGTAAATACGGTGGTCGGCACAGATCTGGATCCGAAGCTTTATGTGGCGTTCCAGATTCTTGAATACACGCTGCTTGACGCGCCGGGCGCGCCCTTGCGCCAGGCGCTGATCGACGCCGGCATCGGAAGTGATATCATGGGCGGCTATGAGTGCGGCATCCTGCAGCCTTATTTCAGCGTGATCGCCAAGGACGCGGCGGTGAGCCAGAAAGGAGAATTCCTGACTGTGGTCCGCGGTACATTACGCAAGCTGGCGGCCGAGGGCATCAACCGCAAGAGCCTGCTGGCAGGGATGAATTATTATGAATTTAAATACCGCGAAGCCGATTACGGCTCGGCGCCCAAGGGTCTGATGTACGGGCTGCAGTGCCTGGACAGCTGGCTGTACGACGGCGATCCGATGATGCATCTGAAATATCAGGAGACGTTTGACTATCTTAAACGGGCAGTGGACGAGGGTTATTTTGAACAGCTGATCCGCGATTATCTGCTCGATAATCCGTTTGAGGCGGTGATTGTGCTGCGGCCGGAGAAAAATCTTACGGCGAAAAACGATGAGCAGACAGCGGCAAAGCTGGCAGCTTACAAGGCATCCCGCAGCAGCGATGAGCTGCGCGGCCTGATGGAGCAGACCCGGGCGTTAAAAGAATACCAGGACACTCCGTCAACGCCGGAGATACTGGCAAAGATTCCGCTGCTTAAGCGCGAGGACATCGGACGGGATGCGGAGACGTTCCACTGGACCGAGCGATTCGAGGGTGGTGTGAAGGTTCTGTACCACAATTTCTTTACGTCAGGCATTGGTTACCTGAAAGCATTGTTTATGACGGACGTGGTTCCGCAGGAGGATCTTCCGTATGTTGGCCTGCTCAGAGCGGTGCTTGGCAGCGTCGATACGGAGCATTACAGTTATGCGGATCTGACCAGTGAGATCCATTTAAACAGCGGCGGCGTCGATTTCTCCGTGACCTCCTATGCGAACCTCTCCGAACCGGAGGCGTTTACCGGTGCGTTTACGGCTAGCGTGCGCGTGCTCTATGACCGCCTGGATTTTGGTTTTGATATTCTGGAAGAGATCCTGCTGCATTCGCTTTTTCAGGACGAGAAGCGTCTTGGCGAGGTGATTCGCGAGACCTGCTCGCGGGCCAAGATGAAGCTGGAGAATGCCGGACACAGCACAGCGGTTTCCCGCGCTACCTCCTATTTTTCGCCAACCGCTTATTACAATGAGCTGACCGGCGGCATCGCCTGGTATCATTTCCTCGAAGGCCTTGTGCGGGATTATGAGGAAAAGAAGACGGAGATCATCGGTAAGCTGGAGGAGGTGAGCGAGCGTCTCTTTACGCGCGCAAATCTGTTGATCAATTATACGGCGAATGACGAGGGCTGGGCACGCCTGCCCGGAGCGATCGGCCGTCTGACGGAGAAATTGCCCGAGGGAGATGGCGTCCGCTATCCGTTCCTCCATCCGGTTGTCAACCGTAACGAGGGCTTTAAGACCTCGTCGCAGGTCAATTATGTGGCGCGCTGTGGAAATTTCCGCAGCGTGGGATTCTCTTACACGGGAGCGTTGCGCATCCTGCAGGTGATTTTAAGTTATGATTATCTGTGGCTGAATCTGCGCGTCAAGGGCGGGGCCTACGGCTGCATGAGCGGCTTTGGCCGTTCCGGGGAAGGCTATCTGGTTTCCTACCGGGATCCGAATCTTGCGGAAACCAACGCGGTTTACGAGGGCATTGTGGATTATCTGGAACAGTTTGATCCGGACGAGCGCGATATGACAAAGTATGTGATCGGTACGATCAGCAACCTTGACGCACCTCTGACGCCATCGGCGCGCGGCTCGCGTGGTCTCTCGGCTTATCTGTCCGGCGTCACGGGGACGATGATGCAGGAGGAACGCGATCAGATCCTTGACGCGACGGCGGCGGATATCCGTGCGCTCGGAAAGCAGATCCGCGCGATTCTCGATACCGGAAGCCTCTGTGCGGTCGGCAACGGAGAAAAGATTGAGAAAAACCGTGACCTGTTCCACGAGGTGGCGGATTTGAGTAAGTAGGACAGGGGCAGGTAAGACAGGAGCAGATATGACATCAGAAAACAAGAATATGGCACAGAAGAAATCCGGTTTCGTCACACTGGTCGGTCGCCCGAATGTGGGCAAGTCGATGCTGATGAACCATCTGATCGGCCAGAAAATCGCGATCACTTCGGATAAGCCGCAGACGACGCGCAACCGCATTCAGACGGTTTATACGGATGAGCGCGGTCAGATCATTTTCCTTGATACGCCCGGCATTCACAAGGCCAGAAATAAGCTTGGAAAATATATGGTTGACGTCGCGGAACATACGCTGAACGAGGTGGACGTCATTCTCTGGCTGGTGGAGCCGACGACGTTCATCGGCGCCGGTGAGCGTCATATTGCGGAGCAGCTGGCACGCGTGAAGACGTCGGTTCTGCTGGTGATCAACAAGATCGACACGCTGCAGGACAAGGACGGTCTGTTGCCCGTGATCGCGGCCTACAAGGATGTGTGCGAATTTGCGGAGATTGTGCCGGTCTCGGCACTGAAAAAACGCAATACTGATCTGCTGATAAAGCTGATTTTCCAGTATCTTCCTTACAGCCCGCAGTTTTACGATGAGGACACGGTGACGGACCAGCCGATGCGCCAGATTGCCGCGGAGCTGATCCGTGAAAAAGCGTTGCGCCTGCTCAATGAGGAAATTCCGCATGGTATCGCCGTAGTGATGGAGAAGGTATCGGAGCGGAAAAACGGCATCATTGACATGGAAGCGACGATCATCTGTGAGCGGGATTCGCATAAGGGCATTATTATCGGTAAAAACGGCGCGATGCTCAAGCGCATCGGCAGCGATGCGCGGCGCGAGATCGAGGCCATGATGGGGACAAAGGTAAATCTGCAGCTCTGGGTGAAGGTGCGCCGGGAGTGGCGGGACAGTGAGATCCTGCTGAAGAATTATGGCTACGACGCGAAGAATGAAGGGTAAGCTGGCATCAGCAGAGCAAGAGTCAGGAAACAGAACGCATGTAACAGAAAGCATGTAACAGAACGCATATAACAGAAAGTATGTAACAGGACGGAGAAAGGGCGGACGCGCGGGTGAGGGATACGGCGGAACTGACCGGCATGGTATTGAAAGCGTCGCCGGTGGGAGAGTACGACAGGCGGTTGGTGATTCTGACGCGCGAACGGGGTAAAATTACAGCTTTTGCGCGCGGCGCGCGGCGGCCGGGGAACCCGCTGATGGCGGTAAGCCGTCCGCTGGCCTTTGGGCTTTTCCGCCTTTATGAAGGGCGGGAAGCTTACAACCTGCAGGGGGCGGAGATCAGCAATTTTTTTGCGGAGATTTCCGGCGACGTCGCGGCGGCCTGCTATGCCTCCTATTTCCTGGAATTTGCGGACTATTACGGGCGCGAGAACATGGACTGTGCGGAAATGTTGCTGCTGCTTTACCAGTCGGTGCGGGCGCTGCTGAAGCCCTCGCTGCCGAACTCCCTGGTACAGCTGATTTTTGAACTGCGCGCCATGGCAGCCAACGGCGAATATACGCCGGAACCGACGCGGCCTGCGGGCGAGGCGGCTGCCTATGCGTGGGAATACATACTCTCATCGCCGCTGGATAAGTTGTATACCTTTGTGTTGAAGGCGGACGCGCAAAGAGAGCTGAAAGATAATATAGAAGCGAATAAACGGCGTTTCATTGATCGCAGATTTCATTCTCTGGAAATTTTGCAGGCGCTGGAGCCTGCGGTATCTGCCGCCGGATATTCGCCGGGCAATTAGGAGGAAACCAATGGGAAAACGCTGTGCCTTGCGGAAGGCGGCAACGATATTTGCCGTACTGCTCGCGCTTTCCGGCTGTGCCGGCCAGGAGAAGGCCGCGGCCTGGGAGGGTAACGATAATAGCATCTACATTCAGAAAGACGGGAAAGTGGAGAGCGCGCTTGTCTACAGCTCCGCGCAGCCGAATGAGTACTATCGGCAGGATGAGCTTTCGGTGCTTGTGGAAGAGGTGGTGGCTTCCTATAATAAAGAGAAGGGAGCCAGAGCGTCGGCGCACAACAGTGAGAGCGGGGAAACGCTTCCGGTTGGTCTGGTGGCCTGCAGTCTTGAAGGTCGGACGGGACGGCTGGTATTTGAGTACAGCAGTCCGGCGGAGTATCTGGCGTTTGCCGAAACGACAAATGACGATACAAACTCGGTTACAGCGCTTGCCGTGAGCAGCCTTGCGGACGCGATAGCGGCTGGTGCGCCGCAGTCCGCGGAGCTTGTCCGGCCGGACGGCTCGGCGGCGGGGAAGATTCGCAAACCGGAAAAATATGTGGCCGTGGCGGTTGAGGGAGAAGCGACAATCTATACGGAAGGAAAAATTATCTGGATTTCCTCCGGAGTAGCGGTCGAAGGCGATTACCGGGCCAGGACCGGCGAAGGTGTGAATTACATCGTATTCAAACGGTGAAGATCAAATAAAAGCGAGGATAATAACGATGGAAAAGACAATGGAAAAAATTGTGGCGCTGGCAAAGAACCGGGGATTTGTATATCCGGGTTCTGAGATCTATGGCGGGCTGGCCAATACCTGGGATTACGGCAATCTCGGCGTGGAGCTGAAAAACAATGTGAAGCGCGCCTGGTGGCAGAAGTTTGTGCAGGAGAGTCCGTACAATGTCGGCGTTGACTGCGCGATTCTGATGAATTCCCAGACCTGGGTGGCTTCCGGTCATCTGGGCGGTTTCTCGGATCCGCTGATGGACTGTAAGGCCTGCAAGGAGCGTTTCCGTGCCGATAAACTGATCGAGGACTATATGGCGGAAAACGGCATTGAGATCGAAGGATCCGTCGACGGTTGGACGCAGGAAGAAATGAAAAATTATATCGAGGAGAAAAATATCTGCTGCCCAAGCTGCGGCAAGCATGATTTCACCGATATTCGTCAGTTCAACCTGATGTTTAAGACATTCCAGGGTGTGACCGAGGACGCGAAGAATACCGTTTATCTGCGCCCGGAGACGGCGCAGGGTATTTTCGTCAACTTCAAGAACGTGCAGCGCACCTCCCGCAAGAAGGTTCCGTTTGGTATCGGCCAGATCGGCAAGTCGTTCCGCAATGAGATCACGCCGGGCAACTTTACATTCCGCACGCGGGAATTTGAGCAGATGGAGCTGGAGTTTTTCTGCAAACCGGACACGGATCTGGAGTGGTTCTCCTACTGGAAGAATTTCTGTATTGACTGGCTGAAGACGCTGGGCATCCCGGAGGCGGAGATGCGCTATCGTGATCATGATCCGGCCGAGCTTGCCTTTTACAGCAAGGCGACGACCGATATCGAGTATCTGTTCCCCTTCGGCTGGGGCGAGCTCTGGGGCATCGCTGACCGTACTGATTATGACCTGAGCCAGCATCAGAATACTTCGGGCCAGGATCTGACCTACTTTGACGATGAGGCGAAGGAAAAGTATATCCCCTACGTGATCGAGCCGTCGCTTGGCGCGGATCGTGTGACGCTGGCTTTCCTGTGCGCAGCCTACGATGAGGAAGAGATCGGCGAGGGTGACGTGCGCACGGTGCTGCATTTCCATCCGGCGATCGCTCCGGTGAAGATCGGAATACTTCCGCTCTCTAAAAAGCTCAACGAGGGCGCGGAAACGATTTACGCTGAGCTGAGCAAATATTACAACTGTGAATTTGATGACCGCGGCAACATCGGCAAGCGCTACCGCCGCCAGGACGAGATCGGCACGCCGTACTGTGTGACCTACGATTTCGATTCGGAAGAAGATCACGCGGTGACGGTCCGTGACCGTGACACGATGGATCAGGTGCGGGTACCGATCGCAGAGTTGAAAAACTGGTTTGAAGATAAGTTCCGTTTCTAGGAACCTTAACCTTACCGAACAAAATCCGACTCCGTCCAACTCCCCAAGCGGGTGTATGGGCGGAGTTTTGTGGTTTCCATTCCCTCAAATTCCGCCCGATTTCGACCAAAAGTGGGAGAAAAAATACTAAAATTTGCCAAAAATGTAAATATGTGCTATACTGTCCGAAAAGGGCAGAGCCAGATGGACGACCAGGTGCCCGCCGTGTTTACACGAGCGGGCAGGTGGGCGGTCATATGGCGAGCGAAGCGAGCGAGAAAAACCGCAGGTTTTTCGCAGCTCTGCCTTGTGGAAGGACACCCAGGTGTCCGCCGTGTTTACACGAGCGGGCAGCTCTGCCCGATATATGCGAAACTTATATAACCGTAGAGGACAGAAAGCGATGAAGAATTACAAAATATGGCTTTTTCTGACTCTGGTTTTTCTGATCGGTGTACTGGCCGGCTGCGGTCGCCTGCAGGGGATTGAAAACCTGGCGACGACGCCGGCGCCCGTGGTAGTGGAGCGGGGGACATCCGGGGAAATTCCGGAGCAGAAGAGCGAGGAAGAGACGGAACCGGAATTGCAGACAGAAGAGCTGTTGATTGATCTGACCCCGGAGCGGGCAGCTGTGCAGGCAAAAGGCATTTATATTTCTGCTTACGTGGCGGGTACGGCCGATATGGTTGACAAACTGCTTGTAGAGTTTGACCGCACAGAGGCCAATGCGCTGGTAATCGATTTCAAGGACGATTTTGGCCATGTGGTGTGTGAGACCACCTCGCCGCTGATCGAGTCTGTCGGTTCCACGCAGGTCTCCATTCAGGACATCAGCGGACTGATGCAAAAATTAGACGATCATGATATCTACGCGATCGCGCGCATTCCGGCATTCCGGGACGCCTGGCTGGGCGAAGCCAGACCGGACTGGTGTGTGAAGAAGGCGGACGGCAGCGTCTTTTACGACCGTGACGGCAATGCCTGGGTCAATCCTTACAAACAGGAAGCCTGGGATTATCTCGTGGAGATTGCCCGTCAGGCACATCGCCTTGGCTTTGACGAGGTACAGTTTGACTATGTGCGTTTCTGTACGGAGCGCGGCATGCAGGACTGTGTTTTCGACGAGGCGGACGTGCAGGGTCGTTCCCGCACAGACATCATCTGTGAATTCATGGAATATGTATACGCAAAACTGAAAAGTGAGGGTATGTATGTGTCTGCGGATGTATTTGGCGCGATCATCAACAGTGATGTCAACGCGAACGCTGTCGGACAGATTTACGGGGAGATGGCAAAACACCTTGACTATATCAGTCCGATGATTTATCCTTCTCATTATGGGGATGGAAATTACGGGATCGAACATCCGGATCTGGAGCCGTACCGGACAGTGTCGGCGGCGCTGGAGGATTCCCGGAAAGAGCTTTATTTTGCCGGACTGGAGAGTGAACACATCGCCACCGTGCGGCCCTGGCTGCAGGATTTTACTGCTACCTGGCTTGCCAGTCACATCGATTACCAGGGAGAGCAGGTGCGCGAGCAGATCCAGGCGGTTTACGACGCTGGCTATGACGAATGGCTTTTGTGGGACGCGGCCTGTACCTACCATTGGGATGGGCTGCTGACGCCGGAAGAGGCGGAGGCGGAGGCGGCGCAGATCGCGGAGTCGCGCGCGCAGCTGCCGGAGATTGTGTATGAGCCGGAGACCGAGCCGCCGGTGCCGACAGGCTCGGCAGGACCGCGGGTGAATGATCTTCCGTGAGAGGGGAGTGAATGTTTCTATGGAGCGGATTGTGCGGCCGGGGGAGTTTTACCGGCATTTTAAAAATAAGCTGTATCAGGTGACCGCGGTGGCGTACCACTCGGAGACCGGGGAGAAAATGGTCGTCTACCAGGCATTGTACGGAAACTTTCGCACTTATGTGCGGCCGTATGCGATGTTTGTCAGTGAGGTAGATCACGAGAAATATCCGGATGTGACCCAGAGATGGCGCTTTGAGCGCGTCCAGCCATGCAATGCCGGGACCGGAGAGTCCGTTGCGGCCTGCGGGATGCCGGACAAAGATGCAGACCAGAAAACGGCCGGGCAGGAAGATGGCGGCCAAAAAGACACGGATAAGAGAACAATGACCTGGAAGAACATGGGCGAAGATGAGACGGATGCTTCGGAGCCACCGGAAAATGAAAATTCGGTTCGTAAGCCGCATCCTGCTTTAATTCGATTTCTCGATTCCCATGATTATGAGGAGCGGATGGGGTGCCTGCATACGCTGGGGCTGGAAGGCAGCCAGGAGGATATTGACAGCCTGTATGTGGCGCTGGATATCCGGCCGCGATCGGGCGAGATCCTCACGCAGACGGAAGCAATCGGACGTTACCTGCGGATGCAAAACCATTTTGACGGCGCTCATTTGCGTGGCGGCAGGAAGTAGCATTATGAGTGATATTTGTGCGGGTGGAAGGAAACAGACTTGTTTAATATAGAAGAAGAACTTAAAAAACTCCCGGCTCAGCCGGGAGTTTATATCATGCATGACGAAAAGGATGAGATCATCTATGTCGGCAAGGCGATCAGCCTGAAAAACCGCGTGCGCCAGTATTTTCAGAGCAGTCGCAGCAAGACGGCAAAGATTGAGCGGATGGTCTCGCGGATCGTCCGTTTCGAGTACATTGTCACAGACTCGGAGCTGGAAGCGCTGGTGCTGGAGTGCAACCTGATCAAGGAGCACCGGCCGCGCTACAACACAATGCTCAAGGACGATAAGGCTTACCCATACATCCGTGTGACGGTCGCAGAGGACTTTCCGCGCGTATTGTTTTCGCGGACGATGAAGAAGGACAAAAGCAAATATTTTGGTCCTTATACCAGTGCCGGGGCGGTCAAAGATACGATCGAGCTGATCCGCAAGCTGTACCAGATCCGCACCTGCAGCCGCGTACTGCCGCGCGATACCGGGAAGGAGCGCCCCTGCCTCAATTACCATATCCGGCAGTGCGGCGCGCCCTGCCAGGGTTATATCAGCAAAGAAGAGTACGCGGAGAATATCGCGCGCGCCCTGGAATTCTTAAACGGCCATTATGACAAGGTATTGAGGTACGTGGAAGATAAGATGCGGGCCGCCTCGGACGCCCTGGATTTTGAGAAGGCGATCGAGTACCGCGAATTGCTGAACAGCGTCAAAAAGGTGGCGCAGAAGCAGAAGATCACGAGCAGCGGCATGGAAGACCGTGACATCATCGCTCTGGCGCGCGATGAGCGTGACGCGGTGGTGCAGGTCTTTTTCATGCGGGAGGGCAGGATGATTGGCCGCGATCATTTCCACCTGAGTGTCGGCGCCGAAGAACAGCCGGGGCAGATCCTTACCAGCTTCATCAAGCAGTTTTATTCGGGAACGCCGTTTCTGCCGCGGGAGCTGTGGATTGAGGAAAAGCTGGAAGAAGAAGAGATTATCGCCGCCTGGCTGACGGCCCGGAAGGGTCAGAAGGTACACATTGTCGTGCCGAGGAAGGGCCAGAAAGAGCGCATGATCGAGCTGGCGCAGAAGAACGCCGAGCTGGTGCTCTCCAAGGACCGGGAACGGATCCGCCGCGAGGAGCTGCGCACAGCCGGAGCGATGAAGCAGGTCGCGGACTGGTTGGGCCTGGAGCATGTGCGTCGTGTAGAGGCGTTCGATATATCAAATATTTCCGGTTATGAGTCCGTCGGCTCGATGGTCGTCTACGAGAACGGCCGGCCCAAACGCAGCGATTACCGCAAATTTAAGATCCGCACGGTCATAGGGCCGAATGATTACGCCTCAATGAAAGAGGTATTGCAGCGGCGCTTCGAGCATGGCATGGAGGAGCAGCGGACGCTGCGCGAGCAGGGGGAGGACGAGGCCTTTGGCAGCTTCACCCGCTTCCCGGATCTGCTGATGATGGACGGCGGGCGCGGACAGGTCAACATCGCGCTGGAGGTACTTGCCGGTCTGGGGCTGGATATTCCGGTCTGCGGCATGGTCAAGGACGACCATCACCGCACGCGCGGCCTATACTATCAGAATGTCGAGATCCCGATCGACCGCCACAGCGAGGGGTTCGCGCTGATCACCCGTATCCAGGATGAGGCGCACCGTTTCGCGATCGAATATCACCGCAGTCTGCGCGACAAGGGGCAGGTGCGCTCGGTGCTCGACGACATTCCCGGTATCGGGGATACGCGCCGCAAGGCGCTTTTGCGCAGCTTCCGCTCACTGGAGGCGATCCGCGACGCGAACGAGGAAGAGCTTGCCGCGGTTCCCGGCATGAACCGCGCGGCGGCCGCGAATGTCTATCGGTTTTTTCATCCCGGGGACGCGTGAATTAAGAAAGAGATCTTATAAAGCCAGAATAATTATGTTTCTCTATCTGTTTGATGAGCCTAGCCTGCCGGTATTCATTGGGGTTTTGCTTTCATTTCTGCAATAAGCCTGCAATAAGGCCTGCAATAAGACCAGCAAAAAACTCTTGACAAGATGCCAATAACTGTGTTATTGTACTAAAGGCTGTGAGAGCAGCTTACAGGAAAGTAGGTATCCACCTCACCTCGGCACGATTGCGTGACCCTGGTTCATATTAGGAAACACGTTATGTTCGTTTTCGCGTACATTTTTCGGCGTGCTGCTTAAACCGGTGGATAGATTTTCTATCTACTTTTTTTATGCGCAGGTACAAACATATATCATGTCAAATGGAGGTATACGACAATTAGCGAGTTAATGATTAACGAACAGATCCGGGACAGGGAAGTCCGGTTGATAGGCGAGAACGGCGAACAGCTCGGCATTATGTCGGCTAAGGATGCTTACAAGCTTGCTCTTGAGGCGGAACTTGACCTGGTCAAGATTGCCCCTATGGCAAAACCGCCGGTCTGTAAGATTATCGACTACGGGAAATATCGTTACGAGCTGGCAAGGAAAGAAAAGGAAGCAAAAAAGAAGCAGAAGGTAATCGAGACCAAGGAGGTGCGGCTTTCTCCCAATATCGATACCAACGATCTCAACACCAAGATGGGCGCGGCGCGCAAATTTCTGGAAAAGGGAGATAAGGTAAAGGTTACTCTGCGTTTCCGGGGCCGCGAGATGGCGCATATGTCCAAGTCCAGATATATTCTGGATGATTTTGCCGAAAACCTCAAGGACATCGCTGTTGTCGATAAGCCTTCCAAGGTTGAGGGCCGCAGCATGGTTATGTTTTTATCTGCCAAAAAGTAGCAAAAGGAATGAAAATTAAGGAGGAAGAATTATGCCTAAATTAAAAACAAGCAGAGCAGCTGCCAAGCGTTTCAAAAAGACCGGTACCGGTAAACTGGTTCGCAACAAAGCATATAAGTCTCACATCCTGACAAAGAAGTCCACCAAGAGAAAAAGGAATCTCAGAAAAGACATCGTTACCGACCAGACCAACGCGAAGGTAATGAAGAAGATTCTGCCGTATCTGTAGGTTTCGTGTGAGAAGGAGGAAAAACCAATGGCAAGAGTGAAAGGCGGTTTAAACGCAAGAAAGAAACACAATAGAGTTCTGAAGATGGCGAAAGGCTATCGTGGCGCCCGTTCCAAACAGTACCGGATCGCGAAGCAGTCTGTAATGAGGGCGCTGGCCAGTTCTTACGCGGGACGCAAGCAGAGAAAGAGACAGTTCCGTCAGCTCTGGATTGCCCGTATCAACGCGGCAGCGCGTATGAACGGTCTCTCCTACAGCAAGTTCATGTATGGCCTGAAGCTGGCCGGTATCGAGCTGAACCGCAAGATCCTTTCCGATATGGCGATCAATGACGCGGAAGGATTTACGAAGCTGGCCGAGACCGCGAAGGGCAAACTGGCGTAAGTGTGCCTGAGATAAGGCAAATAAAAGCGAAGCGGACGAAGACATTTGCGATTCGTCTGAAATGATGGAAAGTGATAGAAGGCGGCTCCTTGAGAGGGGCCGCTGATTTGTATGTACGTTCTGATCGGGATCATGATCTGGTAAATTCGAGAAATGATAAAGGAAAACGGGGATACCATATGCTATCAGCTATGATATCCCCGCTTTCTTGCAGTTAAATTTTTTCTCCTAGATTGAAAGTGTATCGTGTTTTGCGACAGAAGAGCCTCCTGTCCAAAGCAGCGGATCTACCTCATTTTCGCCGTCCAGGTCGCCGTTATAGCCGATGACATGGAGCAGTGACATGAAGGCCGTAATGTCGAGACTATCGTTTTCGTTTCCGAATTTATTCAAATTCTGCCACATATTCATTTCCTCCTTAATCGACATTTTTATTCATTCATTTTTTATTTAACAGCTGTACAACTGATGTGCTTATAATACACGATGCGGGAGGCATAGATAAGGTCTGATATTAGTTTAAATTTGGTAAAAATTGACTTTTCGGTTTGATGCAATAAAAAAAGACGCCCTTCAGCGTCTTTATCGATCGTGCAGAAGATGGGAGTCGAACCCACAAGGTATTGCTACCACACGGACCTGAACCGTGCGCGTCTGCCAATTCCGCCACTTCTGCAAAGCTCCCCGAGTAGGACTTGAACCTACGACAGCGCGGTTAACAGCCGCGTGCTCTACCGACTGAGCTATCGAGGAATGCTGCGGAAGATGGGACTTGAACCCACACGACGTAACCGCCACTAGATCCTTAGTCTAGCCTGTCTGCCAATTCCAGCACTTCCGCGAACTCAGATAGTATAACACGATTTTTTTCGGATAGCAACTATTTTTTTAAAAAATTTGGAAATGCAAAAGTCAAATGAAATGTTGAGTGACAAGCAGGTTTTTTTGAATTATAATGGCGGCGGAACGAACAAATCCGATAATCTGAGTAATATGGGATTGACAAGGAGCGCGGTATGAAACAATTGGCGGCGGATTTACGAGAATTGAGAGACTGGATGTTGATACACCGGCTGGAGATGGCCGTGATTCTGGTCTTTTCCTTCCTGGTATTCGGGATCCGGCTGCTTTACCACGACGTCGGCATTGACAGCGAGGTCGCGTTCAACAATGTGGATCAGTATAATCTGGTCTGGTGCCGTACGGGGCGTTATGGGCTGGTATTGTCGAAGAAACTGTTTGGTTTTGGTTACGCGGTTCCTTTCGCGTCCAATTTTCTTATGGTTCTGTTTCTGAATCTGGCGGTGCTGCTCGTAGCTTTCCTGACGGACCGCTGGAGCCGTGGAACAGTGGATGCGCGGCGTTTTTATCTGGTGTTTTCCGCGCTGTTTTTGTCCTCGCTCATTCTTGCGGAGCAGATGTATTTTACGTTGCAGTCCATGGAAATTGCCTGGGCCTTTGTCTGCTGCGCGCTGGCGGCTTACTTTGCTGCGCGGACGGTTTTTGATAGCCCCTGTGCCCTGGGGGAGTATCCCGGCCTGTGGCTGCGTCATGTCTGTGGCTGCGGTTGTCCGGCGCTCATTTTTCTGATCTGGGCGCTTGCCACCTATCAGGCGTTTGCGCTTGTTTACATTATCACGATTCTGTTTTCCTATCTGTTGATCTATTCGTCAGAGGGGGAGCGCTCGTTTTTCTTCTGGTTTGCCGCGGGTGCAAAGCAGCTGATTTTGTTTATGGGGGGATTGCTTGGCTGGCAGCTGATCGGCAAGGTGATCACGCATTTCTACGGGAGCCTGGAGTACACCTCCAATATGATCCTGTGGAAAATCGATCCGGCTGCCTGCGTGATGGCGGTTCGCAAAGCGGTTGTGCAGATGTATACCGGCGGTGCGGATTATTATCAGGTACTGTTTCTGCCGGTGTTGCTTCTGGGCTGCGCGGTGATGCTTGTGCGCGCCCTGCGCGTCCGCGGCCGGGGAATTTACTGTTTTCTGACAGCGATGGTGCTGTATATTTTGTCGCCGGCGTTTCTGTTTGTGATCATGGGCTACGGCGGCCCGATGCGTTCCCGGTTTTACTATTCGCTGGCGGCGGCGCTGGCCTTCGGTTATCTGGCGGGCGTGTTGCGTGAGCGATGGATCAAAACGGCATTTCTTCTGGTGTGCACGATCTGTGCCTGGAAGCAGGTGGGCTTGAGCTGTGCGCGCCAGGAGGCGGCGCATCTGGCCTGGGAGGCCGATCAGCACCTGATGAACCGTATCGCGGGGGCGATGGAGGAGACGGCCGGGAAACGGCTGTCCGATGTGCCGGTGATGTTTGTGGGCAAGCTGGCTCCGGATCTTCCGGAGGGAATCTTTGCCGGCGAGGTGACGGGACGTTCATTTTTTGAGTGGGACGCAAGTTACTATGGGGCGGGCGGAAACCAGCGCATCATCGGCCTGGCCGGGGTCATGGGGATACAGCTGAAGGCAGCGGATGAAGAACAGCGGGAGGCCGCTGTGGATTACGCGTCGGAGCAGATGCCGCCCTGGCCCGCAAAAGACAGCGTACAGATGCGTGACGGCGTGCTGATTGTCAAGCTTTCCTCGCCGGAGAAGACAGGTGAGCGCTGGTGGTATTCCGGCGGCTGGCATTATTGGATCAATGATTTCAGCGAGAGCCTGGCCGCGAACTGGAAGGAGATTGACGGCAATTGGTATTATTTCGATGAGAATGCGGTCATGGTGACCGGCGACTATGAGATCGACGGTGTGACCTGGAGCTTTGACGCGGACGGCAGATGGATCGAATTATCGGACTGACTGCACCGGCTGGCCGCACCAGACAGCCGCAAGAAGGACGGGAGTGCAGAGAATGATATTGAAGAGATACCGGATCATGATGCACGGCCCGAAGGCCAGGGTGAGGATATAGCCTCCCAGCATCGCGGGAAGCAGAAGCTCATAGTAACGCCGCTTGCAGATCAGGGCCGCCGCGCCCAGGATGACGCACCAGACGTAGGTGGGCGTGTAGAAGACCATTGAGACAAACGGCAGATGGTTCTGCAGATTTTCATTGTTAAACCAGCGGTAATAGCGCTGCAGGACGGGGAGGAGGCTGTGGCTGGTCAGCGTATGCGTTTCGTCATAGAATTCGCGCATATCATAGACAACGCTGCAACTGGAATCGCCGCCCAGCGCCCAGATGCCCATCGTGTTGTAGAGCGCCGCGAGCAGGTATTCGCCGGGGTATTGTCTGCCGATACGAAGCCAGAGCCGGAGAAAATCCTTTGTGTTTTCATCTACCGGCTGCGTATCCATGCGGGACTTGACCGGATCGACAATATAATATTTGTAATTCCACAGCGCTGTCTCCGGAATGTAGGAGTACAGCGCTTCTTTGTCTTCTTCCGGCAGCTCTTCCGCGTGGCTGACATAGGTGCGCGCCAGCTGCTGGATGGGGACGCCGAGCATTTCCACGACACTTCCGGACTGGGCGTCCAGGGCGCGTTTCATGACGCCGTTCAGAGCAGAACCGGCCAGAATGATGATCAGAAAGAGCAGGGAAATATGCAGCAGGAACCATTCGCGTTTCCGGGTCATCAGGCGCAGCAGGAAAACGGACAGGGCGCAGAGCGCGGTCAGGGCGAGACCGTAGGAGGCGTTGTTGCGGAACAGTGCCATGAGCACAGCTACGGCCAGAAAGGCGGCAAGCCGCCAGCCGCGGTAAATGGTATGGCTGCGGACCATATCGCAGACACAGACGAAGACGACTAAAAAGAGACCGCCAAAGCAGGTATCTTTGGTGGTGCTGATACCGAGCACGGCATGAAAGGGGAAAAACAGGTAGAAAAGCAGAGCAAGGAGCCGCGGCAGGCGGGGAAGCCCCGTTTTCCGAAGGTAATTCATCGCGAAAGCGGCGCAGCCGGCTAGAAATAACAGTTGTAACAGGCAGATGAGCGCCAGCCCGGCATTGTAGGAGCCGAAATACTGGTTTCCCAGCTTGAGCAGCGTGCCGGAGAGCCAGGTGTGAAGCAGCGGATGGTGGGTGCTGTAGTCGTGTTCGACGAACATTTCCCATTGCCAGGACATGTCATAGCTGTAAAGCCCCGGCCAGAAAGCCAGCAGGCAGGGAATCCAGCTGATAAAGACCGTCAGCCAGGTGAGAAAAAAAGAACGCAGTCCGGTGCGGCATGGCTGGGGGCGGAGCTGTGCCAGAAACAGCCAGGCAAACAGCGGCGCGGCCAGAACAGCTGCAATCAGGGCGGTCAGTATGGCATGACAAATGGATGCGGCGGGAATGGATGCCGCCGGGTCATACGCATACTGGCGCAGAACCCGTCCCAGAAATACAGCCAGAAAGAGCAGAAAGCCGGTCAGAACAGCAATACAGGTGGATCATGTGAGTTTAAATCGTCCGGCCATCCTCATCCTCCTTACGTCGTTTGTATTCCATATCGGCCAGTTGCAGGCGGAATTCAAAGGCCTGCCGGTCCTTCTGCTTGATGGTTTCCAGGATCAGGCCGGCGAAAAACGCAAGTATGGCCGCGATCACGCAGAAGCCGCAGACAATCAGGGTCGGAAACTGCGCGACCAGGCCGGTGCGCAGGTAGTCGCAAAATACCGGCACGAAGAAAAAGATGGCAAGCGCGAGAAGCACGGCGGCAGCCAGGCCGAAAAACATGCCGGGCATATAGTTGCGGTACAGCGAGACGATCGTGCCGAGCACGCAGAACCCGTCACGGAAGGTGTCAAGCTTGGACTCGCTTCCCTCGGGCCGGTCGCGGTAGTCGATGACCACGTTTTCAATGTGCATGTTTTTATCTACGGTATGGATGGTCATCTCAGTCTCGATCTCAAACCCGGTAGAAAGTACGGGGAACGTCTTGACAAACTGCCAGCTGAACGCGCGGCAGCCGGTCATGATATCCTTGATGTCGCTGCGAAAAAGCTGGTTGATGCAGGCGCGCACCAGGGAATTGCCGCTGTTGTGGAAGGGACGTTTGTTTTCCCTGAAATAAGTGGAAGAAAGCCGGTCGCCCACGACCATATCAGCGTGCCGCTCCAGAACGGGGGTGACCAGCGCTTTTGCTGCCTCGGCCGGATAGGTATCGTCTCCGTCCACCATGACGTAGCAGCGCGCGTCGATATCGCGGAACATACGGCGTACGACACAGCCTTTGCCTTGCCGGTATTCGTGGCGCACAATGGCACCGGCCTGTGCGGCAATTTGATCTGTGCCGTCCGTGGAATTGTTGTCATAGACATAGATGGCAGCGCCCGGCAGGGCGCGGTGCCAGTCGGCGACGACTTTTGCAATGGTCCGGCTTTCATTGTAGCAGGGGATCAGTACTGCGATTGTATCCATATGGTTCCTCATCTGCCCGGAGATTCGGGCTTATCTTCGTGATTGCCATGGAATGGTAATTTTTCTACCTCTTTGTGAGTGTAAACCAACCATCGTCAAAATGCAATGCCAAAATGATTACGCAACAGCAAAATGCGGGGAGAACAGCAGTTGACAAGCGTCCGTTTTTTCATTAAGATATGCGAAGGAGGATCTGGAATGATTGTAGTAGTTTGCGTTGACGATAAAGACGGGATGATGTTTAACCACCGCCGCCAAAGTCAGGACCGCCTGCTTCGCGCGGATCTGCTGACGCTGGTGGGGAGCGGACGCCTGTGGATGAATGCCTACAGCCGGAAACAGTTTACGGAGGAGACCGGGACGGATATTGTTATCGCGGAGAATTTTCTGGAGCAGGCGGCAGACGGCGATTATTGCTTTGTGGAGGATCTGGACGCCGCATTGTGGCTTCCACGCGTGGAGGCGGTGCTGGTCTATCGCTGGAACCGCCATTATCCGGCGGATTCTTATCTGAATCATCAGCTGCTGGAGGGACTTGCGATCGCGGACACAAAGGAGTTTGCCGGTTCCTCGCACGAAAAAATTACCCGGGAGCTGTACCGCTAGAGTGGTTTTCAATGAGGCACCCGGTTAAATAAACGATACTGAGAGGAAAAGAAAATGACAATATTTTTGACGAGCAGCCCCACGGGACCTCTGGATCAGAGCCGCCGGGTAGATGGCCTGGATGAGAGCAATGATTTTGTGGAAAATCTACGGTCATGCTGGCCGGAGTCGGCGCGCTGCCTGATGATTGCGGCTTCGCCCGACGACTGGGAAATGAATGAAGAGATGACGGCACATTTTGCAGCCGCCCTGAAACATGAGGCGCTTCCTGTGGCCTGCTTTGATCTGTGGGATGGCCGTACAGGGACTGAGATCGCGCGGACGCTGCAGGGCTATGACGTGATTTTCCTGGGCGGAGGCCATGTGCCGACGCAGAACCGCTTTTTTCAGAAGCTGGGACTGCGTGAGAAAATACAGGATTTTGCCGGGATTGTCATCGGCATCAGCGCGGGGACGATGAATAGTGCCGATGTTGTCTACGCGCAGCCGGAGCTGGAGGGTGAGTCGCTTGATCCGGATTATGAGCGTTTCCTCACCGGCCTGGGTCTGACAAAGACGATGATTTTGCCGCATTATCAGATGGTAAAGGATTCCGTGCTGGATGGCCGCCGTCTGTTTGAGGATATTACATATGGGGACAGCTTTGGCCGTTCCTTCCTTGCGCTGCCGGACGGCAGCTATGTGATGATCCGCGACGGGATCGAGACCGTATGGGGCGAGGCCTATCGGATTGCGGATGGGAAAATCCGCCGCAAATCGTTCAATATCGCGATCGACGGCCCGGCAGGCGCGGGTAAGAGCACGATCGTAAAGACCGTCTCAGCGCGTCTGGGCTTTATCTATGTCGATACGGGCGCGATGTACCGGGCGCTGGCGCTGTATATGCTGCGCCGCGGGATTGACCCGCAGGATGAGGAAGCAGTCAGCAAAGCGGTTGGCGGTGCCAGCGTTTCGATCTGCCATGTGGACGGCGCGCAGCATGTGATGCTGGATGGGGAGGACGTATCTGGTTTGATCCGCACGGAGGAGGTCGGAAATACGGCTTCGATTGTCAGCGCCTGGCCTGCAGTGCGCGCACATCTGCTTTCTCTGCAGCGTGATCTTGCAGCGGACCATGACGTGGTGATGGACGGGCGTGATATCGGTACCTGCATTCTGCCGGACGCGGATCTCAAGATCTTTCTCACGGCCAGTTCCCGGGTGCGCGCACAGCGCCGCTGCAGAGAACTGACAGAAAAGGGCGCGGCGTGTAATTTAGAGGAAATTGAGCAAGATATTATAGAACGAGATGAGCGGGACCGCAACCGGGCGGTGGCGCCGCTGCGCCAGGCGGAGGATGCCGTTCTCATCGACAGTTCCGCTCTGGACGTCGAGGAAGTGCTGGCGGCAATCCTGCAGAAAGCCGGAGAGCGGGGACTTCCTTCGCGAACTTCCTGACCGTGTGGTATCCGTCTGTTTCATAAGGAGAGCAAAATGGGAGTGATGGTTGCCAAAACCGCGGGGTTTTGTTTTGGCGTGCAGCGGGCGATTGACCAGGTTTACGAGCAGATCCGCACAGCGGACCGTCCGGTCTATACCTTTGGTCCGATCATCCACAATGAAGAAGTCGTGCAGGATCTGGAGGAGAAGGGAGTCCATGTCCTGAATACGGAGGAGGAACTGGCGGCTCTGCGGGAAGGGATTGTCATTATCCGCTCCCATGGCGTCGGAAAGGCGGTCTACGATCTCCTTGACCGCGAAGGTATCACGCTGGTCGATGCCACCTGTCCGTTTGTAAAAAAAATTCACGGTATCGTGCAAAAACAGCGCGAGGAGGGCAGGCGGGTTATCATTGCAGGTGATCCGAAACATCCGGAAGTAGAGGGAATCCGCGGTTGGAGTGCTGCGGATACGCTGGTGATTGAAGATGCGGAGCAAATTGACGAACTGTTGGCCGGGACGGATGAAAAACTCTGTATTGTGGCGCAGACGACATTTAATTACAAGAAATTTCAAGATTTAGTTGAAAAAATAATCAAAAAGGGGTATGATATACTTGTTTTAAATACGATTTGCAATGCAACACAGGAACGGCAAGTGGAGGCCAGGCGTATCGCTGCGCAGGTGGATGTGATGTTCGTTATCGGCGGCAGACACAGTTCCAATACGCAGAAATTGTTTGAGATATGCAAAAAGGAATGTAAAAACACTTACTTTATCCAGACACTGGATGATTTTAATCCTGAATGTGTGAATTCTGTGCGCAACGTAGGTATTACAGCGGGGGCGTCCACCCCCAAACAAATAATCGAGGAGGTTCATGCCAATGTCAGATTTAAGCTTTGAACAAATGCTGGAGGAATCCATCAAAACCATACGTACAGGAGAGGTCGTCACGGGTAAGGTTATCGATGTGAAAGAAGACGAGATCGTCTTAAATATAGGCTGCAAGTCCGATGGCATCATTACCAGACATGAGTATTCCAACAACTCGAGTCTGGATCTGCGCACCGCGGTTTCGGTCGGAGATGAGCTGGAGGCCAAGGTGATCAAGGTCAACGACGGAGAAGGCCAGGTAGCGCTTTCCTACAAGCGCCTGGCCGCAGACCGCGGCAATAAGCGTCTTGAGGAAGCGTTCGAGAACCATGAGGTTCTGACGGCAAAGGTGACTCAGGTGCTGGACGGCGGCCTGAGCGTATTAGTTGAGGAGGCGCGTGTATTTATTCCGGCCAGCCTCGTATCCGATTCCTATGAGCGCGACCTGACCAAGTATGCCGGCCAGGAAATCGAGTTCGTGATTACCGAGTTCAACCCGCGCCGCCGCCGTATTATTGGCGACCGCAAGCAGCTGATGCTGGCCCGCAAGGCGGAGATGCAGAAGGCTTTGTTTGAGCGCATCCAGGTGGGCGACGTTGTCGAGGGTACCGTGAAAAATGTTACTGATTTCGGTGCGTTTATCGATCTGGGCGGAGCCGACGGCCTGCTTCATATTTCCGAGATGTCATGGGGCCGGATTGAGAACCCGAAGAAGGTATTCCATGCCGGCGACCAGGTGACGGCGCTGATCAAGGATATCAAGGGTGAAAAGATTGCCCTCAGCATGAAATTCTCGGATGCCAATCCATGGGCGGATGCGGCAGACAAATACGCGATCGGCAGCATTGTCTGCGGACGTGTGGCACGTATGACGGATTTCGGCGCGTTTGTCGAGCTGGAACCGGGTGTGGACGCGCTGCTCCATGTCTCTCAGATTGCGAGAGAGCATGTGGAGAAACCTTCGGATGTTTTAAAGATCGGTCAGGAGATCGAGGCGAAGGTCGTCGATTTCAATGGCGAAGACAAAAAGATCAGCCTGAGCATCAAGGCGCTGCTCAACGCGCCGGAGCGCGTGCAGGATCCGGATGTGGTGGATGTTGACATTGACGCGGTGGCTGCTTCCGAATTAAATTAATTTCTACTGTAAACGCTGTCCGCAGCTAACAGGGAATGTCAGAGCGGTTCCATCCGGAGCCGCTCAATCTTTTGTATGCAGTCTGATTAAGGGGTATACCATGCGGGAAATTTGCCACAATCTGTTTGAAGAGAAAATCACTTACTCTGTTCCCTATTTAAGTCCGCGCAATCTATATGTGCTGAAGCAGCCGGGCCGGAGTCTGATGATCGATACGAGCATGAATCAGGAACCGGACCGGAGGATCCTGTTTCATATGCTGGAGGAGCTGAATATTCGCTGCGAGGATCTGGATGTGTTTATCACGCACAATCACCCGGATCATATCGGTCTGGTCCCGGATCTGCAGGAAAAGGGCGCGCGCATTCTGATGAATCCGGATGAGATCATCCATCCGATCGGATTATCCTATGATTATCTATCAGATGTAAAGTGCCGGGACAATGGTTTCCGTCTGGCGGGAGTGACACCGGAGCTGACGCCGGTTCTGTACAAAAATATCATGGCGTTTGCGGAAGAACAGTACAAAATAAGAGGTAAATCCAGCACGTTTTCATTTGAACCGGTATATCCCGGAGGCGTGCTCCGTTATCCGGAATATCATTTCCGCCTGGTACTGCTGCGCGGCCATACGTATGGCCAGTGCGGTCTTTATGAACCGGACAAACGACTGTTTTTCTGTGGTGATCAGCTGATGACGACGATTGTGCCGATTGTGGACAGTCAGGAAGCAGATCTGAACATGCTTCATTATTATCTGGATTCGCTGTTGGAGATGAAGAGCAAATACGGGCATTGTGATTTCCTGTCGTGCCATTTTGATCCGATTCGCGATGTTGATGCGGAGGTGGAGCGGATTGCCCACAGCTATATGGATAAATGCAGCATGATGAGAGATGTCCTCAGGGAAGAAGGCAGGCCGATGACGACCCGGGAAATTTCCGAACATGTCTACGGAAAGAGCGGGGATTCGATGAATTTTGGCCGCTATGCGCTTATCACGATGATCTGGTCAAAGTCCTTATCCTGCCTTGATTATCTGTATGGGGAAGGGTTGATTGAGCGGACCAGAAACGATGGAACGTTATTCTGGAGCCTGAAACCGCGGCGTTGAATAGTCGCGTGAGAATAGGGGTATACTCCTGGATAAACGGATATGTCCGCGAGTGCGGACGTCGCAGGCGAAAAAGGAGTGTGGCCCTATTATGAGTAAAAAGACGAAGGAACCGTTTGATCCGGCCAGTATGACGCCGGAGGAAGCATTGAAATTTGAGATTGCGCAGGAGCTGGGGCTGGCTGACCGCGTGCTGGCGGAGGGCTGGCGCTGTCTGACCTCGAAGGAAAGCGGGCGGATTGGCGGTCTGGTTGGAAAACGGCATAAGCAGATGCGGCAGGAGGCGGCATCTATGACAGATGAGGGAGCGCAAAAATGAAACAGAGTCGGCTGCTGCGGACTGGGTTTACTACGGGAAGCTGCGCCTCGGCCGCGGCGAAGGCTGCGGCCGTTTTTCTGTTGACAGGGAAATCGCCGGAAACGGTGGAAATCCATCTGCCGGACGGTCAGACGGCGGCCTGGGAGCCGCGGTATTTTGCAGAGTCCGGCTGGGGTGTGAGAAAGGATGCCGGAGATGATCCGGACGTGACGGACGGCGCCTGGATCTGCGCTTCCGTGAAAATGGTGGACGGGAAGAACTGGGAAAAATTGCTGGCTCATGGCCGCGGCTATTTCCTGGAAGAATTTCCGGATTTTTATCTGGATGGCGGTACGGGGATCGGGATCGCGCAGTTGCCGGGACTTTCCTGTCCGGTCGGGCACTATGCGATCAATCCGGTACCGCGGCGCATGATTCTGTCGGCGGTGGCAGAGGCCTGCACTGCGGCCGGATGGGAAGGACGGTTGCACGTTATTGTCTCGATCCCGGAGGGTGCGGTTCTGGCGGAAAAAACCTTCAACCCGCGTGTCGGCATCCGCGGCGGGATTTCCGTGCTGGGTACGACCGGCATTGTCGAGCCGATGAGCGAGACTGCGCTGCTGGAGACGATCCGCCTGGAGATTCATATGAAAGCGGTTTCCGGCCTGCGGCGTCTGCTGATGACGCCGGGAAATTATGGAGAGACGTTTCTCCTGGAAACGCTGGGCGTGCCGCTCGGTGAGGCAGTAAAATGCAGCAATTTTGTCGCGGACGCGGTCGAAGCAGCCGCGTCGGAGGGCTTTACGCGGATGCTTTTTGTCGGTCATATCGGCAAGCTGGTAAAGGTGGCCGGAGGTGTGCGCAATACACACTCTGCTTATGGGGACCGGCGCATGGAGCTGATGGAAACGCTCACGCGGGAGGTGCTGGATGCAGGCGCGGACGGCGAGGATCTTCTGGGACGAATCCGTGGCTGCAACACGACGGAGGAGGCAGTCGGTATTCTGGTGGAGAACGGATTGGCGCAGGCGGTGCTGACGCACACCGCGGTGGCGGTGAAGCGATGGATGGAGCATTGGTCACAGGGAAAGACCACGGTTGAGGTTATCGTCTTTTCCTCCGCATACGGGATCGCCGGGATGACGGAGCGTGAAACACGGATACTGCAGGGCGTTCTTTGAGGCAATCTGCAGAAATTTTGACTCAAACATCAGGCAGCAACAGCATGTAACACGAAAGAAGTGAGACGATGAAACTGGCGGTGATCAGCTTCACGCGGACGGGGGCTACGCTCTGCGGGAGACTGGTGAAGGGTTTTCGCGACCGTGGCGAAGACTGCAACGGCTACATACAAAAACGGTTTTTAAATGAATTTCAGGAAGTTCCCGGTCTGTGCGCGGTGGAGGAACCGCTCGCGGAGTGGACCGGAAGGCAGTTTGAGACGGCGGACGGATTGATTTTTATTGGCGCGGCAGGGATTGCCGTGCGCGCGATCGCCTCCCATCTGCGGGATAAATATCAGGACCCGGCGGTTGTTGTGGTGGATGAGCGCGGGCGGTTTGCCATTTCACTGCTTTCCGGCCATGTCAGCGGCGCGAATGCGCTGGCCGGGACTATCGCGGATCTGATCGGCGCGGCGCCGGTGGTCACGACAGCATCCGATGTCAATGGCCGTGAGGCGATCGACGTCTGGGCGGCCAGGCGCGGACTTGCGATTGCGGACCGGGAGCTTGCAAAGCAGGTCGCGGCGGCGATGCTGGAGGATCAGCCGGTTGGTTTTTACAGCGATTATCCGCTGCAGGGGCCGCTGCCGGAGGGCTGCGTGCAGGGGCAGCTCTGTGAATGGAATGTCTGGCTTACCGCGCGGACGAAGGCCGGGCCGGATGACATGGTGAGCTGGTTTGCCTCCGATCCTGCGAAGATTTTGCGGCTGGCTCCGCCGGTGCTGGCGGTCGGCGTGGGCTGCCGCCGGGGAATATCCGAGCCGGCTTTATCAGAGGCTCTCACGAAGGTACTGGATGAGACGGGACTGGAGGCGCGGTCGGTGGCCTGTCTGGCCAGCATAGACCGAAAAGCGCGGGAACCGGGGCTGCTTGAGCTGGCGGACGTCTGGAAACTCCCGTTTAAGACCTGGCCAGCCGAAGCGCTGGAAGCGGCAGCCGGAACATTTGAGGAATCCGAATTTGTCCGCAGCGTGACCGGCGTCGGCAACGTCTGCGAGCGCGCGGCACTTCTGGCTGCCGGAGAAAATGGCCGCATGCTCGTGCAAAAACAGATTTGCGGCGGAATCACGCTGGCGATCGCGGCCGGAAATTACACGGTAAAGCTTCCGGCCGCTCAGACAGAGCGAGGATGATGACCGGTCGGGATGCGAGAGAAAATGCGGCGGAAAACGAAGATAATCAGGTGCGGACAAGATGACAGAGGTGCTGATATTTGGAGGAACAACGGAGGGACGTAAGCTGGCGATCTGTGCCGTGCGGCTGGGACTGAGGGTACTGGTGAGCGTAACTTCTGAATATGGCCGGGCGGTGATGGAGGATTGCGGTGAGCCGGAATTCAACGGGGAAGGCATGCTTCGGGTGCGTTGTGGCGCCCTGGACGAGTCGGAAATGGCCGCTTTGATCCTCGAAGAGACCCCGCGTCTCGTGCTGGACGCGACGCATCCCCATGCTGCTCTGGCCTCTCGGTCGATCGCGGCGGCCTGTCGGGCGACGCAGGTCGAGTGTCTGCGGGTGCTTCGGGAGTCCGCGCCGCTTTTCAAAGCGGACAATGTGAAAATTTTCCGTGCGGAGACAGCCGGGGAGGCAGCCGAAATCCTCGAAACAGACCGGGAACCGGTGCTGCTTGTGACGGGGAGCAAGGAGCTGCCGGTTTTTGCGGGGAGGACAGGTCTTGCCGGACGTCTTTACGCGAGGGTTTTGCCGGATTCGCATATTCTGGCGGAATGCGAAGCGCTGGGGCTGCGGGGGAGTCATCTGATTGCGATGCAGGGGCCATTTTCGACGGAGATGAACCGTGCGTTGCTGCGGCAGACGGGAGCGCGCTGGCTGGTAACGAAGGAATCCGGGAAAAGCGGTGGTTTTGCCGAGAAGCTCACCGCAGCAGCGGACTGCGGCTGCCGGGTGATTGTGATTGAACGGCCGGTCGGCGAACAGGGGATTTCCATGGATGGGGCAGAAAAACGGCTGCGGGAACTTTCTGATCGGTCCGGACGATACAGGATGCCGACGAACCGAACGGCACGGGATAAAGGAACGTTAAAAGAGAATGCAGATACCGCAAGCGAAGAGAAGTCTGTGGCTTACCAGCGTACCATCACGATTGTCGGGCTGGGCATGGGCGGCGGCCGCCAGCTGACACTGGAGGCGTTGGACGTTCTGCGTCGTGCTGATGTGGTTTTTGGCGCGCGGCGGATGCTGGATGATGTGCGGGAATGGACAAATGGGAAACGAACAGAACCTTTGTATCAGAGGGATGCCGTGATTTTCTGGCTGGAAAGCCATCCGGACTGTGACAGCGCCTGTATGGTCTGCTCCGGGGATACGGGGTTTTACAGTGCGGCGGCGACATTTGAGAAAAAGATGACGGAACTTCCGGACTGGAAGCTGGTGATTTTGCCGGGGATATCCGCAATGTCGGCGCTGTGCGCGCGCCTGCAGCGCCCGTGGGAGACGCTGCGGCCGGTCAGCCTGCACGGCCGCGACTGTGACGTGGAGAGTCTGCTGCAGCGTGACGGGCCGCTGTTTTTGCTGCTTGGAGGGGAGACTTCCCTCGGTTCTCTCTGTGCGAGGCTGGAAGCACATGGATTGGGAGATACACGGATTGATGCCGGCGTCTGTCTCGGTTACCCGCAGGAAGAGTTGTTGCACGGCAGGGCGCGGGAATTTACCGGGCGGACGGACGCCGTGCTTGCGGCGGTGATTCTTGAACGGGACGATGAACAGCGCCCGGAAGGAGACGATCAATGAGAGACGAATGCTTTATCCGCGGCGAAATTCCCATGACAAAAAGCGAGATCCGCGCGGTTTCGCTGGATAAGCTGGAGCTGCGTCCGGATCATATTATCTGGGATGTTGGCGCCGGTACCGGTTCCGTGTCGGTGGAAATGGCGTTGCGGGTTCCGCGCGGTCATGTTTTCGCAGTGGAACAAAAAGAGGAGGGCTGTCGTCTGATCCGGGATAACTGTGAAAAATTCGTGGTGGAAAATGTCACGGTATGTGAGGGACGGGCTCCGGAAATTCTGATGGAACTGCCTGTGCCGGATCGGGTCTTTATCGGCGGAAGCGGCGGTAGGTTGCGGGAAATTCTGGATTTTTTGCGACAGAGGAATCCGTTGGCACGGATTGTGGTCAATCTGATCACCCTGGAGAGTCTGGCACAGTTACAGACGTATCTGCGGGAGCGCAGGCTTGCGGCGGAGATCGTCTGCGTGCAGGTGTCACGCGCCAGAAAGATGGGAGAATACCATTTGATGCGGGGGGAGAATCCGGTGTGGATTGTTACCATCATACCTTCACGGGCGGATGAGAGTGAGGAAGATCGATGAGAAATGCAAATCCACCCCGTCTGCTGATTGCCGCGCCGCAGAGCGGCAGCGGGAAGACCATGCTGACCTGCGGACTGCTGAAGGTTTTTCAGGAGAGGGGACTTGACTGTGCCTGCTGTAAGTGTGGGCCGGATTATATTGATCCGCTGTTCCATCGCGATGTGCTGGGTGTGGCCGGTTATAATCTCGACAGTTTTTTTCTCGATGGCGATCATCTGCGCAGCCTGTTGCTGCGGACGGCACAGAAAGCCGATCTGACGCTGATTGAGGGCGTGATGGGTTATTATGACGGCCTTGGCGGCTTCAGCACGCAAGCGAGCGCCTATGAAATTGCCTGTCTCACCGATACGCCGGTGGTGCTGATTGTGGACGGCAAACGCAGCAGCCTTTCCATTGCTGCGCTTTTGCAGGGATTTCGTGATTTCCGTGTTGACAGTCATGTGCGTGGTGTGATCCTTAACCGTACGTCCGCGGGGATGGCGGATCGGCTGCGCCCGCAGATCGAAAAGCTGGGACTGCGATTGTATGGCTATGTGCCGGAATGCGAAGAGGCAAGGCTGGAGAGCCGTCATCTGGGGCTTGTGCTGCCGGGCGAGCAGCAGGACTGGAGGAAGCGCCTGGCGGCGTTGGCGGAAAAACTGAACGGGTCGCTGGATGTCGACGGGCTTTTTGCGTTGGCATGCAGCGCCGGGGAAATAAAAACGTTGATATCGGAAAACCTGGAAAATCTGGTTCCGGCCGCAGCATCATCCAAAGGGAATGTGTCTCGCCGCATCGGCGTTGCCTGGGATGAGGCGTTTTGCTTTTATTACAGGGATAATCTGGATTTTCTGCGTGAACAGGGCTGGGAACCGGTTCCGTTTAGTCCGCTTCGTGATAGGGAGCTGCCGGCGGGACTTGCGGCGCTGCTTTTCGGAGGAGGTTATCCGGAACGTTTCGCGAAAGAATTATCACAGAATGAGGCAATGCGTTCTTCGATCCGCGTCGCGGCGAAGGATGGGCTTCGCATCCTCGCGGAATGCGGCGGTTTTCTCTATCTGCACCGGTCGCTGGAGGGAATGGATGGGAGCGTTTATCCGATGGTCGGAATGCTGCCGGGTGAGGCGCGGCGGGCGAGAAAACGACAGCCGTTTGGGTATCTGAGTCTGTTTGGCCATAAGAAAACAAAGGAGCATATCCGCGGTCATGAATTTCATTACTGGGAGAGCAGCGATCCGGGCAGCGCGATGACAGCGGTTAAACCGGTGGGCGGAGCAAGCTGGCAGACAATGTACCGGGATGGAAATCTGCTTGCCGGTTTCCCTCATCTGTATTACCGGTCCGGACCGGAGTGGATTCTGTCTTTTCTGGAGGAAAACGGATGATGCATCTTGTGACCGGCGGCAGCGGCAGCGGAAAATCCGCCTGGGCAGAGAACCTTGTCGTACATACATTGCAAAAGTATCGCTATTATCTGGCGACAATGTCTGCGGAGGGCAGGGAAGCGCAGGGGAGAATTGAGAGACATCGACGATTGCGCGCCGGAAAAGGTTTTGTGACAATGGAATGCAGTCATGCGTTGAAATTGCTTACGTTTCCCACTGCGGCGCGGGAAAATGTGATTTTGCTTGAGGATATCTCCAATCTGATTGCCAATGAACAATTTGAGCTGGGCGGAACGGATGAGGAAATCATCTCCCGTGTGTGGGCCGGGCTGCGGCATCTGCAAAGCCAGTGTTCGGAATTCATCCTGGTGACAAACGAAGTGTGCGAAGACGGGATATTCTATGACGAAGATACCGAACGATATCTGCGTCTGCTGGCTCGGGTGAACCGGGAGCTGGCTGCGTGGGCCGATACGGTGACGGAGATTGTGTACGGGATTGCCCTGCCGCTGAAATCATTGAAATTGTATACAAGTCAGGGATGAATAAATGAGCGATCAGAAAAATAAACGAGTTGATGTTCTGAAAGCGTTTCTGGCAGCCAGAGACGGTCTGCAGGCCGCGTTTGCCATGTATTCGCGTCTCCCTTCCGGGAAAGGGGAATGGAGCAGCGGCGGGCTGCGCTGCGTTTTCTGTTTTTTCCCGCTTGTCGGCGCCGTGCTGGGAGCATTTTTTGTGGCTGTGGACGCGCTGGTACGCAATCTGGGCGGTAATTTGCTGACGCGTGCAGTTGTTCTGACGATTCTGCCGCTTCTTGTGACCGGAGGCATCCATATGGATGGGTTTCTGGATACTGCGGATGCGCGTGCGTCCTGGCAATCCCGGGAGAAAAAGTTGGAGATTCTGAAAGATCCGCACACAGGGGCGTTCGCGTTGATTGCCGGAGCGGTCTACCTGTTCGCCTATCTTGCCGTGGCAGGCGAACTGCGGGAAACAGCGTTTCCTGCGGCAGCCGCGGTTTTCGTGCTGGAGCGGGCGTTGAGCGCCTGGTCGGTGATCCATCTGCCGAAGGCGCGTCCGGAAGGGCTGGCAGGGACTTTTGCCGCGGGGGCAGATGACCGGCTGGTGTCAGTATCCCTGATTTTGTGGGGAGTAGCGGCCTGTCTGTTTTTGCTGGTGTCGGCCGGCTGTCTGGCCGGCGGCTGCACGGTCGCTACGGCGCTGCTGGTGTATATCTGGTATCGGCATATGGCTTTGCGGGAGTTTGGTGGCGTAACCGGTGATCTGGCGGGGTATTTTCTGCAGCTGTGTGAGCTGGCCATGCTGGCGGTACTGGCGGTTTTCAGCTGAAAAAGGAGAAGCACAATGATTGTAATCGTCGGCGGACGCTATCAGGGCAAACGGGAATTTGCCCGTAAGCTGTCCGGCCTTGAGGAAACGGAATTCGCGGCAATGGTTGCGCAAGCCGGTCGGATATCTCCGGAAGAAGCGATCGGAAAACGCTGTCTGGTCGATTTTCAGGATTTTCTGCGCCGGATCATGGAGTCCGGAACGGATCCGCAGGAATTTGTCAGCGCCGTGCTGGAGACGGAGCCGGAGATTGTTACCCTGGCGGAAGTTGGCAGCGGTCTTGTGCCGATGGAACGCTTTGAGCGCGACTGGCGCGACGCGGTGGGTGTGGCTGGGCAGCGGCTGGCGGCCAGGGCGGATACGGTTTATCGTGTAACCTGCGGCCTGCCGCTGCTTATCAAAGGAGAAAATAAATGAAACTGGCAATGATCGGACTTGGCGTGCTCTGGGACGCCTGCGTCGGTGATCCTCCGGGATGGTGGCACCCGGTGCGCGCGATCGGCAATCTGATTACGTTTCTGGAGAGTAAATTGCGTTCTCTGTTTCCACGCACGCCGAAGGGAGAACTCTGCGGCGGAGCTGTGTTCGCAGTGGTTGTGCCTGCGATCTGTGCGGCTGTGGGGACGATTCTCCTGCGGATTGCGTGGCTGCTGCATCCGTTCTGTCATTTTCTGGCGTCCATCCTGCTTTCCGGTCAGCTGCTGGCCGCGCGATCTTTGCGAGACGAGAGTATGATGGTGTGCGAACGTCTGGAAGCGGGAAATGTGGAGGGAGCGCGTACCGCGGTTTCCCGGATTGTCGGACGTGATACCGAAAGGCTCGATGAGGAAGGAATTGCTAAGGCTGCTGTAGAGACCGTGGCGGAAAATGCTTCGGATGGCGTGATCGCGCCGTTGTTTTACCTGTTTTTATCCGGGCCGGTCGGAATGCTGTTCTATAAGGCAGTGAACACGATGGATTCGATGATTGGCTATCGCAATGACCGCTATCTTTATTTCGGCCGAGCCGCCGCCCGGCTGGATGATCTCGTAAACCTGATTCCGGCACGCATCACGGCCTTGTCGATGATTGCGACCGCCTGGGTTTTGCCCGGTTTTGACGGACGGGACGCTTACCGGATCTGGCGGCGCGACCGCCGCTGCCATAAGAGTCCCAACTCCGCTCAGAGCGAGTCTGCCTGTGCCGGAGCGCTCGGCGTGCGGCTGGCGGGAGATGCCTGGTATTTCGGAAAACGTGTTTTCAAGCCGACGATCGGCGACGCAAAACGGCCGGTTTGCGCCGGGGACATTCGCAGGGCAAACCGACTGATGCTTGCGGCATCGGGGGTGGCGCTTGCTGGTTTTAGCGCGTTGACGGTGTTGACCGGGAGGATGCGATCGCCGCGAAGGTGATTGGTAGACAGGGATTGCTTCGAAAATAAAATCAAAGACGTTTGAATGAGTGTGATGATGAGAGAAGATATTTTGATTGCCCAGATGCACGGTGGAAGCTGCCGCGATGATGTGCGTTTGGATTTTTCTGTAAATTTAAATCCGCTCGGTCTGCCGCGCACGGTAATGCAGGCACTGCGGGAAGGTATGACGGGCTGGAATGCTTATCCGGATCCGGAATGCAGGAAACTGGTACGGCAGCTTGCCGCGCGTTTGCAGCTGGGGGAGAAACAGATTGTCTGCGGCAATGGAGCCGCGGAGCTGATTTATCTCCTTGTGCAGGCGGTGCGGCCGGGATGCGTTCTTGTGCAGGCGCCGTCATTTTCCGAATATGAGCGGGCGGCAGCAGGAATCGGCTGTGAGGTTCGCCAAGCCGCCTTGCGGCAGGAAGAAAATTTTACCGTTGATATGCGGGAACTGACGGTTCAAATCGGACCGGATGTCGATATGGTATTTTTGTGCAATCCCAACAATCCTACCGGCCGCGCGGTTTCTGCGGACGAGGTGGCGCTGCTCGCAGAGGCCTGTGAGAAAAACGGTTCGCTGCTTGTTCTGGACGAATGTTTCTGCGAACTTTCGGATGATCCGGCGCGCTGTTCGATGATCCGCCGCCTGGATGATTTCCCGCACCTGGTGATTTTACGTGCCTTCACGAAGACCTATGCGATGGCTGGGCTGCGTCTGGGCTATGCGTGCGTTTCCGACCGGGGATTAGCCGAAGACCTGAAAGATAAGCGCCAGCCGTGGAGCGTATCGCTGCCTGCGCAGCAGGCCGCGGTGGCTGCTCTTGCGGATGCGGATTACCTGGACGAAGGACGGGCGATGATCCGTGAGGGGCGTGCCTGTCTGAGCGAGGGACTGGCGCGTCTGGGATTTACGGTTTATCCGTCGTCAGCCAATTTCCTGCTTTTCTCTGATCCGGATGAGCTGTGGCCGGGGCAGCTGGGGAGCGCCTGCCTCGCACGCGGGATTCTGTTGCGCGATTGCAGAAGTTTTGCGGGCCTTGGCAACGGTTTTTACCGGATCGGTGTGCGCGCGCCGCAGGATAATGCCGCGCTGCTGGAGACGTTGAACGCGATTTGCAACAGCAGGAAAGATTGCGGCAAAGCAAACTTTTCCTCCCAGCATGCGAATTAGGGCTGGCAATTATAAAACCTGACTTTGGTATCCAGCTTTAAAAATGGCGTTAGTTTTATGAAAAAA